>DATEPG010000027.1:0-2573 GCA_035273265.1 Polyangiaceae bacterium
GGGCGCAACGCCACGTTGGTCCAATTGTAGTGCGCGCAGTAGCGCGGCAAGGAGATGGGCAATGGCGGAGAAGTGGCAAGACTGGGCGAGCTTTGCGCTTAGCCTGTGGCTCGCCATTTCGCCCTGGGTGATGGGCTATGCCGACCACGAGGCCGCGACCTGGAATGCCGTGGTCGTCGGCCTCTCGCTCGCGCTGTATTCGCACTTCGAATGCGTTGCGTGCGACGAGCTGCCCACGGAATGGATCAACCTCGCTGCCGGCGTGTGGCTCATGTGCGCGCCCTTCGCCCTCGAGTTCACGGCGGCGCGCGTCGCGACCGCGACCTTGGTCGTGGTCGGCGCCTTCGTCGCCGTGCTCGCCATGTCGGCCTTGTCCCTCGATAAGCAGATCGGCAAGCTCTGGCATAAGGCGCAATAAGCCTTAGACTTTGCCGCGATGTTCACGGGAATCGTGCAGGCCGTTGGCCGGATCGTGCGCGTGCGCCCGCTCGAGATCGAGGCGCGCGGCCTCGACCTCGGCGACGTCGCGGTCGGCGACTCGATCTGCGTCCAAGGCGTCTGCCTCACCGTCACTGCGCTCACCCCGCGCGGCTTCACCGCCGACGTTTCGGAAGAGACCCTGCGCGTCACGGCCGGCCTGGATCGCCCCGGCGAAGTGAACCTCGAGAAATCGCTCGCGCTCGGCGGCAAGCTCGGCGGTCATCTCGTGACCGGCCACGTCGACGGCGTGGGACAAGTGAGCGCGCGCAACGATGGCGTCTTGGCTGTGAAGTTGCCGAAAGAGCTTGCGCGGTTTGTGGCGGCCAAGGGCTCGATCTGCGTCGACGGCGTGAGCCTCACCGTGAACCGCGTCGACGGCGACGGGTTCGAAGTCAACCTGATTCCGCACACGCTCGAGGCCACCACCCTCGCGCGGCTCGCGCCGGGGGTGCGTGTCAACCTCGAGGTCGATCTGATCGCCCGCTACGTTGAACGGGTTCTCAGCGAGTCCCGATCCGACCCAGGCCGCTAGGAGCTAGCTACGCCCCTGGCTCATGGCCCGATGCTGCCCTGCATCCAGGAGCCGCCCGTGCCGCAGAGCTGAGCCGCGATGAGATCCGCGGCCAACGCGTGACCTGCCCTGGTTCCAGTGACCAAATCCCACGGGACGTTTGGGGGCCGTCACCGCCCTTCGTTTCTCCCTGAGACCCGGATCGTATTTGCGGTGCGCCGCGTTCATGGAGGGAATCCAATAGGAACGACACAGTCGTTTGGGGCACCGGCAAATTCCGTGCGCACAACTATGTAAGTCTTCGGGTCGACCTCGTAGATGCTGGTGCAGGGGTTGGTGGTGCCCCTTCCCATACGCCGTGTATACCGATACTCGGTGTTTCCGTTTGGGAGTGCGCGCCGCTCCAGCTGATCAAAGTTGGCGTGCTTACGGATATCCGTCCCAACCATATAGCGTAAGCCCCGAACGAAATTTTCGTGATCAGTCATGCCTGTGCAGGCGGAAGTAGACAACATTGATATCGCGGCCCAAAACGGCAGCGCCCTGCAAAAGGCATTGTTGCTGCGAATGATCATCGAAGCATTGTATGTCGGCCGCTCACGTATCGGCTGTGAAGGCCGGAAGCGCAAACCTGTTGACCGCGCTGCTGACGCACGCAACGGATTCCGCAAAGTGCGCGGAATGCGCTACATGCCGAAGCTCTGTGCAGCGCTCAAGCGGCACCAAGGCGCTCGTTCAGTAAACGGCGAACGCAAGGTCGCGTAACATGCAAATCCGGAGCCGCTACCGCGCTTCGTTCAACACGCTACGGGACATCGCCGGTTCTAGTGCAACGTAGCCGATAGCTACTCTAAGTTTGCAGCTCGAGCGTCAGGGAGCGATAACGCAGTCCGCGGGCGTGCCAGCAAAATCTGCCCGCAGAACTATGTAAGTCTTCGGATCTACTTCGTAGATGTCAGTGCATGGCTGAGTTTGGCGCCCAATCTGACCCGTAAAACGGTACTCGGCGTTTCCGTTTGGCAGTGTGCGCTGCTCCATGCGGTCAAATCTGCTGTGATTGCGAATGTCCTTGCCAACCATGAGATGGAGGCTCTGGAGGTAGTTTTCGTGAGGAGTCGGATTTGTGCAACCCAAGGCACTCATCAGCAATAGCGCAGCGTTGAACCATAAGACGATTCGACAAATCTTGCAGCGGCTAGTGGTCATTGAAGCGTGCGAAGGCCCCGCGTGTATGGACTCGTAAAGGCCGGCATGGGGAACCTACTAACCAAAGCCCCGTATGTTATTAGACCAGACAAAGGGATAGTTCCCAAGTTGACCAGCGTACTTGGATCCGCGCCGATAAAGGGATCGTGAAAACGCGCGCCCGAACTGAACCCAAGAGCATTGAAGACTCTGCTACCCGCCCCACTCTGCGTAAACATGTCCTTCATCTGGTTTCCAGTCGCGAACACTATTGCCACGAAGGATTTGCCTTCGCTCGAAATCGCGAGCGCGGCGAGCAATACGTCCAGGAGCGCCGGCAGATGAGCGGCGCTTGGGAGCCCGGAGAGAATATTTGCATGAATAGATCAGCGCGCTA
>DATEPG010000028.1:0-32306 GCA_035273265.1 Polyangiaceae bacterium
CCTCACGTGCCCCTGCAGCGCTCGCCCCGGATCGAGCGGCTCGGCTTTCGTCTGGCTTACGAGCTGCAAGTCATGGCCTGCTTTTTCTCGAGCAACCTGCAGCAGAACTTTAGCCAAGCGTGCGAGCAGCGCGTGCAATTGGCTTCCAGCACGCCGCTGGCCCGCGCGCTGACGACGCTGAGCGCCCAACTCCAGAATGGGGTCGTGCGCGTGCCCGCGGCCTTGAAGAAGCCGCAACGACCGGTGATCGGTCGGCCGCGGGCACGGGCTTTGCTCGCCCTGGGGCCTGCACGGCGCCTCGGCTCGGCTTGAATGCCGGGCGGGGCGCCCTAGGTTCTACTTTGCTGACGCGCAGCGCTTCTGGCCAGCACCGCGTTGGCGCTCGGGAGCGAGGTCGATTCGGGCTGTACGAGTGGCGGTCGGTCCGAACCAAGTCCGCGCGCGGCGCGCTTTTCTCGATACATGTTTTGGTCGGCAAGCTCCATCAGCGTATCCAGGTCGGCTTTCGAGCCCGGCTCGAAAGCTGCCGCGCCAACGCTCATCGACAGATGAAACGGCTCGCTCTTGCTGTCGTTGAGCTCGTTGGTACGCGAGCGCAAGCGTTCTCGCAAAGTCGCGACGTCAGAAGCCTCACAGTCACTGGCAAACACCGCAAACTCATCGCCGCCCAGGCGGCTCACGATGTCCGCATCCCGAAATACGCTACGCAGCACTCGAGACGCGCTGGTGAGCGCGCGATCCCCGAACTCGTGCCCGAGGGTATCGTTGATGCCCTTCATGTCGTCCAAATCCACGAAAAACACGCATGCCGAGCGTTGCGCGCGGCTTGCACCGCGCAGTTGCTGCTGCGCGTGTTCGACGAAGCCGCGGCGGTTGTACAGACCCGTGAGCTCGTCCTTCAACGACAAGGCTCGTAGCAATTCTGCCTGTAGCCGCAGCTCGGCCTCTTGTCGTTTGCGCTCGGTGATGTCGCGAATGACGGCGATACGCACGGGCAAGCCGCGAAATGTGGCGTCTCGGCCGCGCACCTCTACCGAAAATCGCGAACCGTCGGGTCGCTGCATTTGACTTTCATACAGAGCGCCAGATTCATGGCTCATGGGCAGGGCGCGCTCCCGGTCTTCTGGCACGAGCAATGACGAACCATGCTCGCCCACGAACGACTCCGGATCGCGGCCAAACCAGGAAGCGAACGTCGCATTCACGTCCAAAACGATTGAGTCTCTAGAGATCACGATGCCCTCGAAGCTGGCCTCGGAGAGAACCCGCTGGCGCTGCTCGCTCTCTTCCAGCTCTTGCTTTGCGAGTCGCTGCTCGGTGATATCGCGGTACACGGCCACGCAACCTGCAATCACCGATCCGTCCTGGATTGGACGTGCGGTCACGCTGAAGGCCCGAGCGACGCCTTGCTTGTCGTGCAAGACCAAACCGAGGCCGTCGACCAGCTTGCCGCCGAGGGCTTGAGTGAGCGGGCCGCTATCGGGTGCGAACGGCGTCGTGCCATCGAGCTCGCACGCTTGGTGCCGTTCCACCCAATCACTGGAGATGAGCTGGCCCGGCTCTTGCCGCATGTATTGTGACGCGACCGGGTTCACGTACAGCATCGCCTTCCGTTCGTCGACGACCACTACTCCGTCGCCCATGCTCGACAAGACGGATTCGAGCCGGCGAGTTTGGCGGCGCAGCGCGTGCTCGGCAGCGCGTCGGGCGGTGATATCGCGCGACGTCAGTTGAATGCGCCGGCTAGCGTCCGGCTCGCCGGGCGTCAGGCAATATTTGGTCTCGAACCAACGGTACCAGCCGTCCTTGCACAGGAGCTGATGGACGAAGGGCTCGTCCGAGCTCGTACCGGCGACGACCGCGCAGCTCAACTCGTGAGCCGTTTCGCGCTCCGCCTCGTGCAACAAGGCGCGGGCCGGCATGGCCCGCATCTCTTCTTGCGAGAATCCGAGAATGGCAGCACAAGACGGGCTGACATAGATCAGCCGCCCTCTCTCGTCGACCACGCGCACCAGGTCACTCGCGTTGTCTGCCAGGGAACGGAACGCTTGCTCCGTCCTGCGGAGACGGAGGTTCACTGCGTGCGCTTCGGCAACACCGCGACTCGCGCTCCACAGGCCGGCGACAGCAATCCCAACCAGGGCGAAGGCCGACGCATACAGCGTGTACTGCAAATGGCGCCGCTGCACGGCGGAGATGGCCTTTTGCTCGTCGAGGGCGGCGGCCTCGCGAGCGAGCATCCGCTGCGTCTGTTCGCGCATGGCGACCATCAGGCGTCGACCTCTGCCTTCTCCTACCCTGGCCAGCGACTCGTCCTTGCGACCCGCCTTGAACATGGCAATCGTCAGCGCGAGTTCGTTGAGCTTCTCGTTCGCCAATCGCCGTACCTCGGCTGCATGTCGGGCCTGCTCGGGGTTCGAGGAAACCGCCTGCTGCAGTTCCTGCAATTGCTCGGGAATGACGCCAGTCGCCTTGCTGTACGGCGCCAGGAAAGCCTCGTTTCCGGTGAGCAGAAATCCGCGTTGTCCGGTCTCCGCGTCCTTGAGCGCCGACAGGGTATCAGCGATCGATCGCTGCACCGCGAGTGTGCGAACCACCGCCTGATCGGCGGCAGCGAATTGCTGCTCGCGAACCAGCACGAGCGCGCCGACTGCTGCCACGAGCAGGAGTGCCAGGATCCACCCGGCACGTCTTTGTTTGGTCGAGATAAACATGGCTCGGCTCGAGGCGCCCAGCGGCGCGCTCGCGCGGGGCATGCCTACACCCGGAAACGGCCTTCCGGCTGTCCGCTTAAGGCGAGGGCACGGTGCCCTGAGTTTAGCCGTGTCTCGTGGGTAAATCATGCACATGTCGCAGCCAGCGGGCCTGCTGCGCCAGCGTGCGGCCCTTCCACCACGCTGTTATGCTTGCCGCTGATGGCTGAAGGTTGGACACGGAACCGATGAGCACAGACGTGAGCGCGCCAGGCGACGACTACCCCCTCAGCGCCGAACAAGTCGCCAGCTACCAGCGCGAAGGCTACCTAATCCTACCGGACGTGGTGAACGAGCCTGCGCTGCGACTGCTGGAGGGCACCTTCCAGCGCTTCATCGAGGGCCGAGTATCGGGCATGGGCCGCGATTTTTGCGATATGAGCGGCCCATACGGGCGCGCGTTCGAAGACTTCAACCTGGTCAACGCGGTCTTGCCAAGGATTTACGACCCCAGCTTGATGGGTAACGTCTTCGAACGGCGCGCGGCGGCCATCGCCCGCCAGCTCATCGGTGACGACATCGCGCTCGACTACGATCAGTTCCTGGCCAAGCGTCCCCGACGCGATCGTGCGGTGTTTGCCTGGCATCAAGACCTGGGCTATTGGCCAACGGGCACGCCCGACACGCGCACGGTGACTTGCTCGCTGGCCCTGGATGACGCCTCGTTGCAAAACGGCTGCTTGCAGGTGGTGCCCGGCTCACACCGGGAGGCGGAGCTGCGGCCGCATCGGCCTTCGGCCTGGTCGTCCTCCCCCGAGCTGCGCGAAGAAGCGCACACCTTGACCGTCGAGCTTCGCCCAGAGGACACCGTGGTTCCGTTGCCGGTCGCGCGCGGTAGCATTACCGTGCACAACGAGCGCATCGTGCACGGTTCGCCCGGCAACAGCACGGACGGTTGGCGTCGCACCTACGTTGTCGCGTTTCGGAGCCTACGGACGGTCGAATACGAGCGTAGCATCGGCTTTACCCATTCGCACAACGACGCCATCAATTGGAAGACTCACCTGCAAGCGCTGGAGTCGGAGCCTCGGCGAGCCGGAGCGTAGAGCCCGCATCCTGCATCGAGCCCATTGCCGAGCACTACTCGGTCCAAAAATCTCGGACCATCCAGACCTTCCCGGCGGCGACCGTAGAAAAAACGGCGATTGGCGGGCTTTTCTCGGGCTGCGGACGAGCCGAAACGGGCACTGCTCGCCGCGGGTTGCGCAAGACCCGACAGACGAGGTTATGCTGGAGCAAACAGGCCTCGTTGCCTGCGGCAGGCGCGAGATGGCAGAGCCCGAAACCAACGACGAGCTACTAAGAGAGCTGCTCCAGTTGCGCGCTCGAGTGCAAGAGCTGAGCGCGAATGCGGCGTCTGCGGAGCGCGACGCCGCGCGCTATCGCCTGCTGCTCGATCACGTGAACGTGGGTGTCTTCGTATCGAGCCTCGAAGGCAGGATGCTCGAATGCAACGACCGCACCGTGCAAATGTCCGGTGAGGACCGCGAGAGTCTGCTCAGCAAAGATCTGGTCACACACTACGAAAATCCCGGCGATCGGGCGCGTCTGGTCGCCGAGTTGCGCGCCACGGGCCGCGTCCGCAACTTCGAGACGTGGACGCGTCACCGCGATGGCAAACGCTTCGCGTCTTCGATGAACGCCGTGCTGGCGCCCATCGGCCCAGACGGCGCGCCGCTGATCCTGGGAATGCTGGAAGACATCACGGAGCGCAAGCTGGCCGAAGAGCGCGCCGGCGAAGGCGAGGAGCGCTTCCGGGTGATCGCCGAGCAATCCATGCTCGGGATCATCATCTTTCAAGACGACACGATCCGCTTCGTCAATCAGGCCGTGGCCGACATCAACGGTTATTCGGTCGAAGAGATGTCGAATTGGGACATGCGTGACATGGCCAAAGTCATCCACCCGGATGACGTTGGGTTCGTGATCGAGCAAGGGCGGAAAAAGCAAGCCGCTGATCCGAGCGCTCTCACCCACTATAGCTACCGAGTCATCGCCAAGTCGGGAGAAACACGCTGGGTCGAACAGTATTCGCGCGGCATCGAGTACGGCAGGCGCACGGCGAGCTTCGTCACCATGATCGACGTCACCGCGCGAAAGTTGGCAGAGGCCTCGCTCAGCCAGCTGTCGCTCAGTATGGAACGCACGGCCAAACTCGAGTCGCTCGGTGTGCTGGCTGCGGGCATTGCCCACGACTTCAACAACCTGCTCGGAGGCTTGTTCGGTCATCTGGATTTGGCGCGAGCGCAGCTGGACCCGAGGAGCGCGGCGCGCTCACATTTGGACTTGGCGCACGAGGCCTTCGAGCGCGCCAAGGCCCTCACCGGACAACTCTTGGCCTTCGCCAAAGGCGGCGTGCCCGTGCGCAAGGTGGGGTCGCTCGCGACCTGCGTCAGGCAATGTGCCGAGTTCGCGCTGAGCGGCAGCAACGTGATCGCGGAGCTGGATCTAGACCCGGACCTTTGGCATGCCGAGTTCGACAGTAGTCAGGTCTCGCAGGCGTTCGACAATCTGCTGATCAACGCCAAGCAAGCCATGCCTTCGGGCGGCACACTGCAAATCTTGGGGCGAAACGTAGACGCCGAGCAGGGGCCGGGCCCGGAGCTTGCCCAGGGGCGCTACGTGAAGCTCAGCTTCGCCGATCGCGGTCCGGGCATTCCCGGCGCAATTCTAACGCGCATCTTCGATCCTTTTTTCACGACCAAGGCCCTCGGTAGCGGCATCGGCCTCACGGCAGCGTACGCCATTTTGAGGAAGCACGATGGTCATATCGAAGCAGAGTCTCAGCCGGGAGCTGGTGCCACCTTTCATGTTTGGCTACCGGCGACGGTCGACCAAGCTTGCCAGCTTCAACCGAAGACGCAGCACAGCCCAGGGGGACGAGGGCTGGTGTTGGTCATGGACGACGACGACATCGTTCGCCACGTGGCCGGCGGAATCCTGAAGCATTTGGGCTACGAAGCAATTCTGACCTGCGACGGTCTCGAGGCGCTCGAACGCACGCAAGCGCTCTTGGCCGAGGGCAAGCAGTTGCGCGCGGCCATGCTCGACCTCACCGTGCGAGCCGGACAGGGCGGACGCGACACGGTGCGACCGTTGAGCAAACTCGTTCCGGGGCTGCCGATCATCGCCTCCAGCGGCTACTCGGACGACCCAGTGATGGCCGATCCTGCGCAATTTGGCTTTAGCGCGAGCCTGCCCAAGCCGTTCCGAATGAACGAGCTGGGGGACTTGTTGGCTCGCCTAGCGCCGACCAGCCGCTGACCGGACGCGGCTCCGCGAGCGGTCAGCTCGGTCAGCGTGGACAGCAGACCGAGCCTTCGATGGCCATCGGACCGCCTTCAGCCGCAGCGATGCTGCCAGTCGGCTTGGCGCCGTTCGGACAGCGATACTCGGGCCGGTGAATCGCTCCGTCACCAATATCGCCGATCAGCGCGCCGCCGCTCGCTTCACACGCCTGCGCGGTGAGTGTGGGACGCCCGGCCGGCGGCTCGCCTGATGTCGGCGCAGGAGACTGGCTGCCCGATTGCGGAGGCGCCTGACTCGGGTCCTGCGCTGGGCCCGATGCGCCGCCACAACCTGTGATACCCACGTTGAGCGCAGCACAGACGACTAGCAGTATCGAAAGTTTCACCGCTACACCGCCTGGTCGACTGCCACCACCGCGCTCGGCTTTGCCAAGCGAAACCCCGTGCGCGCCTGGGCGTAGATTCGGTAGCCCACCGCAATCCCGATGAACGCGACCGCCGCAGCGCCTGCCATTGCCAGTCGGTCGGCGGCGCTGCCGCTCGCCGAAACCATGATCTTTCCTGCCACGTCAGCGGCAACGGTGATGCTGCTCTTCGACATTCGTCAAGGCTAGCGGACCCACCGCGCTCGCGCACGGTTCGGATCGAAAAAAGACACACCAGCGACGGATGCCCTACATGGAGGCCCTGACTTCGAGGCGATTGACTGGGCTAAAAACCAAGATCGCCTGCCCATTGCATCGAGCGAGCTCGACCAAGGAGGCTCGCAGTGGATGCGGGAAGGCGCCTAGCGACGCCGAAGGCTGCGACGCCGCGTGCCGTTCTCGCGTGACCATCAACAACCCACTTGGCTCAAAAATAGATTTACATCATGTATAACTAAATTATAGATCCGAGCGCATGGCGGGACGCGCTTACGATATGCGTCGGAGGGTGGGGGCGGTCGCTGCCGCTCGGAAGCACGCGCTGGATGCCGCCTACGAGCTACTCAGGGATCCAGCGTGTCGCGATCTTGGTGTCGAGGCGGTCGCTCGCGCGGCGGGCGTGACGCGTGTCACGTTGTACAACCAGTTCGGTTCCAGAGCGGCGTTGCTGGTGGCCGTCTTTCAAGACCTGGGACGGCGCATGAAGGCCGAGCGCATCCACGCGGCCATGCGTCTAACGGAGCCAGAACAGGCGCTTTGCGCTACCTTGCGCGAGTCGACGCGCGCCTATGCCCGGCAAAGGCCCGTGATCCGCAAGCTATTCGCGATCGCCGTGCTCGACGCCGAAGTGAGCGCCGAAGTTCTGCGCTCCGAGCGGCAGCGGCGGAAGAGCTTGGCTCCGCTCGCGGCACGCCTGGTCGAAAGCGGCGAGATTGGTCTTGGCGTCGCTGCCGCGACCGCGCTGCTCGCCTCGCTGACCAGCTTTCAAGCCTTCGAAGCGTTTGCCGCAGATAGTGGGCCTAGGCTCTGTGAGCGTCGGCTCATTTCGTTGGTTCGAGCGGGACTAGGAGCTAAGAGGAAGAAGGGCAGGCCGAGATGAAGATTTTGGTAGCAGGAGCAACGGGCGTCGTTGGTCGAGAGGTTGCGTTGCTGCTGAAGCAGCAAGGTCACATCGTTCGCAGCATTTCCAAAGATCCGGGCCGCGCCGCGGGGCTACGCCAGGTCGTGGATGAGGTGCGTTTGCTCGATGCCACGGTTCCCGCCAACGTCCAGGGAGTCTGCCAAGGGCTGGAGATGGTGGTCTCGGCGCTCGGCGCACCCGTGTCGCCCGGCGGCCAGGGCCGTCGGTCCTTTGCCGAGGTCGATTTGGCAGCGAATCTCAACCTGCTCGCGGAGGCTCAGCGTGCGGGCATTCGACGCTTCGTCTATGTCGGTGTTTTCACGGAGCCCGTGTACGCAAGCAGCGCGTACGTCACAGCTCACTCACGCGTCGAGCAGGCGATCCGCGCAACCGGGCTCGAGTATGGCTTCGTCCGCACGACCGGCGTGTTCGGCTCTCTCGCGGAAATGTTGGCGATGGCGTTGAAAGGCCCGATCCCCGTGATTGGGGACGGCTCCGCGCTCACCAACCCAATCGACGAGCGCGACGTGGCAGAGGCCGTGCTGCGAGCGGTCCTTGCTCCAGGCTCGACGGAATCGGACATCGGCGGGCCAGAAACGCTTTCTCGGCGCCAGATCGCGGAGGCGGCGTTCACGGCGCTCGGTCGGCGTCCGCGGCTGGTACGCTTGCCGGTGTGGGGCTTGCGCATCATCGGCTGGATTTACGGCTTGTTCAACCGGCGTATGGCGGAGTTCTTGCGTTTCATCCAGCTCGCGGCGACGCACTCCTGCGTGGCGCCAACCCCTGGCCGGCGACGCTTGCTCGATCATTTCGCGGAGCGCGCGAAAGCTCTCGGCGTGGCCCGCAACTAACCACTCGTTCCCCGAGAAATGGGGTTGATGGTCACGCGTGCCGCCGCTGAGCGTCGCAGCCTTCGGCGTCGCGGAGCGATTCGAACTCGAGCGTCGCATTTGCGACGGGATCCGAGTCGATCTAAGCTCGCGCGCGAACCGAAGGAACCCGCCATGCCCATCCGTCGTTTGCTCAGCGTCCTCGCATTCGTTCTGCTTCTGATCAGCTCCGGCTGCGCAAGCGGGCCTCAAATTCGTATCGACATGGACGCTCGGGCCAACATGAAGGCCTACCGAACGTTCGCGTTCCTCAGCACCGTGTCTACGGATGGCGCCGGGTATGGGTCTCTGCTGTCGAGCCGGCTGAAGGCGGCGACGCGCGCGCAACTAGAGAAACAAGGCTATCAGTACTCGGAGAGCGAGCCCCAGCTGCTGGTCAACTTCTTCCTCAAGATCGTCAACAAGCAAGAGCTGCGCTCGACCGGCGGCTATTACGGTTATCGTGCGGGCTACTACGGAACCTGGACGGGCTATCCGTACGTCGAGACCATCGACTACAAAGAAGGAACGCTGAGCATCGATCTGGTCGATGCCAAGCAGAAGCAGCTCGTGTGGCAGGGCGTCGCTGAAGGTGAAGTGAGCGAGGAGGCGCAACGCGACCCTGGTCCTGCAATCGACAGCGTGGTGGCGCAGATTTTCTCGAACTTCCCTTATCCTCCCAAGTGACCCTTCTGCGAAGCGGCCCGCCCGCGGCGTAATTCGTGATATGGCCGAGTATGTCCAAGAAGCATGCTGCGGCAGACGAGGGGGCGCCGGAAAAGCTCGATCGCAAGCGCTACGAGAAGGAGCTCGATCGCTTGCACGTGGAGCTCGTGAAGCTTCAGCGCTGGGTGGTCCACCACGGGCTCAAATTGGTGGTCGTATTCGAGGGCCGCGACGGCGCCGGCAAGGGCGGCACGATCAAGGCGCTCACCGAGCGCGTGAGCCCGCGAGTCTTCCGTGTCGTTGCGCTGCCGGCGCCCACCGAGCGCGAAAAGTCGCAGATGTACATGCAACGCTACGTCCCGTACTTGCCGGCGGCCGGCGAGATCGTGATCTTCGATCGTAGTTGGTACAATCGCGCTGGCGTCGAGCGCGTGATGGGCTTCTGCAGCGACGAAGAGGCCACCTGGTTCTTGAAAACGGTCCCGCAATTCGAGTTCGCGATGACGCGCGCGGGTATCGTCGTCCTCAAATACTGGCTCGAGGTCAGCCCCGAGGAGCAGGAGCGTCGCCTGTCCGCGCGCATCGACGACGGCCGGAAGATCTGGAAGCTCTCTCCCATGGATCTGAAGTCGTACAATCGATGGGACGAGTACACACGCGCGCGCGACGAGATGTTTGCCGCGAGTGATACGGAATGGGCACCTTGGTACGTCGCGCGCTCCGAAGAAAAGAAGCGCGTGCGCTTGAACGTCATCAGCCACCTGCTCGAGCAAGTTCCGTACGAGGAGCTGCCGCTCGATCAGAAGATTGAGCTGCCTTCGCGCAAGATCGGCCGCTACACCGCCGCTCCGCACCCATTCAAGTACGTGCCCGAGCGGTATTAGTCAGGGCGTTCCCTCGGGTTGCCGTACTCATCGGTCGTCGGCGAAGCCGTGCCGCATTGGCGGCTCGAGCGGCCGCTGTGACGTGCGCGCACCGTCGGGGGCGTGTGGCAACCGAACTCGAAACACCGAACCGCGGTAAAGCTTGCTTTCCACCTCGATCACGCCGGCCATCGATTTGACGATGCCATGACAGATCGAGAGTCCAATGCCGGTGCCGAGCCCGACGGGCTTGGTGGTGAAGAACGGATCGAAAATCTTGTTGAGGTGTTGTGGAGCAATACCCACTCCCGTATCGCTGATTTCGATCACGGCACACCCTTTGTCGTCGGTGCAGGTTCGGACCGTGATTTGGCTTTGCTCCCGAGCGCAGGTCTCCAGCGCCTGAAGCGCATTCAGCAGCAGATTCAGAAACACCTGGCTCAGGCGAGCGTCATTACCCAAAACGTCCGGAACCGCCTCGAAGTCGCGCACCAGCTGGGCCCGGTGACGGATGTCGTTGTCGACCATGCGTAGGGCAGAGTCGAGCACCACTCGTGGGTCGATGACGCTCAGGGTGAGATCGTTGGGCCGCGAAAATACGCGAAGTTCCTTGACGATGGCGCTGACGCGTTCCGCCCCTTCGACCGCCCGCTCCAATGCTTCGAGTATCTGGCTAGGGGCTTGGTCAACCGCTTGTTGCAGCTCCGTCTGCGCGAAACGCAAGCTGATCAGGATATAGGTCAGCGGATTGTTGATCTCATGAGCGATGCCGGCGGCCAGTGTACCCACCGAGGCCATGCGTTCGCTGATCCGCAGCGCCTGCTCGGTCCTGGTCTTCTCGGTGACATCGCGCCGCAGGCCGACGATGTGCACGATCTCTCCCTCTCGATTCTGAACCGGCCAAACCGTGAGTTCCTGGTCGAACAGCGTTCCGTCCTTTCGCTTGCCGACGAACCCACCGGTGTACACCTCACCGCTCATGATCCGCCGCCAGATGGCCTCGTAGAAGGCCTCGGGTTCGGTCCCGCTGCGGAGTATCGATGGTGATTTCCCGGAGACCTCGGCTCGGCTGTAGCCCGTGAGCTTTTCCCAAGCGGGGTTCACGTAGATGAATTTCGCCTCGGGGTCGGTGATCTCGATGCCATCACCAGCACGCTCGAGCGCGTTCACCAGTGTCAGGAGGCGTTCGTTGACTCGAGCCAGTGCTTGCGTGCGCTCCTGAACCATCGTCTCGAGATGGCCAGTGTGCTTGGAGAGCCGGTCCGCCGTGGCTCCGACCTCCTCGATCAAAACCCTGATTTCTTGAGGTTCCCAACGCTGAGCTGGCGTGGCCCGGCGCGAAAAATCACCGTTTCCGATGGCACTCACGGTGTCGGCGAGGTCCGAGATGCGGCGGCCAAACCAGATCGCGACTGCCCCGGACAGCATGACGACCAGCAGCCACGCCGCGAGCGCTGTCGCCCAGGTCTGCTCTCGGGTCAGGCGCGATTGTGCAGCAATGGCAGTCTGAGATTTTGCTGCAACGACCCGCCAACCGGCAAGCAGCGGCCCCACCGGCTGCAATGCCGCGCGCATCTCGATGCCACGCTCGTCGAGCGCCGTGCGTACGGCGGCCTGCCCCCGGGCGTCTCGAAACAAGGGAACGACCGAGAGATCCGTCAATTGCCCAACGCCGTTTGCGATGGAGTCCGCTACCACGCGCGCCCCACCGTCGAGGACGACGATGCGACTCCCAGGTATCTCCGAAGAGACCCGACGAACGAGCACAGCGAAGGCATCGAGTGAGACGGAGCCCTCGCTGTACCCGACGAGCCGATGCGCTCGATCGAAGATCGGGGCCGCGATCTGAACGTTGAGTGTGTCCAGCACCTTGCCCCTCTGCACCTTCGAGACGGTGGTTCGCTCGGTGCGTCGCAGCGAGCGGAAGTAGTCCCTATCTGCGTAGTTGGCGCTCTGGCCCGGCGCGCCATCGGGGTTCTGTTCGGTCACTCTGCGTAGCGCGTTGCCGTCGATGTCGCCTAGGTAGGTGCCCGTATAGTAGCCCGAACGTGCCCAATGACGAACCAGTAACTCGCGAGCTCCGGGCGCCTCGGGCCCGCCCAAGACTTCGATACCGCTGGCTAGAAGTTCCAGATCGCGACAGCGTGTTTCCAGCATTTGTTCGAACTGACGGGCGACGGAGCGAGCTACGGTCGCTAGCGCTTGATCATGCTGTTCCAAATCGTTGGCGGCCACTCGCGCCGCATGTTGGCTACCGAGCCAGAGTACGGGGATGGCCGTGAGAACGCTGAGCAGTACGAACAAGAAAGTTTTGATACCCAGCGCCTTCTTGCGGCGCAGCGGCCTCGGGGCGCGGGAAGCTCGGAGCGTTTTCACGACCCGGATACACTAGCGCGGCCGCGATGGGTTGGAAGCAACTGGCAGGGTGGGGGAACTCGCCACCCCGCTTCGCCCATCAAAAGCCTGACTCTTGCCTGCGTGGCGCTCGAGGTACCGAGTGCTGCAGTATGATTGTCTCATGGCTAGCCGCGCCCAGCTCAAGGAACATGGCTCTGAGCATGCCCGAAGCGCAGGAAAAGTCGCACTTTGGCCAGCCGGACTTCCGAGTTAGAAATAAGATATTCGCTGATCTGGCGCGTGCTTCGGAGATTACGCGTCTGAAGCTGGCGAGCAGCGTTCAAGTGGGGTTGCTGACTCCCCGACCCGAGGTATTCCAGGCCAAAGCGGCGTCGACGCTAGCGCCCAGGCCGCCGAACGCGCTCCCAGTCAGGGGAGGTTGAGCTGGAACAGCTCGACATCGTCCTTCGGGTCGAGGCGTTTTTTTAGCGGTTTCGGGTAGGTCGTGACGAACACTTCGAGCGTGGGCGACACGGTCGCGGCGATCAGGTGACCACCGAAAGCACGCCCGCTTTCGCGCCCCAGCGTGGCATGGGCGTGGACCGTGGCTCGACCATCGGCGCTCAGACCGATATCCCCGACCAACGACAAGACCTCGAGTTGGTCATCGTGACGCATGGCCTTGTATTTCGTTTTTTCGAAGTCGAACCAACCGACCTCGGCAGCGCGTACCGCGCCAATGGCCGTGAAGCTGGCGGCGGTCACTTGCTCGACTCGAGCGAAGTCGCTCAGCGCTGTCATCACCTCGTCGCCACGTGCGAGCACGAGCGCATACTCCTTGGACCCGTCAGCGCGCGTCGCGATCAGGCGATGCTGCGCACCCGGCGCGGCGCCACTTGGCTTCAACTCGCTGCGGGATAAATAGCGCACCACCGGCTCGTGGCGGTGAGCACAAGCAGTTGTCGCAAGCAGCACGAGCAAACCAGCGTAGCGCATTCAGCCACTTTATCACCGCCTCCCGCGATCACCGCCTCCCGCGCCGCCCTCGTTCCAATGAGGCAAACTGTCGGAATCTCTGGGGCGGGTGGTCACAGCACGAGGCGTATTTGCTGACACGTTTCGGGTAACTCGCGGGAACAAAGCAGCGGAATTGCCCCCTGTGCCTTGGCGTAAGTTTTGCTGTACGACCAACATGCAAACTCAACGTATCGAGGCGCTGAGCTTCGACGGGGACCGTGTGCGCGAACACAGTGCGCCAAAAATGAATCAACGCATCGATCGGCTAGCTCAAGCAGACGTCGACGCTGCCGTGGCCGGCGGCCGGGACGCGATCCTGCGTCGCCTGGCGAAGCTCGACTACGAATGGGACATCGACCGCGCGTTGATGGTCAACTTCGCCCTCGCGGGCGCCGCCTCGTTGACCACTGGCTTGATACGTTACGAGCTCACTCCTGTGTTTTCGCGGCGTCGAAAAGGCTTCCTCTATTTCTTCGGCGCACAGCTGGGTTTTCTGCTCTTGCATGGCACGGTCGGTTGGTGCCCCCCCGCCTCCCTGTTCCGAAGGCTGGGATTCCGAACGCAACGCGAGATCGAGGCTGAACGCGCTCAACTTCGCGACGCACTTGCCTTGGTCAATCCCGGCTGAGCCGATCAGCGCCTGGTGGCGCCAGAAGGCACAGGTCCCGCGCTGCTGGGTGGGCTGACCGCGGGCGCGCTGGGTGCACTGGGCGCATTGGGCGCACTGGGCGCGCTGGGGGCGCTGGGCGGTCCCCCAGTGTGGCTGGCTGCTTCGGTCACGACCCCGCCCAGCGCGGCGACTTGGCCTTGCCGCGCGTAATCAATGGCCTCGCCTAGGACACGAGCCGCTTCCTGGGGCGCGTGAAAGCCCATGCTATTTTCGGCAGCGATGAAGTCCAGGCGCCACTGCGCATGGCGCTGGGCCTGCAGTGCCGCATCGATCCCCGCCTGCGGGGCCGACTTGGCTTTCGCCGTTAGGATGGTCTCGATCAAATCGACGATCGCCGCGCCCGCGCGTTCCATCAAGTCGTAGTTGCGTTGCTGAATCGCGTCCACGCGGCTCTTCATTTCCTCCTCGGAGGCGCGATGACAGGTTTGGCAGGCTCGATTGACGTTGAGTAGCGGGCTGCGTACCCAATGATCGCTGATCTTGGACGCGCCTTCACGCATGTATGGCATGTGACAATCCGCGCACGAAACACCGCTTCGAGCGTGGATCCCTTGGTTCCATAGCTCGAATTCCGGGTGCTGCGCCTTGAGCACCGGTGCGCCCGTTTCTTTGTGCACGTAATCGACGAACGGTTCGCCGCTCGGAAATTTGGTGGCGTCCCAGAAGGCTTCAACTTGCTCTACCCGCAGGCCTTTGCCCCAGGGGAACGTCAGCGGCATCTTGCTCGAGCAATAGTATTCAACGTGACATTGTCCGCACACGAACGAGCGCATCTCGTTGCGCGTGGCGTCGCGGTTCGGGTCGTAGGGCGTCTCGCGCTTGCCCTCGCGCCATTGCGTGATGCTCGGCAATGCCGGCAAGGCCGCATCCGAGGCAGCCAATGCTTGAATGCCGCGAATGAAGCCCGGACGGCTCACCCTGAGCGTCATGGATGTTGGCTCGTGGCAATCGACGCAGCTCACGGGATGAGCGTTACCCGATTCGTGAAGCTGCTTGTTCAAATCTTGGTAGCTGAATTTGAACGTTTCCTCGAAACCCTTCATGGCATCGCCGCCGCCGAGCTTGCGATAGAGCGGCATGATCGAAGCGTGGCAATGTAGACACGATCCGGATTGGGGCTTGGTCAGGCGTTGGGTTTGCTCTTGATCGTAGAGCATGTGCGCGTGCCCGCGGCGATCGCGGTAGTCGATCGAGAATGCGTAGCCCAGGAACATGCGCTTGAGCCACGGATCTCGCTCGATCTTCTCCGTGGGCAAGGCCTCGCTGCCTTGGTGGCCGCCGAAGCGAGTCTTGGTTAGCAGCGCGGTTCGCTGGTAGGCGTCGTATTGCGCGGGCCAGTTCTTGCCCCATTTGGCCGGATCGGTGTCGTCCTCGCCGACCGAGACCAAGCGCACGTAGGGCGCGCGCTGTTCTGCCTTGCGCTCGGCGATGTTCATCAGCAGGGCGGTGGCGCCGGCGGCCGCAATGGCGACGGCGGCGATCAGCACGAGGTAGCCGTTGCGGCTTTGCAGAAAGGTTTTCACTTCTTGACTCCCGTAAGTTCAGTGGCTTTGAACGGACCACCAATGCCGGTCTTTTCCCCGTGGCCCACGTTGGAATGGCAATGGGTGCAAAGCAGCGGTTCGCCGCGAGCGGATGGGGCAAACGCGCTGCCGTGCACCAAATCCTCGTGACAGCGCACGCAGTTGTCCTGGAGAATCGCTCGGCCCGAGGCCTGCACGACCACCGGCTCCACGAAGTTTTGTGTGGTGAAGCGCTGCCCGTGGCGCCAGCCGTTCTCGGCCTTGGACCAGTATTTTTCGAAGAACGAATGCGGTAGATGGCAGTCGATGCACACGGCAACGCCGTGGTGACTCGCTTTCTGCCAACCGTCGTACTGGCTTTGCATGATGTGGCAGTTCACGCAGGCTTTCGGGTCCTTCTTGAAGTACGAAAGCCCCTCGGCGTAGCGAAAGGTGTAACCACCAATGCCGGCCGTAACGCCGATCAATACGGCGAGCGCCAGCGGCAGCGCCGCGGCAACCGCGGGACGCAGCGGTGGTCGAGGCGTCGTGTCATGGCTGGAAGGATCATCCTGCATGGGGCGGGCCGTTGCTTCGGATTGACGACTCAACGAGCGCTGCTCGCAGCCGCTGAAACGCTGATTGCACACCTAGTCGATGAAGCCGGTCTGGGTCAACAGCCGCGCAAACGCAACATGTTCGCGGGCAAAGGTCGCGCGGTAGCCGGCTAGGTCCTACGGCCTACAGCCTTCGTTCCTCGGAGCATTCACGTAGGCTTTGCCGAGCGCCGTGAGCTCACCACTGGCACCGAGCAGATCCACGTGAGGAACGTTGCTGGCGCGGCCGGAGAACCAAGCATAGCGCTCGATGCGCGGTTCACCTTCCAGGTAGGCTACGGCGTCTTCCAGGAATGCCTGCTGCTCGGCGGAGTTCTTGGCACTGTCGCAGGCAAACTCAGTGAGCCAAAGCGGCTGGGAAAAACGACTCTTGTAGGTCTCGATGTGGTTGACGAGCCACTCGGCCTTGTCGTCGCCAGTGGGCGAGCAACCGACGTAAATGTGCAGCGCGACGGCGTCGACGCGGCAGCCCGTGCAGGCCGCAAAGAAGGCGTCGAGGTAATGAAAGGGATCCGTATCTTGGCAGCTGCCGCCGCAGAAGTTCACGGCAGGCGATACCAATCGCAGGCCCTTGGCATCGGCGATCGCCTCGAGCTCTGGCCACAGTGCGGCGGCCGCCTTGGCCGACAGATTGGCTTGCTCGCCGAAATTCGGTTCGTTGAAACCGAGCAGTACCTGCGCACCGTCGCCGATGGCTGTCTTTGCCGCTACCCGATCCGAAGCCGCGCCCCAAATCATGGGCGCGTATTCGACGCCGATATCGAGGTAGCTGAACGCGCGCAGTTCCTGGTCGGGGCGAAAGTCCCAATTGTACCACCAGCTCACGCCAGGCGACAGCGTCTCCAAATCGGCGATCGAATGGTGCCCGTAGGCAAGGCCCCGCTTGCACGAGGCGCGCTTCACGCCGCTGCCCCCCGCGGTTCCGCCGGTCATTCCTGAAGCTCCGCCGGTTCCAGGGCTGTTTGCGCCGCCGGCGACGGCTGCTGCGCCTCCGCCCGCTCCACCGCTAGCGTTCGCAGTGCCTCCGACAGCGTTCGACGTAGCTCCGCTCGCGTTCGAAGCGCCTCCGAGCGCCGAGTCTCGGGGAGCTGAACCACTCCTGTCGCTGCTGCACGCCGAGGCGAACATGCCCAGGCCGATCATGAGAGCCATCGCATTTCGGACCGGCGCGCGCATTGCCTGGATTTTACAGCAGTTCGCTGCAACGCAGGGTCCAGATCGAAGCCGGTCGCCGAAACACATAGGGCCATGTCGGGGCTGCCCTCACACCGGTCAGACTGTGGAACGGGTCGTGCAACACTGCCCTTCACCGATGTCGCTCCTGTTGCTCCGCGTCTGTATTGCGCTCGCCGGCTTCGTCGTCTTCAACTGGCGTCTGCGCGTGGCACTTCGGAGAGAGCCTCCGCCGGAGGGATCCGCGCCACGAACGAGCGATGTCTCGGTCGTCATTCCGGCCCGCAACGAGCAACAAAGCTTGCCGTTGCTGCTAGCCTCGCTGTCCGAGTCGCAGCTGCCGCCACGCGAAGTGATCGTGGTCGACGATCACTCGACAGACGCGACGGGCGCGATCGCAGCCGCCGCTGGAGCGCGCGTGCTGGTGCCCGCTCCGTTGCCTGCCGGCTGGGTGGGCAAGCCCTGGGCGTGTGCCAGCGGGGCCGCAGCCGCCCGCGCACCGCTGCTCTTGTTCACCGATGCCGATACCGTGCACGCGCCGGATCTGCTCGCCCGAGCGGTACATGCCCTCGAGCGACGAAAGGCAGACTTGCTCTCGGTGCTGCCGACTCATCTCTGCGTGGCACCTTGGGAGCGGCTGCAAGGCGTTTTTCAGCTTCTGCTACTGGTCGCCTGTCGAGCTGGCGTGTCGCCTGGGCCGCATGGTGAACGGTGCTTTTGCATCGGTCAATTCCTGTTGATCAGGCGAACTGCCTACGAGCGCATCGGCGGGCACGAAGCCGTGCGTCATCGGGTCGCGGAGGACCTAGCCATGGCGCGCCGCATCGAATCTTGTGGACTGCGCTTCACTCTGGTGCACCTGCCCGGAGCACTCCGCGTACGGATGTACCCTGGCGGCTTGGGTGATTTCATCCGCGGCTGGCGTCGGAACTTCCGCGAAGGCATCCCGGCGGTTGGGGTGTTGGGTGTGCTCGAGAGCGTGCTGGTCTTCGGCTGGCTGCTGGATGTTCAGCGCTGGTTGCTCGAGGCGGGGCTGCGTGGCGATGGCGTGGGGTTTGCCCTGGCCGGGGGAGCGTACCTGCTCACCAGCTTGAATATTGCCTACTGGCAGCGGGAACTGGGGGCCTTCCGGGTTCGCCATGCCTTGGCGTACCCGTTGTTCGCCGCACTGTTTGTGTGCATCTCGCTGCTGGCCCTGTTCGACCAAGTCTTGCGCCGGCCGATCGCTTGGAAGGGCCGCGTGTTGCCGGTGGACAGCGCACCGAAACGCAGCGGCGAGACCTGAGGACTTTTGCCCCGTGCGGTCAGGGTCCCGCATGTCGCTCGCTCACCCGAGGGCACGGTGCTTGCTAGGACTCCGCTCATGCCTGCTAAAAATCCTCCGCCCCAGCCCAAACATCACGAAGCTCAAAACGCGCATCCAGAGGTCAAACGCCCTCAGCCGAAAAAGGGCGTCCCCGGTCCCGAGAGCTCGACGCGCAAGGCGACGGAAAAGGGAGCGGGGCAAGATCCACGGAACGCCGATGACAAGGATGGCAATCAGCGGCACCCGGGCTAGTCCAGTCTTCGATTTCTCCTGTAGTCGAGTTGCGATCACCGGTAGATCGCCGTCGGCGCTAGCCGCGTGCGGTCACGCGCTCTCCGAGCAAGCTCGCCCCGACGTTTCGCGTCGGGCTGCCGCGCCCTTGGAGGTACTCTAGGAAAACGGCGTGGATATCGGGAATCAGCGAGCGTTGCACGCTGGGGCGATCGAGCAGGGCGCGCAGCCAGTTGTAAACTTTGGGTGTGCGTTCGAAGAGCTGCAACTCCGGAGCGATTTCGTTGCACCAAAGCGCGCGTTGCAATAGCGGTGCGGTTGCGCAGTCCACCATCGAGAACCGCTCATTGTGAAAGTACGGACCGCGGGCGTCGAGCTGCCCTTCGTAGCGTTCGAACTTCGCGACCAACGCTGCGGCGGTTTCGGTCAGCCCGTTCGTATCCTTGGCGACTTGCAGCCGATAGCAATCGACGAGCGCCGCTGAAGCGAACTCGATCCACGATCGATCGTACGCGCGCTCGAGAGCATCGCTGGGATGCAGGCGCGGTCCAGCCGAGCTCTCGTCGATGTACTCGCAGATCACGGCTGATTCGAACAGCACGCGCTCTCCAACGCGTAGCAGCGGGACCTTGCCGAGCGGAGAAATGTCCGTAAACCACTGCGGCTTCGCGGACAGATCCACGTAGCTAATCTGGTACGGCGTGCCTTTTTCCTCCAGGGCGATCGCGCTGCGCTGCACGAAGGGGCACAGATTGAAGCTCACGAGCTGAAATGACGCCATTCATCCGTTTATAAGGCATTGGCGTACAATTTCCAAAGACGCGAGCCGGCGGCGCCGAGTCTGCTTGCGCTTGCCCCGAGACCAGGGCCCACCCAGTTTGCGTTGGAACGGCTCTTGCTGTCTCTTGTTCCGATGGACCCTGTGTCAGACCCTCTTCAGCAAATTTTCGGGCTGCCGGCCACTCAGCTGTTTCGGAGTCGGGAGCTGGTCGTTGAGCACGGCGCGCTGGAGCGCTTTCCGGCTTTCATGCACGAAGGTCCGATGGCGAGTATCGAGAGCCTGTGCAAGAGCTACTTGGGGGGCCTCGAGGTCGCGAAGGGCAGCGTGGTCGATGGCATTCAGACCGCCGTGACCGGCGTGCACCCGACTGCGCTGCTGAAGCTCGGGCTGACCGTTTTCTTCACGGATTTGAGGCGCGCGATTGGGCGATCGAACGAATGGCTGCGCGCGCTGGAGGCGAGCCTGGGTTTGCCCGAATGCGCTTCGCTGATGGCGTTCGCCAACGCCGCTGGCTCGGGCTTGTCGCTGCACCACGATCGCCACGACCAGCTGTTCTTTCAGATCCGCGGCCAGAAACGCTTTCAGTATGCGCCCAACGACTACGTCGAAAATCCGGATCTGCAGTTCAGTCCTTTCGGCCCTGCACACCCCGACTTCGGACGCAGCTACCGAGGCGGGTTCCCATCGACCGCCGAAGAGGTCTTGAGAAAATCCTTCAAGAGCGTGGATCTGCGGCCTGGTTCGGCCTTTTTCATGCCCAGCGGCACCTGGCATACGACTGCCGAACAAGCGAGTGAGTCGTTGTCGTTGGTGGTCGCGGTGCGGGCTCCTTCGCACTTGGAGCTGCTACAAAATTTGCTCAGCTACTACGCCGGTCAGTCGCCCGCGTGGCGCGCGCGGACTTATGGCGGGTGGGCACGCGAGCCGGATCGGGCGGGCCCTGCCGCGACCGAGCTGACGGCGCTAATGCGTGATTTGAGCCAGCGGCTCGAGCGCTTGCCGGGAGCCGATGCTTTCCAGGCTTGGTCGGCGCACGGCTACGCGTCAGGCACGCAAGCCGAGTACGCGATCAGCCAGCGCTTCGAGCGCTACATTCGGCTGCCCAACTCGTCTCTTCGCTTCGAGGACGACCAGGCTCTGGGCAAGCTGCGCTGTACCGTGTACAGCGGACCCACCAATCGGCCGCAAGCGCAGACCGTGCTCGGCATTGAGCATGAAGCGCGCCCCGTGCTCGACTGGATCCTGCAAAGTCACGCGGCTTTCGCGGTCTCTGCCCTGTGCGCAGCGCTGCCCGACTACGAACCGGCGGAGGTCGAAGAATTGCTCAGCCAACTGGCGCGCGCAGCATTGATCCGACCCGTGCCGGCGCCCGAGTGGGACAACGGTTGAGCCGCTCCCAACCGCGACTCGGCGATCCGTGCTGCTGTGCCAGACCGTGCCAAGTCGTCGCCCCAGCCCCGACTCGAGCCGATTTCGCGTTCGGCGAGCGTGGCACCGTGCTTGCACTAAACGGGGGGAAGAGTCTCTCGGTCGAGGGGAACGAAACGCATGGCAAACCGCAAGTTGAGCATCGGATGTGTACTGATTCTGGGAGGGGCGATGACCAATTGCGGAGGCTCCGTCGAAGTGCGGGAGGACGACGAGCGAACTGAGCAGGCTGGGGCCTCGGGCTCGGGATACGCGGGTGGCTTCGTCGGGACGATTGCGGGCGGGTCGTTTGGCACAATCCCCGGGAAGGGTCTGCCCGGCGCAGGCGGGTCTCATATCGGGGCAGGTGGCGCGACCGTTTTGCCGCCGATTTACCCGGAGGCAGGGGCGGGCGGCACGACGGGTGGAGACGGCAATTGGGGCGGCGACGGCAACTGGGGCGGCGACGGCAACTGGGGTGGGGACGGCAATTCGGCCGGTGACGGTGCGGTCGGCACCGCGCCCATCGCCGGTGACCACGGCTAGCGGATCGAGCGTCAACCCCATCACTCCTGTCGCGCTTGCTCGGCCGTTATCAGCCGAATCAGCGCTTCGAGGCCGAAAGTGAAAGCGGGAGCGAAGTTGCAAAGCGAGAGGTAGGGCGCCATTTCGACCAAGTTGGGATAGCGCTCAGCTAGGTCGGATTGCTCTGGCGCTGTGGCATGGGTGGGGTCGGGTCGGGCATCGGAACCGGCGATCTCGGCGAGCAGCGCTCCGTTGCACCAACAGCCCACGAGCAAAACGAGCTGGGCGGCGCGCTCGGGTCCGAAGCCCGCGCAACGCAGCGTCGATGACGCGCTTTCGAGCATACCGAAGCCCTCGGGGCGATTGACGGGGCGCGTCGCGAGTAGGCTGAATGCGCGCGGGTGCTCGAGCGCTACGCTGCGGTAGGAGTGAGCAAATCCACGCAAGCGCTCCTGCCAGGTTCCCTCCGCGGGTGCGTGGATCTCCGCCATCAGTAAGCCAGCCACGGCATCCATGACCTCGCCGCGGCTCTTCAGGTGATGGTAGAGCGACATCGTCTCGCAGCCGAGAGCGGCGCTGAGCTTGTGCATGCTGAACGCCTCCAGACCGTGGCGGTCGATCAACTTGAGCGCAGCGCGAGCAATTCGCTCGGGAGAGAGCGGACGCCGCTGCCGTCGCAACCTTGAGCCTGCCATCCCTGTCCCTTACGACATCACTATTTGCTGTGCGGCGGATCCTGGCGCCGGCTCGATTCGTTCGTGTTTGCAAACATCGTCATGCTCGTGCCGGGACTCGTGGCCGCGGGCTGCGCACGCTTTCTGTTTCGCGAACCGATCACGCGGTTGCTCGGGCTTTCGTGGCGCGTCAATCGCTGGTTTCTGCTGGCGTGGTTATTGCCAGTGCTGTTGTCGGTAGCCGTTTTGTGGCTCGGCTTGGCGCTGCCCGGAACTGCTTACTCGGCGTCGCTGTCGGGGCTGAGTGCGCGTTTCGATCTGACTCCGGAACAGCATCGACAGTTCGTGCACCCGATCGGCTCGCTCTCTCCGATCTGGACGCTCGTCGCGCAAGGGCTGATCTTGGGTCCGACGTTGTCCGCGGTCGCGGGCCTGGGTGAAGAGGCCGGTTGGCGAGGCCTACTGCACCACGAGCTCAGTGGACTCGGCTTCTGGCGACAATCATGGATCGTCGGTTTGCTCTGGGGGACGTGGCACTTGCCGCTCGTGTTCGAAGGCTACGGTTTTCCCAATCATCCCATCGCAGGCGCGGGCGTCCTGATGCTGTTTACGTCGTTCGCGGCGCCGCTGTACACGTTCATCCGCATCCGGTCCGGATCGACGCTGGCTTGCGCCGTTTTCCACGGCTCGTTCGCGGCCAGCATGCTGCTCACGTTTGCTCCCATTGCGGGCGGCAACGAGCTGACCGTGGGCTTGTTGGCTGTGCCAGGCGTGCTGGTTCTGGGTCTTTCGAACGTGGTGCTGGCCTGTCTGCCCGCGCGCTATCGATTGCCGCCTGGATCGGGGGAGTCAGCGGAAGGGTAGGTCAGCTAGCGGCACGCTCGCGCCCTGCGCGCCTGACCGACCATCAATTCGGCCCGGTTCCGCCGGATCCGGAGCTTTGCTCGATGAGCACGCTTTCCGTGGCTTCGACGGTAATGTCGTCCACGTCGAATTGGTAGCTGAGCTCAGCGGCGCTCGCGTTGTCGAACGACTCGTCCAAGATGACACTGAAGGGGTCGACCTGCGGGCTCGGAACCGCGGCCGCGATGAGCTCGTCGCTGCTGAGCTCGGACGTCACGTTTGCGAAATTCGCAACGCGAGCGAGACCAAGGCTCGCGCCGGACCTCGCCAAGAGCTGCATGTTGTTGATGGAATTGACTGGAAAGGAGGACCGGAAGGCCAAGTCCAAGCGCCTAAACGCCAAGCTACAGCGGCCGCAGCTGGGGTCGCCAGGTGGTTGCGGAAAGAGCCAAGGCGGAGCGTGCCGGCGAACAGGCCGGAGTTCCTCGGGCTTGGTAGCGGTTTGCTCGGCGCTTCCCGCGGGCAGCGTCGGAAGGGTGCCAGCCGGCACCGCTGCCTGCGGCGTCGGCAGGGCGACACAGTCCGCGAGTGCCGGAAACGCGGTTGCAATCGAGCAGCGCGTGATACGACGCACCGTGTTGAAGGGGCTGTCACCCGAGCCGGCGGGCGACAGTTCGATATCGGGTGAGATCGCGGTGGTAGGACTCGCGTTGTAGAGCGCGCTCACGAGCGCGTCTGCCGAAAGGCTTCCGTTGTGACTCCAGAGCGAGGCTGCAATCCCCGAAACCGTTGCCGTTGCCATCGACGTCCCGGTCAGACGCCGCGTGTACGAACCGTTCGGTAGTGGTCGCACCGCCGCGAAGCCCAAGGCCGCGATGGCCGACTGACCTCTGCCACGCGTCGTGAGCAACGATTGCGCCGCGAAGTCGAGCCCGCTCACCGCATAGAGCAGTGGCCTAGGGCTATCGCCGACGCGCGCGACTCCGAAGCGGTGCGCGCACTCGGCTTTGCTGAGCGCGGGAAGGCTGGTCCAACGTGCCGGGAAACCCGCCGTTTGCTCGGGATCCGCTGGCACCGGACCATTGCCTGCCGCGGCCAGGATGAGCGCGCCGTGGCAGCGCGCGTAGTGCAAGGCGGCGAGCACGATGCGATTGGAGAAGTCGGTCGCTGCGGGCTGCAGCGTGCTTGCAAGCTCGGGGGCTTCGTACGCAATGCTCAGGTTCAGCACCGTGCGGGCGTCAGGCGCTGCGTCGACGGCAGCGCGAATGGCGCGGGCCAAGTCGCCGTGCCCGCCGAACCAGCCCCCGTGTTGTCGGTCACGTCGGACGATGGACCCACCGCCCGGTCGAGCTTCTCGATAGACCGCAAGCCCCAAAAAATTCTCGGCCTGCACGTTGCAGTTCGTCACGCCCTCGCAAGCCGTATCGAGGGCCAAGGCTCCGACGGCCTTTCCGTGAGGGTTGTTGTCTGGATCGCTCCACAAGTGGGCGGCCGTGTCGACCACGGCGATCCGCACCGGGACTTCGCCAGCTGGACTCGGCTTCCATTGGATGGTTCCGAGCGCCGCTCGGCCGTGGTTAGCGAGAGCCTCATTCATGTCGTCTGAGCCGCCGTGGGCACCAATGCGGGGACAGTCCCACTGCCAATCCACTCCTTCCCGCGATGCTGGGGGAACCGGTGGCTGAGTCGTCAGCCCTCTCCACGAGTAGCTGCAGAAGCTCGAGCCCAGGTCGTCGTTGCTGTCGCGTGCCTCGATCAAGGTGCCTTCGACCCATGCGCCGCCAGCGCTGCCGTTGAGTCGCATTTCGGATGCACAAGGCTGACCCGGGCGGACGCGCACGAGTACGTTGCTCTTGGGGCAGGCGAGCGCGTCTTCTTGCGCCACCCTCACGCCCGGGCACGTGGCCGGCGAGTCCCCGCACAGCGGGGGGCTACAGTAAACTCGCGTCGTGCGCGTCGTGCTGCAGTCGAGCTTGCTCACAGTGACCTCGAGCGCGTGAGATCCCGACCAGGTGCAGGCCAGGCTGGCTGAGGAGCCGCTCGCGGAACTGACACTCAACGCCTCGCCACCCCAGTGATATCGATAAGCTTCGCCGGGGCGGGGAGGCTGGAGCGAGAGGTTACTGATGCTGGCGTCGAATGCGCGCCCCAGCGGAACGCTCGAAGGTGCGACGATCGTGAAGTCACCGCACTCGGGGGTCGGGGCTGCGCGCTGGCCGCGCGTGATCGCCTCCGACCTCCGGTCGGCGTCGACCGGGTCGGAACAGCTGAGCGCGAGGGCGCACGGAGCAAAAAGCAGGCCGCTCTGCAACGCCGAGCGCGCTCTCCATTTGAGCTTTCCGCCGCGGTTCAAAGGGAGATTCTGCCTGGTTGGACGAGTGCTTTTCGAATCACAGGTCATGGCTGTTTATCCTGGCTGGGGCGATCGTATGGAGTTCGCGGGTCGAGCGTCGAACCTGACGAACTTTCACGAAACACCCGCGACCCCGCGAGCGTGTGAGTTTTTCTAGTGAATCAGCAAACGAACGCTTGCCCAGTCCCCATGCGGGTCAGCCTGCTCTTGCTCGAGGCCCGCAGCGCGCACCGCGGCTGCCCAGGCGTGAATATCGCGCGGCAGCTGCCGCGAGGATCCGAAGGCGAGCAGCCGGTCGTACAGCGCCTCCGCGAAGTGTCCCGCCAAGTGGTCGGAGATAGTGCGGCTCGCGCCCACCACCGCGCGCGAGCCGGCCAGGAGAAACGCTTGACCGATGCTGAGCCCGCTACCAGGTTCGAGTGAGACGCTGCTCGTGCAGGCGGACAACACGACGAAGTCCGGCACTCGCTCGCAGGCCAAGGCGTCAGCCACGGAAAACCGTTGCGTGCGACTCAGCCCGAGCGCCCCTTCCAGGCCATCGATGCCGCCCGAACGCGCGTGCCCTGCGAAATGCAGCAGACGCGCGTTGGGTAGGTCCTTCAGCACGGCATCGAACGTGACTTGGTCCTGAAGTAGGAGCCGCGCCTCCGCGAGGCGATGCGCCACGCGGCGCGCTTCGGCGTTGGCGCGAGGCAAGTTCGCGTTCGGGTCGCCCAGGACCAAGGCGGTCGAAGCAGCGGTGTCTTGCGACTCGGTGTGCGACTCAGAGTCCGCCGCCGCGCCGGGCTCGAAGGCATAGGCGACGGGTATCCACGCGACCAAAGGACGGCCGCCCACGCGCAAGGCGTGCACGTCGAGCGCCTGCAGCTCGGGCGGCAGCGTGACACGCAACAAAGGCTCGGCAAGCAGCCCAGCACGCTGGAAGCGCTCGAGCACCTGCGCCAAGCCGAGTGCGACTGCCCCAAGCTCCCGAGACGGTTCTGGCGGGAGCTCGCTTTCCGCAAAGCGCGACACGAGCGCCACCTGGAGCGCTCCCTGCCGTGACCAGAACGCCCACCACGCATCGCTGCCCGCAGCGAGCAGGAGCTGCGAGTCCTCATTCATTGCGCTTCGTTCCGGCGTAGAAGCCTCCTCGCGCAGAAGCAGAGCGTAGGCCGAAGCCAACGCTGCTTCGAGCTGTTGCCCTTCGAGCGCGCGGGTGAGTCGCAGCGCCCCGAGACCTTCGACCGATAGCTTCCAGTCGTCTTCTGCGTTGCGCTCGAGCGCTTGCCGGCGTTCGCGGTACTCGGTGACGGCGCGGTCCCAGCGTTGCCTCACGGACGGACTCAGATTCGCAATGCGGTTCGCCCGGAAGCTCGACGTCCACACGCGCTGCGCCGCGCGTTGCGCCGCCTGCAGCGCCTCTCCGGGTCGCCCGAGCTCGAGTAGCAGCGTGAGCAGCTCGCGCGCACTCGACTGGAGCCGCAGCGCCGTCAGCTGTCGGCCTTGCCCGAATGGCGCCCAGCGCACGAAATCGTCCGCGGCCCTCTCCGCCGCAAGGTAGGCTTCCACGGCCTCCTTTTGGCGGCCTCGAGCGAGCGCGCGCGCGCGACCCAGGCGCGCCAGATAAACACAATCTTTGAGCATGAGAGCTTCGGCGAGCTGCTCGGCCCGATCGTAGGCCAAGATTGCTCTATCGCTCTCGGCGCGCAGCAAATGAAGCTCGCCCCAGTACAGGGCTTGCCAGGTGGCGAACCGCCCGCTCCGGCCGGTTTCATCGATCTCGAGTGCTCGCAGGCGCGCTTCGGCCTCGGTGTCCTTCCGGCGCAGCAAAGCGAACGCGGTGCGGTTGAGCGCTTGATTGCGCCGGTTGATTGGATCTGGGCAAAGCTCGAGGAGCTGCTCGGCGCGAGCGAGGGCGGCCGCCGTGCGCTCTTCTGGGACCGGCTGGGCTTGCGTCAAGAGCATCCACGATAGGTTTTCCCAGTTCAAGGAGAGCAGGCAGCTGGGGGTGTCCGAGTCGCGCAAAACCAAGGCCTGTTGTTCGGCCAAGGCCTCCGCGTCGCGGTGCAGCTGACTCAGCGTGATGGCGAGCTCGTGTCGCGCTTCGAGCTCATCGGCAACTAGCCCCAGGCGTCGAGACCGCACACTCGCAGTTCGGAACTGTACGAGCGCGCTTTGTGCGTCGCCCCGCGCTTGCGCGAGCACGCCCGAGTAATAGGCGAGCTGAGCGCGAACCTCCGGGATGCGCAAAAGCTCGGCTGGCGTGTTTTCGAGCAGCGCCGCCGCGCGCGCGTATTGCCGGAGCCGAACGGCACGGCAATAGATGGCCGCCCAGCGGTCATTGCTGGCATCGAGTAGCAGACCCGCCCGTTCGGCACTCTCCGCCGTCGCTTCTAGCTCGGCCGCCGCGCGTTCGTTGTCGCCAGCGCGCAACGCCAAGCGCGCTCGAAGCGCCCTCGCCCGGTCGTGCTCGGCGGGGGCGAAGGTGTCGCTCCCTTGCTCGAGCCGCGCCCGTACTTGCTGCCACTTTCCCTCTTTCCACCAACGAGTCAGCTCGCGGATCGCTGCGGGTTCCGAGCTCGCGGAGACCTGCAACGAAGCGTGGCGCTGCCCCAGGCGTAGCCGCACGCGGCTCAGCCCCTCGGGGACCTGGAACGTGATGCGCCAGCCGCCCTCCACGGCCAGCGATTCCTCGACGCTTTTGCTGCTAGCGCTCACGGCGTCGATCTCGGGCGGGAGCGGCCCAGGCACCCAAACGGTGAGCTTGCGCTCTCCGGCGAGTTCACACACCGGGCCGCGGCGGATCCGCGCGCAACCCGTGTACTCGAACTCGAGCTCGGCGGTGCTCGCGCGACGGGCTTCATCGCGCACCGGCAACGAACCGAGCACGGCCACCAGCGCTAAAAGGCGTGGCACGTCGCGACGCCAGCTCGATCTGCTCCGCGCTCGGCGTCCAGCCTTCATCGGTCCTTGGCCCGGCTACGGCGCGCGCTCGAACTGCCAGCGGAACTCTTGCGCCTCGCGCGGGCCAGTCGCGTTCGAACTGCCGTTACTCGGCGGCGCGTGCGCGATAGCGTTGCGACGCCCCACGTAGAGCAAGAGTTCACCGCGCTCGGGCAACGGCGTTGGCACCTGGGCTGCAACTCGCAAGGCACCTGCCGACGACTGCTCCTGTGTGACTTCGAGCTCGCGCGTTTGATGGGTGTCGCCGGCGGTCAGGCCTCGCAAAAACGCGCGCGCGCCCACGCTCCCCGGCACGTCCCTGCTCGGCCGCAGCTCGAAGCGGAGTTCCGAACTCGGGCGAAGCCGTAGCAAGCCCGGCGCTTGGCTGCTCCCGCGCTCGGTTTGCTCCGAGCCCTCGAGTCGCACCTCGTAGCGCGAAAGCGGCCCATCCGGGTCCGGACGGCCGCGTACTGCCAGCAGTACCCCGGCCGCCGCTGCCGTAAACGCGACCAGCGCGACCAGCGCCGTGCGGCGTCGACGCGCGAACGGCACCAGAGCTGCAGGGCGCTGACTGCGCTCGGCATTCGCCAGCCGCGCTTGAATGGCATCCACCAACGACGACTGTTGGGCTTCGGAGATCGGCTGCGTGAGGGACTCGGGCAGCACGCTGGCTGGAGTCAAGTCCTCGCCGCTCGACGGAGACGTCGGTCGACGCTCGGAGGCGGCGTGCAGCGCCTCGTCATTGCGGGCCAGGCGCGCCAACTGATCGAGTGTGTCCTCAGGACGAGGCATTGAACTTGCTCAGGCTTCCTGCCCGGTAGGCGACGAGATTAGGGTCTGTGCCGCATTGGCGTAACAAGCTCGTCTCGAGTTCGGCGACCTCTTTCTTGAGTCGGCTGCGCCATTGATAGATGGCCTCGAGAGTGCTCCCAGTTTCACGGGCAATGTGCTCGGGCTCCTCTTGCCAGACGTACAGTCGATAGAACATCTCGAGCCCCTTTGGCGAGAGATCCGCGTGAAGGCGTTCGAACAAGAGGCCCAAGAACTCACGGGCCGCGAAGGGATCCTCCGGCGTGGGATGCATGCGCGAGGAGCCCGCCGAAGCCTCGATGAGGCCCGGATCCGTTGGTTCCTGGGTGAACGGAGTCCGGCGTCGGCTACGCAACAGCGAAAACACCAGCCGCTGCGCCACTAGGCCGACGAACGAAGCCAACGACAGACCGCGCTCGGGCTCCCAACGGGCCAACACGGGGCCGTCTCCGGCAAACAGCTCCATCAGCACCTCTTGCGTCATATCCTCGAGTTCTTGACGCGACGCTCGCCCGCGTCGCCAGAGCGCGGTCGCGACACGCGCTTGAACCACGGGGCTCAACTCGCGCACGAGCTCTTCAATCGCAGCACGCTCGCCCCCGAGCGCACGCTTTACATGCTCCAGCGAAGCCATTCCTTCATCTGAATACCCCCGATCGAGTCGAGCGCAAAGCTTTTCACTCGCGACCGCGGTTTGCGCGGCGGCGCGCGCGCGGCGAAATTCGCCGTTCTGCAACCTGAAGCTCTTGGCGCCGACGATACTCACAAGCGGCATGCGACGCCGTACCGGCAGAGCGCGATCGGAGGAGCCAGCATTTCCCGGTCGCTTCCCCGGGCTGCGGCGGTAATATTTTTTGTTGGTCAGGTCGAGCCGGGCTGTGGCGAATCTATTAGTGCTCTCGATTCCCGTTCCGACGAGAGCATCGAAACCACAACCAGCAGAAGGATCTGCCATGCAAAACGTTTGTCATTCACTCGGTTCGCTGATCGTCGTCGCCGGCTTGCTGCACGCCGTGAGTGCTCAGGCCCAACCCACTCCGTTCGAGCTTGCCAGTCAGCTCGATCTCGAATGCAGAAGCGCTCAAGGCGCCCCACCTGTCGACGAACTCGGCATTCGTCAGTTGAACCCTGTTTTGCAGGGCGTGCTGCCGAATCAAAGGGCGAAACTCGGCGCGCTCGAGGAGGTCTGCGTCCCCGTCGCGAAGAACAACAGCATCCCCAGCGAGCCCGCGCGTCGGATCATTCGGGGCATCGACGTAGCCTGCTACAAGGCAGAGGCCCCGCCGGTCGACGTTCAAGTGCTCGCGAGCCACCTGAATCCGGTGCTCCAGCACCTTCCCTCCGAAGCCGTTCACCTCGTGCAGTTGCAGCAGGTGTGCGTGCCCGTGGCGAAGAACGGCGTGATCCCAGCCGAGCCGATGCTGTCGGTGATTAAGCACATGGATTTCGGTTGCTACGGTCTCGAGCAGCCGACTTCGGATGCGAACACGAACCTGCTGCTATCCCACTTGAATCCCGTGCTCATCCAACAAGGGTTGCCGCCGCACGTCGTTCAGATGGAACGCGCGCATCAACTTTGTGTTCCGATCGGCAAAAATCAGCAGCCCATACCCGCTGCCGCGCAGAACCTCGTGCGCTGGGTCGATTTTCTCAAGTACCGGGTGACACCGGTCGCCGGACCACTCGCGCCGTGGCCGCTCACGCTCAGGCACTTGAATCCACTATTTGCCGAACAGCAGCCGTTCAATGTGACGCTTTTCGGCTCACCCCGGCTGCTCGTTCCAGTCGCGAAGAACGGCGTCATCCCGCCCGGAGGTGGCGACTGAATCGGAGCCAATTCGAGCATCTTGCTCGAAACCGCTAAGCAGCCAACGCCGCTTCGGAGGCTCACCCTCCATCGTCGGACCACCCCGATGGTGTGGTGTGCCTACCGCAAAGCGGCGGCGACGCGGGCAGGGTCAAGGTAGTAACGGACAACGCACTCGAGCGGACGGCGGCTCCGCGAGCCTTCGCGGGCAAGTGTTCGGGATCCCAGCCCGCGTACGCAACGGAAGCGCTTGCGTACCTCGCGGAAGCCCGGAACACGGGCGCCGCCCCCCGTGCGCTCGAAGCCTACGGAGTTCCTGGGCTTCTTGGGCGGCCTGAGTCTTGCTTGATTCGCTACCAGACAATGCCCACGCAAAGAGAAGTCGTTGCAAAGCGCTCAGTGTGCACGCTCTACGCATCCGAGCGTGGCGCTACGATGCTCCAGTACATCACGGTCTTGGGGCTCGTTACGCTCACCGGCGCGGTCGCCTTTGCGGCATTCGATGACAGCATTCGCAACGCCGTCCAGGCCGAGACGAAGGTGGTCGCAGAACAGAGCGGTGAAGCCGACGGCCCCGTCGGGTCGCTTGCCGAGGAAGTCGCAGTTGCCGGCGCGGAGGCCTTGGCCGTGCAGGGATCGTGGGCGCTCGCTCAAAAAGCAGGGACCAAGGGCCTTGCTTCCGCGCGAAAGAAGCAGCGCGGTCGGAGCAGCACGCAGGTGAGCGGCGGATCGACGGACCGGGGAGCGCCAAGCTCAGGCACCTGCCGCAATGGAGTTTGCTCACAGGACGACGGCCAGAGCTGCTTTGCCGCTGGAACGCCGGTGACGACGCCGACCGGTTCTACGCCCATCGAACGGATCGAGCCGGGCGATCTCGTGCTCTCTCGCGACGACCTGACTGGGAACTTTTCGATTCAGCGAGTATCCGCCACGTTCGTCAGCTTGGATCGTGAGTTGATGGACGTGCATACGGTGTCCATGAACGGCGAAATGGCGAGTGTGCGCGTGACGCCCGGGCATCAATTCTGGACTCCGATCGACACTTGGGTGCCCGCCGCGGAGCTCGTGTACGGCGATGCACTTGCCGACGCGAGTGGAGCCGAGGTCGGCGTAGTCAGCGTCGAAGCGGTTCGCGAGCGAGCAACCGTGTACAACCTCGAAGTGGAGGGTACTCATACGTACTTTGCGGGTACGACGTCGGTATGGGTCCACAACGGGTGCGGCTCATCGAGAGAGAAGAGTCAGAACCAGCAGGGCCAGAACCAGCAGGGCCAGAACCAGCAGGGCCAGAACCAGCAGGGTCAGAACCAGCAGGGCCAGAACCAGCAGGGCCAGAACCAGCAGGGCCAGAACCAGCAGGGCCAGAACCAGCAGGGCCAGAACC
>DATEPG010000029.1:0-18631 GCA_035273265.1 Polyangiaceae bacterium
CTGGTTCAGCAAGTCTTCGTCCGTGCACGTGCCCGGGCACTGCGTCGGATCGATGTGAGCGGTCACGCAGGATTTCCCCAAGCCTTGCGCAACGCAGCTCGTGGTTTGGCTGCACGGGGTATTCAAGCACGGGTTCTTCAAATCGATCTGCAGCGAGACACTGCGCCCCGGAATGTAGTTGAGGATGCGACGAGCGATGATGCAACCGTCGTAGCCCTCGGACACCAGGCAATTCTCCGGATCCGCCTGATCGGCCCGAATCCGGATTTCCATCGCTAGCTCGCCCGTGTCAGCCGACTTGGGAACGAGCACGAGCACGCCACGTGAACCGGTCGCGGGATCGCACACGTTGGAAGTCGCGGACGCCGAACGGTCACCGAGCTCCCCCGGATTACCGACGGCTACGGCCACCTGTGCGTTGCAGGGCACGTCGCTGAACACCTTCAGCACCACCTCGGTTGGCGGATCGCTGCACGCGCCTACGATCAGCGCGCCCCCCGCAAGCAGCGCTGCTCGCCGCGCATACCGGCCAACTCCACGACGAGCCACTACCAAGCCACCAACTTCGCTGCCGCTACACACGTCCATGCTGCGGCCTTCATACTGCAACTGACCTCGCGCTCAAGGCTCGAGTCGCGTTCCCGCGGTTCGTAAAGTCGCTTGCGTGCGAAGCGGCGCGACCTGCCCTGCGGCTGTACTGGAAAAGCTAGCCGCGGGCGAGCGACGGTTCAGCGCAAGCTCGTGGGACCAGAGACTTCGGGCCGGTTCTCAGAATTGAGAGAAGAACTTCCAGATCGCCGCCGGTTGCTCGGACCAGGTCGTATGCCCACCGGAGAACAAGCACCAAGTGCTCGACACGGTGCAGCCCTGGTATTGAACGCAGCCGTTGGGGGACACCGCTTGGGTCTGGGTTCCGCACTGGTTGCGGGCGGCGTACTTGTCGAAAAATGCCTTGCCGAGGTTCGTAGCGACGAAGGTATCGGAGTCCCCGTGGAAGGCCAGAATTGGGATCGGGTTCGTGTACTTTTCGGTGTACGGGATGACGCCGGTCTTGCCCGAACACGGCGCAACCGCTCGGAACACGTTGAATTCGAAGGGCAGGGTATAGGACATCATCCCGCCGAAGCTGAAGCCCGTGGAGAAGATCCGGTCCTGATCGATGCAAAGACCGGTGTTGATCTTGTCGAGCATGGCTTGCACGAGCTTCATGTCGCCGCCGTTGGTGTTCCACCAACCGGTCCCGCTGGTCTCGGAGTTGCTGCCCGAAAGACCGTCCGCCGTGGCGAAGACGGCTGTGTTGCTGGCCAACGACTTGAGCCCGTTGTACCCGCCACTCGCCACTTGGCTCCCCGAGCCCCCGAGCGGGTGCCACACGAAGATCAGCCGGTAGGGCTTGCTCGCGTCGTAGTTGGCGGGAACGTCGAGCATCCACTTGCGGTTGGTCCCGCCGATGCTCTCGGTAAAGTTGCCAGTCTTGAGCGGAGCGCTCGAGCCACAGCCCGGGCTGGTCTTGATCGATGAGCCCCCGCCCGAGCCGCCCGCAGCGGATCCTCCAGCCGCGGTCCCTCCGCTGGCCCCAGCAGCCCCGCCGCCTTGCCCGCCGGCTCCCGATACGCTGCTGCCTGCACCACCCGGGCCCGCTGAGCCTCCATTGCTCGAGTCGCCGCCCGCAGTTCCGGCAGAAGAGCTTGAAGAAGCGCCGGCAGCCGCAGGGGCTCCACCTGTCGCAGGGCTGCCGGCCGTGAGCGCGGCTCCGCCCGCGGACGGGCTGCCACCGGTCGGGAGTGCACCACCAGTGCCCGCCCGTCCTCCGGTTCCAGAGTTCGTCTCGGAAGGCGACGAGCAGCTCCAAAGCGCACAACCGAGGCCGACGAGCGCGCACGAACCGGCAAACCAAGCACGTTGCAGCGATTCCATGATTTTTCCGATGACCTTGCGCGTTGGAAGGAGCGAATGGACAACATCCGCATCTGTCGCGCGCGGCAAATTACGACGGCCCCGCGGGGTTGGGGAGCGGGCAAATTGGTCCTCCCCCGAGCCGATCCGGGGCGCTCGATGCTGTTGACATTTTATAAAATATGTGCATTCGAGCCCCGCGTTCGTGGACGAGATTCGCTGAATGGGCGCTCGCGCGCCAGCAGCGCACCTCGCAACGTGGCGCTGTTCCCGCGCGCCGCGCGTCACACGCACACACTCTCGACGACATCGAACAAACTCGAAGCGCGGCCTGATTGCGCGCTTTTCGAAATCGTGTTTCCTTGCAGCCCATGCGACGGGTTCGGCACTGGGCGTGGTTGGCTGCGGGGAGCGCGCTGCTGCTGCCGCAGGTCTGCCCGGCGCGCGTGCCGACACGGCTCGTCTACGCTCGCGCCCAGTCCGCCAAAGATTGCCCAGATGAGCAAGCGCTGGTCGAAGCGGTGACGGCGCGTCTGGCGTATGACCCCTTTTCGCCGTGGGGCGACCAGACCATCTTGGCCAGCGTTTCGCGCGCCGGCTCGAGCGTGCTGGGTCGCGCCGAGCTGATCGACCACGATGGGATCTCCCAAGGTAGTCGTGAAGTCAAGCTACAGGATGGTGACTGCCGCGAGCTGATCTTGGCACTTTCGCTGGCGATCAGCATTACGCTCGACCCGCTGCACGTCGATGCGGGTTCGGATTCGGCTCCGCCGGATGCCGAGCCGTCCGCTGCCGTCGAGCAGCCTCGGGCAAAGGATGCGCCCGTCTCGCCGGAACAGGCTCCTGCGTCGCCAGCGCGCGACGTACTGCCTAGCACCGCCGCTCCAAACCCGACCCGAGCGAGCTGGCACGTGAGCGGCGGCGCATTGACCACCTATGCGCTGGCCTCGCGCTTGACCTTTGGTGCGCGCTTGGGGCTCGAAGCGCGGCGAGCGCCTTGGTCGCTCGCGCTCGAGGGCTGGGCCTCGCTGCCAGCCACTTGGGAGCTCGAGGGGGGCGGCGGCCAGATTCAAGCTTCGCTCTGGGCCGGCGCGCTCGTGCCTTGCTTCGAGGTCGTGACCCGGTTGCGGCTGTTTGGTCCGCCGAGCCCTCGCGAGAGGGACCAGCCGAACTCGCGACCTGCCGAGTCGAAGCCTGTGCTGCGACCTTGCGGCACCTGGGCCCCGTTGCCGGCAACCATGCTCCGAGCGTGGTCGCCGACGAGGACCGCGTCTACTGGCTCGAGGACCAGCGTGTGCGCAGCGTCGCGCTCTTAGCCAAGCCTTGAGCTGCGCCTGCCGTAGCTCAATCGGCTCGCTGACTGAGCTACGCGACGCGCTGCGCGCGCCGCGCCCGCTATCCAAAAATGAATCTCGCCCTGTTGTGGGTTGGGGGAGCCCTATTTGTGTTCACGGGGCAGCCGCCGCTGTTTGGCGACCCAGTGCGCTGGCCGGTCGGTGCGGGTTTTTGCAGGTCGGAGTGCTTTCTTGTGACGGAATCGAACACGCTTGGACCAATAAGGGGGGGGAGCTAACGAAACTTCAGTGCGAGCTCCGGACGCATTATTGGCCTACTTGGGCGCAGGCAGCGATTGAAAGCGAATCTCCTTTGCGGAGTTGCTGCCCGGGGTGCTCAACGAGAGCGCAACCAATCGCGAGCCATCGCCTGAGATCGCGAGTCCGCGATCGACGAGGCTGCGATAGCTCGTCGCAACCGCGGAGCTCAGCTTCGCGAGTTCGATGCCGCTCGGGCCATCGTAGACCCAAATGTCGTTCGCGTTGTAGTAGCCGTCGATACCTCCGATGATCAGGTTGTTCCAGGCACAAAGGATAGAATTCGGGTAGTTCGAACCAGGCAGGATTTGAACGGTCTGGTGGGTGGAGAAGCTCACGCCCGGAAAGTGGTAGGGGGCGCCGCTCGCGGTGTAGACCGTGGACCTATCGGCACTCAGGCAGGCTTGGCCGACCCGTCCTTGGGCCGTGCCCGCGTTGAAGAGCATCTTCACGAGCGTCGAGCTGCCGTTCGAACCGCTGCGCGCGACCGTGTAAACGGTGCCAGATTCGTTGACGACGATCGCGCCGTCGGCTGAAGCCATCAAACTGTAGCCGCCTGACAGAGAGGCGTTGGCCAAGGGCTGCCCGCTGGGCACATCGTACAGGGCCGACGACGGAACCACCAACGTTGGGTACGCGTTCGGGCGAAAGGAGAGCAAGCCACTGCCGGTCGCTCCCGGCGAGGGGAAGGACTGCACGAGCGCTCCGGTGCTTGCGTCGACTTCTTGAACGCGAAGGTTGTTGCGATCGAAGACGAAGAGCGTGCGCCCGTCGCCACTGAGAGTGAGGGCACCCGCGTTGGCCACGACCTGAGCGAGCACGCGGACCCGCTCGCCGCTGAATACGTTGTAAGCGGCGATGTCGGTGCCTCCGTCCGCAATGAACGCGAGCGGCTCCACGGAGCTCGTGGCCAAAAACAGACCTCCGAGAGTCAGGCTGAGATCTCGAGCTGCGTGCTCCAAGACGTGAAGACCGACGCGAATGGCTTCCTGATTTTCGATCGTGCTATCGGAGGACTTCACGTACACGGTCGCAAAGTGCGTCTTGCCGGCGGCGAGCGCGGTGGGGTTGGCCGAAAGCGTCACGGTTTGCCCGGTCTTTCCGGAGGGCGAGACCGTCAGCCAGGGCTGGTCGGTGGTTGCCGACCAATCGATATCGGTGCGCCCGGCCGAGCTGTAGACGATGACATTCCGCTTCAGAACCGAGCGAGCCGGTGAAGCCGAGAACGCAACGCCCGTCGCTCCCACGATGATGCGACCAGTCAATCCTCCGCTCTGGCCCGCAGAACCGCCCACTCCTACGCCGCCTGCACCGCCCTGACCCACGCCAGCCGCGCCGCCATGTCCAGCGCTCGAGCCACCGCTCCCGTCAGCACCCGCGGTCGAGTCGACGTTTCCACCGGAGCCACCGCTTGCACCGGAGCCACCGCTTGCACCGGAGCCACCGAAACCAGCAGCAGAGCCCGCGCTACCGCTGGCGCCTGCGCGTCCGCTGGAGCCACCGGCCCCGCCGACGCTTCCCCCCTGGCCATTCCCGTCGTCCCCAGCTTGGCCAGCGCTTGCCCCGGGGTCAGACTCGCCAGCGGCTCCGGCATCCGCGCTGACTCCGCCCTCGCCACTCCCGCCCTGGGCGTTCGCGCTCCCCGCGGAGCTCGCGCCACCCTTTGCGGATTGCCCAGCTCGCCCTCCCTGTTCGGCGACACCACCCAAGCCGCCCATGGACCCTACCTTCCCGGAGCAGGCGGCGGCACTGATCAGCGTCGCGAGCCCGCACACCACTGGGTAGGTGGACTTCCAAGCGAAGGGAGTAGTCATCGCCGCAGACTAAACTCGGCGCATCGTCTGGCGAAGGGCTATTTTTGTCACCTATCGCTGGTCAGCGATCCGGAAGTTTTCGCGGGCTCTCGGACACGACCGGACTTGGAGTGTCGTAGGAGCTCGCAACGATTGCCGCTAGGGGTGTACGAGCAGTTGGTTTGCGGCAGACCCTGGCTCATGGCTATCTGCGATCCGCGGTGCGCCCTCTTGTGCGGCCAGCGCTCTCATTTCCAAACCGAGAAGCGCGAGCGTAGCGCCATAGATGATCGCGAACAAGATGCGCGCTAGCCAGGTGCGCCAGCGCGACGGAGCCTGTCCGACGGGCGCAGGCGCTAGCGACGGTAAATTAGTCGACGAGTCCCTGGGAGTCGTGTTCCAAAATTCGTATTCACCGGCGCCTGAGAGCTCGGAGGCGAGAGGCTCCAGCTGCGCTTCAATTTCGGGGACAGAGCGCCACGTCGACTGTGGCGCTACCGGGAAGACATGAGAGTGAGTGACTACTCGTTCGCCCGAGGCATCGCGCTCGTCTGCCTCGCCGGACCATTGGTCCTGATTCGCCGAGTTTGAGCCGACCGCGCTGCGAGCGTTTCCCATTTTTTGAACCCACTCAGTCAGTGGGAGCGCGCGCAAATTCTTATGACCCTGATCGAGAAAAACATTCACAGCGGTGGGCGCGCCACACACATCACCCACTTTTCAGCGGTCGCCCCTTCATGCCAGACTGGGTCATGGTTTGGTGGGAGCTTTGGGCTGGCGCGCGGCGGATCGGGCAAGGGACGGGACGAGTGAACGAGTGACCGCGCTCGCTCAGCGCAGCTCCACGCGTAATGCGGCGATTGACCTGCTGCGTGCCTGGGCCGTGCTCGCGGTCGTGGCCCTGCATTTGAATATTCGCGTGCCCTTCAATGGTTGCGCGCTCGGCCGAAGTCTACCGAAGCCGCTCTACGCGTTTCTGTTCTGGAGCGGGTATCCGGCGGTGATCGTCTTCTTCGTCGTGTCCGGATTCTTGATCACGAACATGACCGTGGAGCGTTGGGGCGCGCTCGAGCGCTGCGATCTGCCGAGGTTCTATCGGTTGCGCTTCGCCCGGCTGTTTCCTGCCCTCGCGCTCTTCGTGGTCGTGCAATCAGGCTTGCAGAGCGCCAACGTCCAGGGCTTCTTCGATCTCCAGCCCAGCGCGTCATTGCCTCGCACGTGGTTTGCGGTCGCGACCTTTCATTTGAACTGTCTGGAGGCGAGAGTCGGCTACCTTCCGGGTGCCTGGGACGTGCTTTGGTCGCTATGTGTCGAGGAGCTGTTTTACCTGGGCTTCCCGCTGCTGGCCCGGTGGGCCAAGCCACCGCTCTTGCTGAGCGCGGTGCTGCTCGGCTTCGTCATCTTGGGACCCTTTGCGCGCGTCTCGTTCAGCCAAAATCCGATTTGGATGGATCACTCCTACCTTTCTTGCATGGGTGAGATCGCGATCGGTTGTCTCACCGCGCTGCTCGTTTGGCGCTATCCGCTCAGCTCGACCGCGGCGTCTGCGTCGTTCATCGTCGGAGCTGGGCTGGTCTGCTTGGTGCTGTACTTTCGACGCGCTATCCGTGCCCTCGGCTTGTACGACCTAGGCCTCGATGTGAGCGTGCTCGCCCTCGGCAGCGCCGCTCTCTTGGCCGCTTTCGTGTCGGCTCCCCACTGGAGCCGCTGGGCCGAGAGTCGTGCCTTCGCCCCGCTGCGCGCGCTGGGCGAAAGCAGCTATGAAGTGTACCTATCGCACCTGTTTCTGGTCATTCCGCTGACCCTGCTCTTCAAGCGACTTCGTTGCTCACTCGAGTTCATTCCATTGTTTTACGCCGTTTGCATCGTTGCCACGGCGCTGCTCGGGATATTGCTCTCCAGGCTTTACTCGAAGCCGTTCAGCGCTCGCCTACGCTGAGCCTGCGTCAGTTGCCGGGACTCGAGAGGCTCCAAGCCGTCAAATGCACCTGGATAGGCCGCAGAGCGGCGCAGCGGGCCGCACGACCGCGCCGCTGCCCGGTAGCTCATACATCTCGAGCGCATGCTCGCTACCGTCGGGCACCACGACGCGAAAGCGCAGCGGCGAGAGCGACGCAATGTAGTACTTGACGGGGAAGGAAGCTTCGAACCCGGGCGTCGTGCAGACCTGGGTGCCCACGCTGGCCGCGAAGATCTCGGTCGTGGATACGACGCCCAACGCCGGCTCGGTCCAGCAATTCACGTGCAGCCGTGTGGTCTCGGCCGTGCCGTCGCCATTGTCGTCCGCGTAGTACGCGATGACGATCGTTTCATTCGTCTGAGGACCTGTAGCTCCAGGGGTGGGTACCTCAGGGCCAGGCAACTGACTGGGCGGCGCTTTTCGCTCAGAAGTCCAGCTGAAGCGCCCCTCGGCGATCGGCGTGCCGTAGCCAATCGTGATCTGCCCCAGAACCAAGGCGCGACCGTCGTCGCGGCAGAAGCGATAGTAGCGAAGGCTGCTCAGCTGGGTTTCGTAGACTGCGAAAACTCCGGGCCGATCCTCACAGCTTCCGGCCGTGACCGCGCCGGAGTCGTCGACGGTCAGCGGAACGAATTCGAATTTCGAGCGTGACGTCAAGGAAGTGAAGGCGGTCGAGTCTCCGCTATCGCTGCTGCACGAATTGCAGGCGAGCGCGATCGGAAGCAAACACAGCCAGTCACGAAAGAAATGCGCAGCCATTCGCTGATGGTAATGCATCTCGGGCCCGAGAAGTTCGATCCGATCCGCGGCTCGGTGCCCGTAGTCCCGGTCAGCGGATCTTCGCCGTCTGCTCGTTGGGTGTAGACGGAAGCAGCAGGAGTTCGATGCGGCGGTTCTTGCGGCGGCCGTCCTCGGTCGCATTGCTGGCGGCCGGCCGGAATTCACCGAAGCCGGCGGCGACTAGGCGAGTCCCTGGTATTTTTCCGCGCTCTTGGAGGAAGCGGGCGACGTTGGTGGCGCGCGCGGAGGAGAGCTCCCAATTGGTCGCGAAACGCTCTTGAGTTTTTGCGCTCACGACGCGCGAGCTGTCGGTGTGGCCCGCGACCTGGATGCCGTAGGTGCTGAGTTCCAAGAGGCTGCGCGCGATTTGCTGCAGAACCGCTTGGCCGCGCTCGCTGACTTCGGCCTGCCCCTTATCGAACAGGATGTCGTCCGCCATATCGAGCACGAGCTCCTGCCCGCGCCGCCGGATACGGATGTTCCCGCTCGTAATCTCCGGCTCCAACTTCTGCGATAGCTCACCTTGGACACGCTTCAGCTCCGACTCGATTTTCTCTTTCTCGGCGACCGTTTGTTTGAGCTCGCTGGCGACTTTGTCGCATTCGCCGGCAAGCTTGCCGAAACGCTCTTCCTCTTGTTTGACGCGCTGCCCGAGCGCTCGCTCGCGCTCCCCTGCGCGGGCAAGGTCAGCGTCGAGCCGCGCGCGCGTCTGCCGCAGGGGGAGATAGAGGTAGTAAACGAAAGCGCCTGCAGCGCCTAGAACCAGAATCAAGAGCAGCCAGCCGAGCCAGCCGCGCGAACCGCGCCGTGCTGGCAGGCGCTCACCGCGGTCGAGGAACTCCGGATCGTGGGTCATGGACCCCCGAGCATGCCGTGTGCGACGGGGCGTCGTCCATACCGCTGTTCCTTCTGCCGAGCGTGGCGATTGATACTTATGCGGCGATGTCGGCGGTGAGCTCACACTCCCTTCCATCGTCTTGTCGCGACGACGCGCCCTACTCGGGCTCACGCCGCATGCGCTTGCTCGGCTCAATCAAAGCTCGTAGCCAAACTCGAGGCCGAGCGCTCCCGAGAAGCCCGCGTAGCTGTCGCGGACAACCGTGTCGAAACTTGGAACCGTGGTGTAGTACACACCGGCACAGTAGCGAGTGCTAGTGCCGCGCGCTCGCGGCTCGCCGGAGCCGCGCGCGCGTCACTCAAGCCACAGGAGCGACGCCTCTGATCGCGTGGAGTCCACGCGTCGTAGAGGGCGGCCTGGCTCACGCTGAACGGCAGGTGTCATGTCCTGGCAAACCCGGACGCGACGAAATGTCGCTCTTCGCGCGTTCGCCACAGCACGTGCGCCCCCAGCCGTTCGCCCGAGGATTGAAGCATCTACCATTCCTGTGGGCCACGGGGGATTTAGAGCGCCGCCCGGCCACGGATTTGCATCGCCCGCCGCCGGTCGGCACATTGCCGACGACAACGAAGGAGGAACGATCTCATGGCCGAAGCAAACAAGGATAAGTCTCAAAACCTCTCCTCCGAGCGGCGCAACGCGCCGGAGGCGAACGCCGGGCAAAGCTTGGAATCGTACCGCAGCCGCGCGCCTGAGCGGGGCAACTCACCCTTCTCATTGATGCGTCGGATGCTGAACGACATGGATCGCCTCTTCGGAAATTTCGGCGACTTCGGCTCGTCCTCGCTGCTAAATCGTGGTGATGAAGGCTGGGCGCGTCAGTTTTGGTCGCCGCAGGTCGACATCTTCGAGCGCGATCAAAATTTGGTCATTCACGCGGATCTACCAGGGCTACGTGAGGAGGACGTGAAGGTGAACGTCGAGCGCGGCATGCTCACCATCTCCGGTCAGCGCCAGCACGAGACTGCGCACGAGCGTGAAGGCAACTTGTTTCATCGTGAACGCAGCTTCGGCTCGTTTCAACGCGTGCTCTCGCTTCCCGAGAACGCGGACCCTGAGCAGATCCGCGCGTCCTTCGAAAACGGCGTGTTGGAAGTGACGGTTCCAATTCCGGAGCAATCACGACGACAGGGGCGTGACATTCCAATCAGCCCCAAAACGCAATCGAACCCGACGCACTGAAAAAAAGCGGGGCGCCTCTTGGCGCGCTGAGAGGCGCCCTCTGCTTGGGGGCGAAATGCGCGAAAGGCTTAACTCAGGGATGCCCAGCGGGTTGGGTGCCCTGCGGCTGAGGCGGGCTGCCCGGCAGGCCTGGCGGACGCATGCCGCCACCCGGCGCGCCCATGGGGGCGCCAGTAGCGCCTTGCTGCTGATCCATTTGCTTCAGCTCCGCGATGACCTTGTCGTAGTTCTTGGTCATCTGATCACAGCGCTCGGTCGGGAAGCTCGCGGTGCGCTCTTTGACCATGACGCAAGTCTTGGAGCCGGGTGGAAGATCGGCGCATAGCTTCTCGACGAGCTTGTCGCAGGTGACGCGCTCGGCTTTGATCTTGGCAAGGGTCTCCGGCAACGTGCCGAGTGCCGATTCACAGGCGGGGGTCGATAGCACGCCGGTTGCCGCCTTGGCCTGCTGACACGCCGAAGATTGTTCACCCGTGGTCTTACACACGTTGGACTGCCAAGCGCCGCACGGCCCCGCGGGCACTCCGCTTCCAGCTGGCGCAGCGGCCACCGCGGCGCGCAAATCGACTTTGCCTTTTTGGATGTGACCGAACCAGCCTGCCGCGCCGCCGACCACCAATGCCGCGACTCCGATGCCAATCAGGTGCAACGACGTGATCGCCGGAGCCTTGGTTGCCTTCGACGAAGCAACGCTCGATTTGGCGACGGGCGCCTTGCCCTTTGACTTCGCTGCGGGCGGCGCGGGCGATTCCTCTTCCTCTTCTTCCTCTTCTTCCTCTTCGCCGTCGAGGTCGTCCGGGTCTTCGTTGTGGTTTTTCGGGTCGGTCATCGGCGGGACCGTAGGTGGAGGACCCGCGAAGTACAACCTCGACCCCGCGTGGGCTGGCCACTTCCCGCAGTGCGTCCTCAATTTTCCCGCCAAAGCAAGTGATGCCCGTCGATTCCGTCACAATTTCTGCCCCTTTCGAGCAGTAAGGATCCACCTGATGGCGTCCTTCGTCGAGTCAGCACCAGGGGTGCGGGCCGCCAGCAATTCCCACTCGCGAGAGGATTCAACGTGCGCCTGAATATGAAGTGGTACCGAGCAGGAAGAGCGACGCTGTGCGCGATGGGGCTGGTCACCGTCCCCGCCATTCCGTCCCCCGCTCGGGCCGACAACCCGATCGTGCAGACCTCCTACACGGCCGACCCCGCTCCCATGGTGCACGAAGGCAGGTTGTACCTCTACACGTCCCATGACGAGGACGTCACAGTGGACAACTTCTACACCATGAACGACTGGAAGCTGTACTCCACGGCGGACATGGTCAACTGGACGGACCACGGCACGCCGGCGGCTCTCAAGACATTCAGCTGGGGAACCGACAACGCTTGGGCGCCGCAAGGCATCGCCAGGAACGGCAAGTTTTATCTCTACGTACCGCTGAACAACAACACCGGCGCCAAAATCGGCGTGGGCGTATCGAACACGGTGACCGGCCCATTCATGGATCCGCTGGGAAAGGCGTTGGCCGCGAGCGGATCCGGCAACATCGACCCGACGGTGTTCGTCGACGACGACGGACAGGCCTACATGTACTGGGGAAACGGCACCCTCCGGTACGTGAAGCTGAACTCGGACATGACCAGTACCTCGGGAAGCATCAGCAACGTGTCGATGACTGGCTTCACCGAGGGGCCGTGGTTCTACAAGCGAGCTTCGCTCTATTACCTCGTCTACGCCGCTACCAGCGGGAACGAGAAGATCAGCTACGCGACCAGCAATGGTCCGACGGGACCCTGGACCGTCCGCGGCGATATCATGGGCCCTGGCTCAACCTTCACCAATCACGCCGGCATCGTCGACTACAAGGGACACTCGTATTTTTTCTATCACAACGGCACTTTGCCGGGAGGCAGCGACTTCAAACGCTCGGTGTGCGTGGAAGAGTTCAGCTACGGTGCCGACGGCAGCATTCCGAAGCTCACGATGAGCACGAAGGGACCGACCGCCGTGGCCACGCTGGACCCGTTCAAGCAAGTCGAGGCCGAGACCATCGCCTTCTCGTCCGGACTCAAGACCCAGGTGTGTACCGACACCGGCGCCGGCATGAACGTCTCGTCCATCAGCAATGGCGACTACATCAAGGTGAAGGACGTCGACTTCCTGGACGGTGTGACCTCCTTCGAGGCTCGGGTATCGTCCGCAACCAGCGACGCGAAGATCGAGCTCCACCTCGACAGTCAGACCGGCACGCTACTCGGAACCTGTGACGTTTCAGGCGCGTCATCCTGGACCACCAAGACCTGTGCGGTCAGCGGAGGCAGCGGAAAACACGACTTGTTCCTGAAGTTCGTCGGCGGCAGCGGCGAACTCTTCAAGTTCAATTGGTGGCGGTTTGCCGGACCTACCATGCCGAACGGCGGGGGCGGCAGCGGCGGCACCGGGCCAGGAACTGGGGGTGTCGGCGGCTCGGCCCAGGGAATGAGCGGCAGCGCTGGCGCCGCGGCCACGACGTCGGGCAGCGGCGGTTCGCTCAGCGGAGGTTCCGGCGGGACGACCGGTACGGCGGGCTCGGGCAGCGGCGGCAGCCCGCTATCCTCCGCTGGGGCAGTCAGCGGTGGCACCGCGGGCGCTGCGGGTCGCGCGGGTAGCACCCCAGCTGCTGCTGGCGCGGGCGGAAACGGCGCGGCCGGCGGCGACGACCCAAGCAGCTGTGCTTGTCGAGCGGGCGCGAGCACTGGGAACGGCGGACTCACCGGCGCTCTCGCGCTGATCGCGTCTGCGCTCGTGCTCCGGCGTCGCCGCCGGTAGGCGCTCGCCGGTTCACATACGGCGGCTTTCGGCTCGAAGCACTCGCAAGTCGCCACACGCTTTCTTCACTTTCCGAGATACGGGCCTTTCACTTCGCCCCAGCCCCAGGCTGGCATTGGCTGGTCGGCAGACACATCCGCACCGGGCTGCGAGTTGATCACGGCGAGTCGCGTGCCCCATTCGAGGTAAGCGACGAAGGCGGAGCGGAATTCCGGATCGGATGGTACAGCTAGCTCATCGGCGCATTCGAGCAGCAGCTCGATCCAGCGTTTGCGGTGGGTGTCGGTGAGCGCGCGGCCGACGTGGTGATGAATCATTTTGGCGTGACCACCTAGCGCGGCGCTGTAAGTCTTGGGACCACCGAAAACCTCCGCCACGAAAGCCGCCACGTGTGGCACGTGGTCAGCGGACATGTGCGCGAAGATGGGCGCAAGGATAGGATCGGTCGGGACGCGCCCGTAGAACACGCTGAGCAGGCTTTCGAGCGCGGGCAAACCCCCCAGCCACTCGTAAAGCGTCGGCACAGGCGGGGTTTCGTGGGTCATGCTGGGACCACGATAACGCGCCGAGAGGCGGACGGGCAACGCTCGATCGGGTCGGCCAAATCTGCGCAGCCCCAGCGTCTTTGGATTTCATTGCACTCGGCGTCGGCCGCGAGGGCGGCGCAACGCCGAGACTTCAGTTCGAGAGGCGGCTGCTCAGCGCAGCAGACAGCAGCGGCCAGGCTTGGTTGCCGCGCTTCCGGCGTCGGCGCCGGTAGGCGCTCGCGGGTCACATCCGGAGGCTTTCGAGCCGAAACACTCGCAAGTCGCCACAAGGATTGTTGTTCGTACACGAACACGAATTCCGCGCTGCGGTGATGATCCCACGTGCGTCATGCGCTGGTCGACCTAGGTCGACCTAGAACGGCGTCGCTCTGTTGGGAGAACCTTTATCTAGCGCTCACCTCCCTAAATTTGTGGCACAATCGCGGTTTCGCGAGTGATGCCTTGACGATCGTTTATGCCCATCGAGGTGCTGCTGCGGAGCGCCCGGAAAACACACTGCCTTCTTTTCGCCGTGCGCTAGAGCTCGGCGCGGACGCACTCGAAACAGACGTGCACCTCACGGCCGATCGCGAAATCGTTGCCGCCCATGATGAAGACGGGGCGCGCATGACGGGCGTGGCGCGCGCGCTTCGGAGTGCCACGCTCGCGGAAATCCAAAGCTGGGATGCCGGCTATGGCTTCGTAGACGCGCAGGGCGGTCGCCCATTCCAACGCCAGGGCTATCGTATTCCGAGCTTGCACGAACTCCTGAGCGACCTGCCCGCCGTGCGCCTGAACGTGGACTTGAAGAGTGAGGAGCCGGCCCTGGTGGATCGCTTCATTGCGACCGTGCGAGAGCACCAAGCCGAAGACCGCGTGATCGCTGCGAGCTTCTTTCGTTCTGCGCTTTCGTACTTGCGCCGTGCTGGCTGGCGCGGCGAAAGCTCGCTGTCACGCGCGGAGTTCCTATACTGGGGTCTCGTTCCCAGTTGCCTCCAGCGCGGCAAGCCAGTCGCAACGCGAGCGCAGATCCCAACGCACGCGGGACCGCTCCAGCTCGCGACCCAGCGCAAGCTCCAGAAGCTGCGAAAGCTCGGGCTCGGCGTCGATTATTGGACCATCAACGACGCGAACGAAGCACGCCGCCTGGTCGCTCTCGGCGTAGACGGCATCATGACGGACAACCCTGCGGGCATCGTGCCGGTGGTACGCGCGGCGGGTGGCTGAACCCTGCTCGCGAAATTTTCTGGGGAAATCGCGAGTTCCTACCCCAACCACCTCCAATCAAGCTTGCTCAAGCTCGGTCATCCGGCGCACACAAGGCAAAGCAGGACTCAATGAAGAGCGGACTCGTGATCAGCTGCGTGGCGGCCGTTGTCAGTTGTCAGGCGCATACGCTCGCACCGTCGGGCATGAACCCGAATGGAGATCCGAAAACCGGCGATCGAGCAAGCAGCGCACCGTCCGCTCACTCGCCGATGCATGATGCACCGCTGAAGCCGCGCGCGCCAAACGGCGTCACGCTCGTGGAGCGAGAGCTGATCAGCGAGCTCGTGTGCGATGCGGACGTCTTTGCCATCTCGGGCCGCATGTTCGTCGTATGCGGGAAATCCCTCATGGTCATGGATGAATCCCAGACGCTGCGCTCCGACCCAACCCTCAGCCAAGGGCTCGAGCTCGGTGCGCGGAGCGCCGTTTTGCCAGCAGTAGTTGCTATCACTGGGCAGTGGCCGGACGCCGCATGGGCCGTAACGGCCGATGTTGAAGGCAATGGCAACTCGCTACAGTGGCGCTTTTTTCGTTGGCGCAAGGACCACTGGGTGACTTCGAGCACCCCCCCTAGCATGGGAGGGCCCGCGCGCTCGGTCGTCTTTCCTTGGAACAAAGACGGTATCGCCGCCCTCATGCCAAGTGTCTTTGGACCGACGCGCGTGCTTGCGCTCTCGGCAAGCCGCGCCGCGATTCCCGCGCTGACTCGCGCCGTGCAGTCGAAATTGGAACGAGAGCAATACCCCTGTGAACAGGTGATGATTGCGCCACAGGTGTGGGCAAGACTTGCACCTGGCGACGTGATGGTTTTCTCCGGACAGTTGTGCGGCGTTCCGTCCAACGGCAGCCACTCCCTTGGAGCGCGCCAGCTCGGGCTCGAACGATTGCGTGCGGGTCAAAAGCAAGGTGAGCTCATGCGGTTGCCCATGCCCAGCGACATGCCGCTGGACATGAACTGGATACTGGATGGCGCAGCCGCGCTTTCAGAGACGGATGTACTATTCGCAGCACGCGGCACCGACAATCAAAGCCCACCGGAAAAGAAGGGCAACGTTTACGGTTACATTGTCCACTGGAACGGAACGGATTGGAGCATTGAGGAGCCGCCGATCAAGACGCTCGCGGCGCTCTGGGCCCACGCGGACGCCTACTGGGCGACGGACGGAAGCGGTGGACTTTGGTTGCGGCGGAATGGCCGTTGGTCTGTCGTCAAATGGACTGGTGCCGATCCGCGAGATACCGTCGCTTGGCGCCACGGATATGTCTCGCAAGTCGTTGGCCAAGACACGGGCGTGACCTGGCTACTGCACAAGGAGCCATCAGGATCCGACAACATTTCACGCTTGTACCGGGTACGCTTTGTCGAGCAGGCCGAATAGCGGCACGAAGCGGAACGCAATCACTCCAAGCTACCCGGTTCTCGGCTGGGCCGCGGGTCCGCTCCGACGATAGAGGAGGAAGCCCAACGCTAGGAGGACGTAACCGACCGTGATGTAGACGTCGGCGACGTTGAACACCGGCCAATGGTGGAGATGCACGAAGTCCACGACGTAGCCGCGTGCGACGCGGTCGGCGTAGTTGCCGATCGCGCCCGCTGTGACCAGGACGAGGGCCCAGTGGCGCATCCGAGGCTGGCCGCGTCCGTAAAAGAGGAGAAGACCCAGCGTGAGAAGCGCGAGGGCGCCAATGAAGAGGAGCCCGGGCGCGCGAATGCTTTCGGGAACCCAGCGCAGGAGGTTGAATGCGACGTCCGTGTTCTCGACGTATCGGAAATCGATGACGCCGCGGATTAGCTCACGGGCGCTGCCGCCGTCGAGCTCCCCCTTGGCGATGCCTTTCGTCGCGTGGTCGCAACCGACCAGGAGAATCAAGGAAACGAGCATGGACACACGAGCGCCGAGTTTTGCCATGGGCCGATGCCAAGGAACGCTCGGCCCCGTCGATCCATTCCGCGCCCACCTTGCTGGTGCGACATGACCGTCTCCAGCCCTACCTTTGGGTACTCAGAACCGCGCTTGTCATCGACCGCGCAAGAGAACGCGCTCAAGCGGAGCTCAGCGCACGGCGGCCAAAGGCCAGGGTGTCGGCCAAGCGTCCAGCGCGCTAGAGTGCGGCGCGTGGCTACTCCCGCACCTGGCTCGCTTCGTGAACGAGCGCACGAGATCATCTTCGAAGCCGAGACTCCTGCCGGGCGTGCCTTCGACATTGCGCTGATGGTCGCCATCGTGGCGAGCGTTGGCGCGGTCATGCTCGAGAGCGTCACTTGGGTGAGGCTGCGCTATGGTGCCGAGCTGCGCCTCGCCGAGTGGGTATTTACGGGGCTATTTTCGCTCGAGTACGTCGCGCGCGTGCTGACCGTCAAGCGGCCACTCCGTTACGCCACGAGCTTCTTTGGTCTGGTCGATCTCACGAGCGTGGTGCCGGCGTACCTGAGCATTTTCTTTCCCGGTACGCAGGCGCTGCTCGTCGTACGCTCGCTGCGTCTGCTGCGCGTGTTCCGCGTGTTGAAGCTGGCGCGTTTCCTCGACGAGGCGCAAATCATCGGGCGCGCGCTGCGCGCTAGCTCCCGGAAGATCTCGGTGTTCCTGGTCACCGTGCTGGTGATCGTCGCCATCATGGGCTCCATGATGTACGCGGTGGAGGGCCCGGAGCACGGCTTTACGAGCATTCCACATGCCATCTACTGGGCCGTGGTCACGCTCACCACCGTTGGCTACGGCGACGTGTACCCCAAGACCGACCTGGGCCGCTTCCTCGCGAGCATGGTGATGATCCTGGGTTACGGCATCATCGCGGTCCCGACCGGTATCGTCACGGCCGAGCTGACCAGCGCGATGAAGAAGCCGGTCTCGACCGCGGCCTGCCCGCATTGCTCCGGCGAGGGCCACGAAAGCGATGCAGCCTTCTGCAAGTACTGCGGCAGCAAGCTTTAGCTGAGCGGGTGCGGAGCCGCCCGCGCTACTTGATAGCTGGTGCCGCCACAGGCTTCGGGAGCGCGACCTTGACGAACTTGAGCGTCATGCGATCGCTCTCGCCGATGGCCAGGTACTTGTCCCGGTTCGTATCGCCCTCGCGCAGCGTCGGCGGCAGCGACCAGACGCCCTCGGGATAGTCCTTGGTGTCCTTCGGGTTGGCGTTTACCTCCGACTTGGCCAGAAGCTTGAAGCCCAAGGCCTGCACCTGCTCCACGAGCCAGGCCTCGGGCACGTAGCCCTTCTTGCTGCTGGTTTCGGGGACGGCAAGGGGAGCCGCGCGATGCTGCTCGATGCCCAGCACGCCGTTCGGCGCCAGCGCGTGGTGGATCTCGGCGAGCCAAGCGCCGAGCGTTCCGTCGTTGACCATGCCGTGCACGCCCCGAAACAGCAGCACGAGGTTCAGCTTGGAGTCGAACGGCAGCTTCGGCCGTTTGGAGTCGAGCACCACCGTCTCGACCTTGCCATAGGCTTCCGGGAGCTTCTCGAGGAACAGCTTGGTGCGCAGTGCGTAGAGCGTGGGTCGCTGATCTTTCGGGCCGTTGGCGTCCCCGCTGGTGACGTAGAGTTTGCCGTTTTTGGCCAGGGTCGGCGCCAAGAGCTCGGTGTACCAGCCTTCACCCGGGCCGATCTCGAGCACGGCATGGTTCTGCTTGAGCCCCAGGAATTCGAGCGTGGCCACGGGGTGGCGCTGGGCATCGCGCGCAGCGCTCTTCGGGGCGCGCCACGGCCCAGCCAGCGCGGCGGTGAGCGCCGCTCGCGTGCTCGGATAGGCCTTATCCACCGCGGCCTTGGTCGCCTCACGGATGGCGGGCGTAAGGCGCGCCAACTCCACCTGATGGGACTGCTCGGCTTCGGCCAACTCCAACGCGAGCTTGCGCTGATCGGCGGCTTTTTTCAGCTCTTCCGCGGTGGGTGGTGGTGCGGGCGCGGGCGCGGGCGCGGGCGCCGCGACTGGCTGGGGCGCG
>DATEPG010000030.1:0-3172 GCA_035273265.1 Polyangiaceae bacterium
CTGCGCGGCGTAAGCGCCCGCTTTGTCCAGCCCCTCCCCGCTCGCCGCGTAGCGCGTGATTTCGTCGCTGGAGGCGGCGCGCAGAGTGACCTCGGTGGCGACCGTGTGAGCCACGCGAATGACCGCGGGCGCGTCGGCCAGGCTGATCGCGTAGCGCGTGTATACGGTGTGAGTCCTGCCCACGATGCGCGAGAGCAGACGTGCAGCATCCGCGGTATCCACCGGCTTGCCGAGCACATCACCATCAATCACGACCACGGTATCGGCGACCAGGATCGCCGAAAACGGAGCCGAGACCCGGGCCGCGACGGCGCACAGCTTCTCGGCAACGATCCGCGACACGTAGTCGAGAGGCTGCTCGGCGAGCGCGACGTGCTCCGGAATGTCGGCAGGTTCGACTCGAATCGGAAGGCCCAAGCCAGACAAGATGTCCTTGCGGCGTGGCGAAGCGGAGCCCAACACTAACGGCGTTTCTGCGCTGATCATCGCGGGCCGAGCTCTTAGCACGTCCCCCGTGTAGAGTGCTCGCTGTGCCTCGCCGGACCCCCGAGCTACGCCGAGCAAAGTGGCTCTTTTTCTTGATTGCGCTGGGCGCGAACGCAATCTCGCCCGGGCCAGCGCGGGCGTCGGAGTGTGGCAACGAGGCCGGCTTCTCGCCCTGCTTCGACGCCAACACGCTGTGGTTGCCCGCAGGACGCAGCTCATTTTTCAGTATCTCCAACACGCACACGACCGAGCCCGGTCAGCTCGGCGCCGGCGTCGCGACCGAGCTCCTCCATCGACCAATCTCGCTTCAGGTCGCTTCCCCCGATCGCGACGGCCGCGACGTCCACGCACTCGCCTACGCGCTCGACGTTTCCTACTTTGTCTCGATTGGCCTGGTACGAAATCTGGAAGCGTCGGTGCTGGCGTCGATGCGCGCCTTTCAGGCCGGCGCTGGCACTTCGGGCATCACCTCGCAATCAGCACCGCCGTTGGCACACAATGCCGTGCGCGACCCGCGCCTGGGTCTTGCGTACTCGTTCGACGAAGCGCTGGCCGTGCGCGGCTTTGGCCTGCGTCTCGGGGTAGACGTCACGTTGCCCCTGGGCGATCGCGCTGATTTCGCCAACGAGCGTTCATTCGTGGTCATGCCGAAGGCGACGTTCGGCTTCCGTTACCGAGCGCTGCAGCTCAGCGCAGAACTCGGTGCACGGCTGCGTCAGGCCGTCGATTTTGCGGGAGTGCGCCTGGGCAATCAGGGTTTTGTGGCGTTCGGCGCGGCACTCGAACTACTGCCAGCCAACTGGTTGACGGTCAGTGCCGAATTGTTCGGACTGCCTCCGTTGACCGACAATCGCGGCGCTGCGGCGAGTCCCTGGGTCAGTGAAACTCGACTGTTCCCCGCGGAGTGGTTGGCCGGCGTGCACTCCTCGTTCGGCAGTCACGGCTTGTGCACGGTCAGCTTGGCTGCGGGCAGCGGTCTCCCGCTATCCAGTGAAACGCGGAACAGCTCGGCTGGACCGCACACCAGCTACTTCATGGGCATGACCACGCCCGACTTTCGCTCGCTGTTGGTCGTACGACTGACACCTGCGGAGGGGCGCTCAACGCCTCTTTGAGCGCTCAGAAGATGCGTTCGGGTACGTAGATCTGATCGCCGGCTTGAAGCTGCACGTCCTGCGCCCGTCCCTCGCTGATCGCGTCGACATCGATCTGCACGGTTTGCTGACCTGTGCTGGTCTTGCGAGTCAGGTTCGCGTGGTTGCCACTGGCCACAGCGGTCAGCCCGCCTGCTTGGGAGATGGCCTGGATCAGGGACATGCCAGGAAGCAGCGGATAGCTGCCAGGTTTGGAGACCTGCCCCAGGAGCGTCACGTGCCGACTGGCGTACTCCTTGACTTGCACCACCACGCTCGGATCGGACAACACCTTCTCGGCGATCAAGCGTTCACGCACCAGGCGAGCGACCTGCTGCGCCTCGAGATCAGCTACCTTGAGCGTGTGCACATAAGGGAAATCAACGGTACCGTCAGAGGCTACCTGGTACTCGCGCGGAAGATCTTTCTCGCCCACGATTTCCAGCGTGAAGGTATCTCCCGGACCGAGAACGTAGCGTTCCGTCGGAGGAGCGAGATTGCTGCGATTCGCCGCGTGATTCGACGCGCACGCAGAAACCGCCACGATTATTATCAGACACAGCCAGCCGCGGATGAAACTTTGCACCCGACGATACGTCACTCGCGTCATGAACTCGACTTACAGGAACCAACGGGCGCCGAGGAAAGCCTGCCAACGTTGGTACGCAAGCGCATCCGGTCTCGTGCTCCCGTCTTCGCTCGTCGCCACCTCGACACCGGTGAAGTTGCGATCGTAGTTCACCGTCGCGTTCAAGCCAAAGGTGTTGCTGAGCCGATACTCACCGAACACGCTCGCGTCGACGCGCTGTTGAGAGAATGCGGACTGTTGAACGGCGCCGCTCGGGAAATAGGACTCCGGGTAACTCAGGTTGGCGATGCCTCCGGTTACACTGGTCACGAAAACACCGCCGAGGAAGTAGGACAAGCCCACGTAGCCGCGGTCTCTTTGATAGAAATTACCCAGGTAGCTATTGGAAACATCTCGCAAATAGCCGATCGAGGCGTACGAGAGACCCACTGGCGCCGAGGCCGGGTTCATCACGTCGGCTCCGCCGCTGATGTACCATTTGAGCTCGGCTTGAGCCGTGAGCGAATCGAATTGCTGCGGGGTTTGGTTGGCTTGCTGCTTGTAGAACGTGCCCGCCCAACCGATCATGGTCAGCAACGAGAAGCGGTTGGTGATCAACCCCCTCAAGCCGATGCTCGAGCGCGCGATCGTTCCGTCGTTTTGCACGGTCGGGTTCGGATAGTCCACCCAAGTGTAGCTGCCGTCGTAAAGCAAGGCGGTACGCGGCAGGAACCGCCAGCGACCACGCATGTTGACTTGGTTCTGAAAATTATTCAGGTTCGAGAAGTTCGCCTTCTCGAAATAGTTGTACAGAAACTCGTAACCGAGCCGCCAATCGAATAGCCCCCCGCCTGGTCGCCAAGTGACGCCTGCGCCCGCGCGGAAGCTATCGCGATCGAAGGCGTTCTGGGCGTCCGGATTATTCGAAGGTTGCCCTTGGCGGACGAAATTCAGGTAGGTGTCCGCACCGACGCGACCGGTCGGC
>DATEPG010000031.1:0-4645 GCA_035273265.1 Polyangiaceae bacterium
CGCGTGACTGAAAAGCTCAGATCGCCGCCACCCTTTTTGGGTAACTCGATGCTCACCTCGGCCGCGTCGCTCAGCGCGTGCTTGGCGCGGCGCGCGGCTTCCAAGGCAATGCTCACGACCTCGGGAGTACGTGTTTGCGCGCTGGTAGCGCCCATCGCACTCAGCATGCGTTCGGCGATCTCGCGGTCCATGTCGTCGCCACCGAGCGCGCTGTCGCCGCCCGTGCTCTTGACCTGGAACACGCCGTTATCGAGTAGCAAAATCGTGACGTCGAAGGTGCCACCCCCCAGGTCGTACACGGCAAATAAGCCATTTTCCTGCTTATCCAGGCCATAAGCCAACGCCGCAGCGGTCGGCTCGTTGAGCAAGCGCAGCACCTCCAGGCCGGCGAGGCGCCCAGCGTCGCGCGTGGCTTGGCGCTGAGCGTCGTCGAAGTACGCAGGCACGGTGATCACCGCGCCACCCACTTGCGTCAACTGATCGAGCGCGCTCTGGCGCAGGCTCTTCAAGATCTCGGCGCTGACTTCAATCGCACTCGGAGTCAGCTTGCCCAAATCGAAGCGCACGACCGAGGCTTCACCGGGCACGAACTTGTATGCGCCGAGGCGTGTGGTCTCTGCGTCCCCCGCGGCGCGGCCCATGAAGCGCTTCACACTGGCGATCGTGCGCTCCGGCTCGCGCGTGGCGTAAGCCGCGGCGTTGCGCCCCACCAAAACCGCCCCCTCGGCGCCGTAGTGTACGACCGATGGCAGCAGGGCCGATCCGTCACAATTCGTGAGCGGCACGGGCCGGCCATCACGCACGTGCGCCACGATCGAATTGGTCGTGCCCAAATCGATACCGATGGCTTGCGGAGGGGCTTTGGGGTCGAAGATATCCAGCAGCATGGTGAGGGGCTCGGAAAGTTCAGAGCAAGTCGTCGGCAATCGACGCGGCTTCGTCCAAGAACCGCCGGTAGTAGCGCAACTCGCCGATGCGCTTCAGGATTTCTGCAGAATTGGAGCTTGGAGATGCAAATTCGTTGCCCAGGGCAGTTTCGGTGGCGAGGGCTGCAGCGCGGACCTCGGCAATCAAGCGCGTGAGTGCCGCCTCATTCTTGGTCTGTCGTACCTCGGCCAGCGCCTCACGGCGCTCCATGACCTCCATCAGCAGTGCAGGCGAAGCGGGTGGTTCCTTGCCCTCACCGCTCTGCACGCCACGCCGCGCCAAAAGTGCCTCGGCGCGGCGGACCGGATCCTTCAAGATCCGGAACGCTTCATTGACCTCGATGGCGTGTCCGAGAGCCATCCGTCGCTCGGCAGCGCCAGACGCGGCGTGCCGATCGGGATGTAGCGCGCGACTCAAATCTCGATGACGTTGCTCCAGGACCGATACGTCGAGACTAAACACGGGCTCCACGCCCAAGGTCTCGAACGGGTCCACCTCAGCGAACCGTGAAGGAGTGTCCGCAGCCGCAGCTCGACGCTTCCTGAGGGTTTTTGAACTTGAACCCTTGGAACATCAATGTCTGCTCGTAGTCGAGAACCGAGCCAGCCAGATACACGAAGCTCTTTTTGTCGACATAGAAGCGCACGCCGCCCGCTTCATACACGGTGTCACGCTCCTTCGGAGGCGTGTCCTCATACTGGATGACGTATGAAAACCCCGAGCATCCGCCGCCTTTGACGCCGAGGCGTACCGCCGCGTCCGGAGTGCCCCGCTGCGCGAGCTTCTTCTTTGCGAACTCCACGGCCTTGTCGGAGATGGTGATCTCGCGACGCGACTTGGGAGCTTCCGAAGGAGAAGGAGTCGACACTGGAGTCTCGGTGGACGCGGAGGAGGTTTGCATGGCGATACTCGAATGATTGCGCGGTAGGCGGCTAGAAAAAATTTAGAGGCTAGCGGGTGCGCTCGCGGCGACGGGCGCCTCGGCGGGGTTTCCGTCTAGCGCGAGGCGCGCGGCGCGCTTGGCTTTGTAATCTTCGATCGCGCTCTTGATTGCGTCCTCGGCCAGGACGGAGCAATGAATTTTTACCGGGGGAAGACTCAGCTCTTCGGCGATCTGGCTATTCTTGATGCCCGCGGCTTCGTCGATGTTCTTGCCCTTGATCCACTCGGTGGCGAGCGACGACGAGGCGATCGCCGAGCCGCAGCCGAAGGTCTTGAAGCGCGCGTCCTCGATCACGCCCTCCGGGCTGACGCGGATCTGCAAACGCATCACATCACCGCAGGCGGGCGCGCCGACCAGGCCGGTACCGACCGACGGATCGTCTTTGTCCAAGGTGCCGACGTTGCGCGGGTTTTCGTAGTGATCGAGCAGTTTGTCGCTGTAGGCCATGATGTTTTCCTTTTTGTATCAGGGGTTCAGTGAGCGGCCCACTGGATGGATTTGATGTCGATGCCCTGCTGGTGCATCTCGTACAGGGGCGAGAGTTCGCGTAGGCGTTTGACTTTGCCGATCACGAGCTCGGCCACGTAGTCCACTTCTTCTTCGGTGTTGAAGCGCCCCAAGCCGAAACGAATCGAGGAATGGGCCAGCTCTTCATCGAGACCCATCGAACGCAGCACGTAGCTCGGTTCCAGGCTGGCGCTGGTGCAGGCCGAGCCGCTCGAGACGGCGACGTCCTTGATCGCCATCATCAGGCCTTCACCCTCGACGAAGGAGAAGGACAGATTCAAGTTCCCCGGCAGGCGCTTTTCGGGGTGTCCATTCAGAAATACCGAATCGAGCTCTTTGCTGATGGCATTGTGCAGGCGATCGCGGAGGCCACGAATGCGATCCGCCTCGGCCACGCCCTCTTGCTTGAAGATGGACACGGCCTTGGCGAAGCCGACGATGCCCGGCACGTTCAGCGTGCCCGAACGGTTACCGCGTTCGTGCCCGCCGCCGTCCATCTGGGCGACCAAGCGCACGCGCGGCTTGGAGCGACGCACGTACAGCGCGCCCACGCCCTTCGGGCCGTAGATTTTGTGCGCGGTGAGCGACGCCAAGTCCACGTTCATGCGCTGCACGTCGAACGGCGTTTTACCGAAGCCTTGCACGGCGTCGCAATGAAACAGCACTCCGCGCTTGCGGGTGATGGCGCCGATTTCGCCGATCGGCTGGATGGTGCCGACCTCGTTGTTGGCCAGCATGACCGAGACCAAGATGGTCTTGTCCGTGATCGCGGCTTCGATATCAGCCGGGTTCACCAGGCCATCGGCCCCTGCGTTCACGTAGGTAACGGTGTAGCCCTCTTTTTCGAGGCGCTTGCACGAATCCAGCACGGCTTTGTGCTCGATGGTCGTGGTGATGATGTGGTTGCCCTTACCCTTGTAGTATTCGGCAATGCCCTTGATGGCCAGGTTGTCGCTCTCCGTGGCGCCGGAGGTGAACACGATTTCCTTGCCCGACTCGGCGCCGATGTAATCGGCGATCGTCTCGCGCGCGTCTTCGACGGCCGCTTCCGCGTGCCAGCCGTAGGCGTGGGTGCGGCTGGCCGCGTTCCCGAAATCTTGGGTAAAATACGGCAACATGGCCTCGAGCACGCGCTTATCGAGCGGCGTCGTTGCGTGGTTGTCCATGTAGATCGGAAACTTGAGTGCCATTTTCTGCGATTCCTTCAGTTCACGCGGCTGCCGGCGACCAGCTCGGGAGGGTTGGGCTGTTCGGCGTGGTGCGCGCAGGTCGGGCACGAGTGAACCGAAGAGACTTCGGACTCGCACACGCTGTGACAGGTGGAGAGAAACTCGAGGCTGGCCTCGAGCTCGGATTCGAGCGCCTTCAGCTCTGCGAGCTTGCTGCGCGTTTCGACCAGCTTGGCGAGATAAACCTCTTGCAAGCGGATGGCCGCGAACTTGGCGGACGCGGCGTCGTTCTGACCGCGCACCAGGGCTTGGATGTCCGACAGCGAAAGCCCCAAGCTCTGCAGCTTGATGATCCAGCGCACGCGCACCAGGGCGTCTTGCGCGAACAACCGGTAGCGACCCTTGGAACGCTCATGGGCACGCACCAAGCCGAGCTCTTCATACAGATGAATGGCCCGCACCGTCTTGCCGACGGCCTTGGCCAGGTCACCGACCAGCAGCAACTCTCCCTCCTCCACGCTGCGCTCCAAGGCGCGCGGCGACGCATCCGGGGAGGAACCCGGCGCGACGACAGCGAGGTGGCGGTGGGAATTGCGGTCGCTCATAGACTACATTGTAACCCTAACCCTAACGTATGCGTCAGGGTTAATGCTCGGCTGATATAGTTACCCGTCGCGCGCCTGTCAATCTCTGAATAAAATCAATAAAATCCGATCATTACCGCAGCGGCTCGGCGGGTTCTCGGAGTAACCGCATAAATTCGGCGGCAGCCCGGGGCGTCGGCAGGCTCGAAGCTCGACGCCGGACCAGCCAAAGATCCCGGCGCGGTGTCGGGTCCGTGAGCCGGACTGGGACCAGCTCTGGGTCAGAACGGCGCAGGTAGCCGGCGGGCAGGATGGTCAAAGCCAGGCCAGCGCGAACCACTTCACACAAGGCTTCGGCGGACGACAAGGTGAGCAGGACCCGCGGCGTGAAGCCAGCGCTGTGGCATGCCTCGTGGATAATCTCGCCGGTGAACGTCCCGCCTGGAACGAGCACCAGCGGCCGCTCGGCGAGAGCGGACAAGCGCAGCACCTTCCGCCGCGCCAATGGATCGCTC
>DATEPG010000032.1:0-2404 GCA_035273265.1 Polyangiaceae bacterium
AGAGTATCGCTCGCGGCAAAGGCGATCACTTCCTTTGCGGCAAAATCGGCGACTCGTACCTGGTCCAGAAAATCCGCAGCGTATTCGCTGGGCACGCGGATCCCGCGACGGGCGATCTTCTCCGTCATGATGGTGTTGCGCATGAGCAAGCAAGAGACCAAAAACGCAGCGCTGCAGCCACCCAGCAATGGCAACAGCCCGAGCGGTTGCAGCGTGGTTTCGAAGGCAAACACCACGGAGGCCAAGAGAGCCCGTGATGCCCCCGCAAAAATCGCCGCCATGCCGACCAGCCCGGCAATCCGCGGATCGATGCCCAGTCCGGGAAATGCGAGCGCGACCAATGCACCGAGTGTCGCGCCCAAACCACCACCAATGGTGAAGAGCGGCGCCAGCGTACCGCCCGACGTGCCACTGCCAAGCGCGATAGCCCAGGACACGAACTTCAAGCTGAAGAGCAGGAACAGCGCCTGGCCCGTCAGGGAGCCAGACAGAACGTGTTCGATGTTGTCGTACCCCACGCCCATCGTTCGCGGCGCAAAGTAGCCCACCCCGCCCACGGCGAGGCCACCGAGCGCGGGCCACCACATCCAATGGATCGGCAGCTTTTCAAAGGCATCCTCCACCGCATAAACCGCGCGCGTGACGCCAGTCGCGACGATGCCAATCACTCCGCCGAGCAAGATGTAAAACGCCAGCGCCTCGCCACTGGGTTGTGCCAGCTCGGGCATCGCAAACACCGGCGCCGAGCCGACAGCCGCCATGCGCACGCCCGCAGCGGTCGCGCTCGCCAGCGCCACCGGAATGATCGATCTCGGGCGGAATTCGAACAGCAGCAGTTCGACCGCCAAGAGCACGGCCGAGACCGGGCTGCCGAAAGTGGCCGCCATGCCCGCCGCCGCACCAGCGGCGAGCAACGTTTTGCGCTCGACGGCCGACGTCTTCAAGAGCTGCCCAACGAGCGAGCCGAGCGCGCCGCCAGTCGCGATGATCGGGCCCTCCGCGCCGAACGGACCGCCGGTACCGATGGCGATCGCGGCAGACAACGGTTTGAGAAACGTGAGCCGTGGTGCGATGCGGCTCTCGTTGGTGAGCACTTGTTCCATGGCTTCGGGAATGCCGTGCCCGCGGATGGCTTTGGAACCGAACCTGGCCATCAAGCCGACGATCCCACCGCCCAGCACCGGCACGAGAATCACCCACGCCCCCAGCTGATGCTCGGCGGGCGACACGGAACGCAAGGAGAACCGGCCGAAGAATGCTGCGTTCGTAACCAACGCAATCATCGTCACCAGCACTCGCGCGACGATGCCAGCGACGAACGCGACGCCGATCGCCAGCGCGCTAATGAAGATCGAGCGTGGGCCGACCACGCTCACCGCGCGCGGCACATGCGCTGCCGCCAGCGTTGGCGAAAGCGAGGGCGAGACCGGCAAGAGTCCGGTCTCCGAAATGGGAGTACGCCGATCGAGGTCAGCCATTTCGGGAGCGGCTTTTATTGGCCAGGGCAGGCTCTTCTTCGAAGAACAAACTCGGGACCTGCTGTGAGACTTCTGCGACCTCCACGACTTTGCCCAGCAACCGAGACAGCGTCTTGAGTTCCGTCTTGGGCAGCCGAGAGAGCGACGTGATCAAGCGATCTTGCGTGGCCTCCGGCGCGCTCTCGAGCAGCGCACGCCCCGAGCGAGTGAGGCTGAGGTCAACACTGCGCCGGTCCTTCTTCGAGGTCGTGCGCCGGACGTGGCCTAGCGCGACCAAACGACTCACCACGACCGAGACCGAGCTCTGATCCGTAGCCGTGCGTGCTGCCAGCTCGTTCACCGAACACGGGCTCTGGCGCGCCAGGCACGAAAGAACGAACAGCTGCGCCCCCGACAAGCCCACCCGCTGTTCTGCCGCCCGCGACGAAACACGCAGCGAGCGCACGATCTGCCGGAGCGAATTGAGGACCTCACGCACTCCTTCCGGTAACGCGGCGGTGCTGACAGCGGCCGTTCTCGTCGCGCCGAGCAGCCGAGATTTTGCTTGGGCTACCATATATTGGCTCCCATACGCTTAACCGGAACGTCACGCAAGCTCGGCTAGCAGGCGAGGGCGGGCACCGAACTGGTGCGCCGCGCTGAGCCGAGGGGGGCAGCGAACGCCGGGCTCTGCGAGCGGGAGAGCCGGAGTTTCGCCTTTGTGGCGCGCGGGCCATTAAAATAGTGCAAATTGATCCTCGAAAGCCTGCTGCCGGCAGCGACCGGTGACCATTAGATGACGAGATGAAGAACCCAAGCACCGCCCTGGCCTGGCATTCGGCCGTTACCCTTTGCTTTTGCCTAGGAGCCGCCAGCGCCTGCGGCAGCAGCGACGGTAATTTGATGAACAATCCAGGCGCGGCAGGGGCAGCAGGAGCAAAGGGGTC
>DATEPG010000033.1:0-2038 GCA_035273265.1 Polyangiaceae bacterium
GATATCGCGACGCGTCACGCGCAGGGTCGAGGTATTCGACAGTTGTTGCGTCGCTTTTTGCATGCGCAATCCGAAATGGGCCTTCTGCAGGTCCTTGATTTCAGCTTGCAGGCCTGCGACGTCCTTCGTACGCAGGGTTGCAGCCTTGGTCACCTTGGCCGGAGCCGCGGTTTCTTTTTTCTTACGTGTTGCCATGGATGTTCTCCTCTCAGGCGCCGAGCTGGCGAGCGACGAACGTCGTACGCAGCGGAAGCTTGGCGGCGGCCAGGCGGAACGCTTCGCGGGCGAGTTCTTCGGGCACGCCGACGATCTCGAACACGATCTTGCCAGGCTGGATTTCAGCGACGTAGTACTCGGGGTTGCCCTTACCGTTACCCATCCGCACTTCGGCGGGCTTGGTAGAGATCGGCTTGTCCGGGAACACGCGGATCCAGATACGGCCACCGCGCTTCACGTGACGCGAAATCGCGCGGCGAGCGGCTTCGATCTGGCGCGCCGTGAGGCGGCCGCGGTCGGTGCATTTGAGACCGAAGTCACCGAAGGCAACCGAGTTGCCCCGGGTTGCGATGCCGGTGTTGCGGCCCTTTTGTTCCTTGCGGAACTTTCTGCGTGCAGGTTGCAGCATTTTTAATACTCCGTAGTTCTAAGACCGATCACTCGGTCTTGGCACCGTCAGCTGCTGCAGCTGGCGCGGCTTTGCGGACGCGCTTAACGGCGGGTTTCGAGTCTGCACCCGGAGCAGCGGGAGCTGCGCCAGTAGCTTCTGCGGGCTTGTCGCTGCCGTCGGCCGGTGCGGTGTTGCCACCGATCGGGCCACGGGCACCGGCGCGAGGGCCGGGACCACGGCGGTCGCCACCCGGACGGTCGCCACCAGGACGGCCATCACGGCGGGGACCACGCGGACGACGCTCTTCGTCGGGACGCGGCGTTTCGACGGCCGGCAGGTCGTTACGACCCAGCGTGTCGCCCTTGTAGACCCAGACCTTGACGCCGATGACGCCGTAGGTGGTCTTGGCTTCCGAGGTGCCGTAGTCGATGTCGGCGCGCAGCGTGTGGAGGGGCACGCGACCTTCGCGATACCACTCGGTACGAGCGATTTCGATACCGTTCAGGCGGCCAGCCGACATGATCTTGATGCCCTGGGCACCCAGACGCATGGCGTTCTGCATGGCGCGCTTCATGGCGCGGCGGAACATGATCCGCTTTTCGAGCTGCTGCGTGATGCTGTCGGCGATCAGCTGGGCATCGATTTCAGGCTTGCGCACTTCTTCGATGTTCACTGCCACCGGCACGCCGAGCTGCTTGCCCAGTTCGCGCTTGAGGTTCTCGATGTCTTCGCCCTTCTTGCCGATCACGACGCCCGGACGAGCCGAGTAGATCGTGATGCGTGCGTTCTTGGCGGGACGCTCGATCATGACGCGCGACACCGAAGCGTTCTTCAGCTTCTTCTTGAGGTATTCGCGAACCTTGATGTCTTCGGCCAGCATGCCCGCGAAATCGCGGTCGCTTGCGTACCAGCGGCTGGACCAGTTACGGGTAACCGCAAGGCGGAAGCCGGTCGGATGGATTTTCTGTCCCATATTTCTTCCAGGCGTTCTTAGTTGCCAACCGTCACGTACACATGGCACGTGGGCTTGCTGATGCGGTTACCGCGACCCTTGGCTCGCGCCGTGAAGCGCTTGAGCGTTGCGCCCTGTTCGACGTAGATGGTCTTGACCTTCAGCTCGTCGATATCGGCGCCATCGTTGTGCTCGGCGTTGGCGATGGCCGACTCGAGCACCTTCTTGATGATCACAGCGGCCTTCTTCTGCGTGAATTGCAGAACGTTGAGCGCTTGATCAACCTTCTTGCCGCGGATCAGGTCAGCGACCAGACGGCCCTTGTCGACCGAGAGGCGGACACCGCGGAGGACTGCACGTGTTTCAGACATGGTCGTTCCTTACTTCTTCTGGACTTTCTTGTCCGCGGGGTGCCCCTTGAACGTGCGCGTGAGCGCAAATTCGCCGAGCTTGTGGCCGACCATCTGGTCGGTGATGTA
>DATEPG010000034.1:0-14272 GCA_035273265.1 Polyangiaceae bacterium
CTGGTCAAACGTCCGAGTCGCTACGAGCCTGCCGATCCGAGCATTCTGCGGGCTGGTATCGCCGAAGACCAACAATTGGACTTCCACAGCCCTTACGGCTGTTCGAAGGGGGCCGCCGATCAATACGTGCTCGACTACGCCCGGAGCTTCGATCTGCCGTGCGTGGCGCTGCGCATGAGCTGCATTTATGGGCCTCATCAGTGCGGTAACGAAGACCAGGGTTGGCTTGCGCACTTCGTGCGTTCGGCGCTCGAGCAAACCCCGCTCACGCTGTACGGAGACGGGCTCCAAGTTCGCGACGCTCTATACGTCGATGATCTCGTCGATGCGCTGAGCATCGCTGGGCTGCGGGCTCCCGACCTCGCCGGGCGCGCGTTCAACATCGGCGGTGGTCCGAGCAACAGCACGAGCTTGGTCGAGGCGCTCGAGCACATTTCGGCTCTCGTCGGTCGCTTGCCTCCACTCGACCGAGAAGTCGAACGCGTCGGAGACCAGAAATACTACGTATCGAATACCCGGCTCTTCGAGCGACTGACGGGCTGGGCACCGAAGGTGTGCCTCGCGGAGGGGCTCGAGCGGCTCACGGACTGGTTGCGAGAAAGTGGCGCGACAGAAAGCGAACACCCGTCCTCGCATGTTCAAGCGGAGCCGGCCGCGCTGAATGTCTGACGAGTCCGACATCCGCGGGCTTCGGGTATTGATGACGACCGACGCGGTGGGCGGGGTATTTAGCTATGCCATGAACCTGACGCGCGAGCTCTGCCGGCGGGGCGCCGAAGTCGTGCTGGCGTGCATGGGGCCAGAGCCCAGACGCGACCAACACGCGGAAGTCAACGCCGTGCCGGGCTTGCGGCTCGAGCATGCCCCTTACAGCCTCGAGTGGATGGACGAGCCCTGGGCGGACGTCGAGCGCGCCGGTGACTGGCTGCTCGGGATCGCGCGTGAGCTCGGCGCGCAGCTCGTGCATTTGAACGGGTATTGCCATGCCACCCTACCGTGGGGCGCACCGACCGTGGTGGTCGCACACTCCTGCATCGCCAGCTGGTGGCAGGCCGTGCTTGGAACCGACGTGCCGAAACGCCACCAAGGGTATCTGGAGCGGGTCAATACCGGCCTGAGGCATGCCAGCGCGGTCGTGGCTCCGAGCGCTGCCATGCTGAAGAGCCTGCGTCGAGCGCACGGCTACACCGGCCCCGCCTCGGTGATCTTCAACGGCATTTCGTCCGCTGAATACTTTCGACGCCCCAAGCATCCCTTCTATCTTGCTGCGGGGCGCTTGTGGGATCGCGCGAAGAACATCGAACTCATCATGAGCGCGGCCGCGGAGCTACCCTGGCCCGTGCGCGTCGTTGGTGACGGCTTCCTGTGCTCGGATGGTTCTCGAGTGCAAGGAACTGGCAGGCTAACGCGCGCCGACCTTGCTGCAATCATGGGCAGCGCGTCGGTGTTCCTGCACCCTGCGCGATACGAGCCGTTCGGGCTGGCGCCACTCGAGGCCGCACTTTCAGGCGCGGCGTTGGTCTTGGGTCGTCTCGATAGCTTGTGCGAGATCTGGGGAGACTCTGCGCTCTACGTCTCGACCGACGATCCCGGCGAGCTAGCGCACGCAGCCACCCGCTTGGCAGACGACGCAGTGCTACGACACTCACTGCAAGCGCGGGCAGAGTATCGCGCACGCGAGCTCTCGAGCCGCACGATGGCAGACAACTACACGCAGCTCTACAGAAGAGTCTTGGCCGATGCCACCCGCGCGCGCATCCCCACCGCCCAACCGAGCACTCGAAGAGTCGAGTCATGAACATTGCGTTCTTTTGCCACTCGCTGTTGTCGGACTGGAACAATGGCAACGCGCACTTTTTGCGAGGACTCGCCGGTGAACTTGCCGGCTTGGGGCATCGAGTCCGTTGCTACGAGGAGCGCGACGCGTGGAGCGTCCGCAACCTTCAGGCCGAACAAGCGAATCTCGGGGCGTCCGGGCTGAGCAAGCACTACCCAGATCTGCTGATCGAGCGCTACGCCACAGCCACGTTCGATCTGGACGCGGCACTGGACGCGGACCTCGTGCTGGTGCACGAGTGGAACGAGCCGCAGTTGATTGCTCGAATCGGCGCCGCACGCGCACGGGCTGGGAGTCGCTTCCGCGTACTGTTTCACGACACGCATCACCGCAGCGTCAGCGACCATGCGGTCATGAGCAAGCTCGGCGTCGATGAGTTCGACGGCGTGTTGGCGTTTGGCGAGGCGGTTCGAGAGCGATACTTGAGAGCTGGCTGGGCACACCGCGTATGGACTTTTCACGAGGCCGCGGACACACGGGTGTTCCGTCCGCTGCCGCAGCTCGAGCGCAGCGCAGATCTCGTTTGGATTGGCAACTATGGCGACGGCGAGCGTTCAGCTGAATTGAATGAATATCTGATGGAACCCGCGGCCGCGCTCGGGCTCCGCGGGAGCGTTTATGGAGTTCGTTACCCGGAAGAAGGGCGCACCGCCGTACAGCGGGCTGGCCTTCACTATCGCGGTTGGCTGCCGAACTACCGGGTGCCCGAGGTCTTTGCCCGGCATCGGCTGACCGTTCACGTGCCCCGCCGCCCCTATGCCGAGCAGCTACCCGGCGTTCCGACCATTCGCGTGTTCGAGGCGCTCGCGTGTGGCATTCCATTGCTCTCTGCGCCCTGGGTCGACTCCGAGGGATTGTTTAGGGAAGGTGACTTCCTGCCGGTCGAAAACGGCGCTCGGATGCGCAGCGCACTACGCCAAGTGCTCGAGGACGAGCAAGTGGCCTGCGCTTTGGCGGCGCGCGGGCGAGAGACGATCCTGAGCAAACATACCTGCTGGCATCGCGCAAAACAACTGACCGCAATTGCGCGCGAGCTAGGCTGCGCCGCAGGTCCGCACGTACCCGCTGCTAGCACTACTTTCCCGCCAAACCCGAGGAGTGAGAGATGCCACTAAAACTCGCCTTTTTCGGTTCGAGCCTGCTGTCCGCGCGCTGGAACGGAGCCGTGACTTACTACCGAGGCATCCTGCGGGCGCTCAACGCACGAGGCCACCGAATCGTATTTTACGAGCCCAACGCCTATGGCCGGCAAGAGCACCGCGACGTCGAAAAACTCGAGTTCGCCCGCGTGGTAGTCTACGAGGGCGAGGGCGGCGCGCGCGCCTGCTTGGAGGAGGCTCGCAACGCCGACTTAATCGTCAAAGCCAGCGGTGTCGGAGCTCATGACGCGCTCTTGGAGGAAGGCGTGATCGATGCACGATCTTCACGAAGCTCGGTCGCATTCTGGGATGTCGACGCGCCGGCCACCCTCGAGCGAGTCGAGCATGAGCTCGGCGATCCGTTCCGGAGCCTCATTCCCCGCTTCGACTACGTATTCACCTATGGTGGTGGCGAACGAGTCCGTTCACGCTACCTCGCGCTGGGCGCGCGAGTGTGCGTCCCCATTTACAACGCTGTCGATCCGGAGATCCACTTCCCGGGCAACACGAATCCAAAGTTCAGCGGCGATCTAGGATTTCTCGCCAATCGCTTGCCCGACCGGGAGCGACGCTGTGACGACTTCTTCTTTTCTGTCGCCCGTGAAAACCCGAACTTCCGCTTCGTGCTCGGCGGCAGTGGCTGGGATGACAAGCCACGTTCGAGCAACGTGCACTACGTCGGTCACGTTTACACGCACGAGCACAACGAGTTCAACTCTTCGAGCCGACTACTACTCAACGTGAACCGCGACTCCATGGCGACCGTCGGGTTCTCGCCAGCGACGCGCATCTTCGAGGCGGCCGGCGCAGGAGCTTGCATCGTGAGCGACGCTTGGGAAGGCATCGAAAGCTTTTTCGAACCGGAACGCGAGATCCTCATCGCCACGGATGGCGACCAGGTCGCGCGCTACGTGCGGGACCAAAGTAGCGCTTCACTTGCCAGGATTGGCGCAGCAGCGCGGCGACGTGCGTTGGCCGACCACAGCTATGCGCAGCGCGCGGTGGAGGTGGAGAAAGCGCTCACGGGCCGCGGTTTGGAACTGGCGTCGTGAGCAGCCTGGTAATCATCGGGCTGTCCGTCACGTCCTCTTGGGGGAATGGGCACGCGACGACCTACCGAGCCCTGCTGAAAGGCCTCGCACAACTCGGTCACGAGGTCCTGTTTCTAGAGCGGGACGCGCCTTGGTATGCCGCAAACCGCGATTGCCGAGCGATCGCCGGCTGTCGGATCGAGCTCTATACGTCGCTTTCGGACTTGCGGCGGTTCGAAGCTGAAGTCAGTGCGGCAGGAGCCGTGATCGTTGGCTCGTACGTGGCCGACGGCGCAGAGGTGCTGCGCTGGGTACTCGATACGGCGCGCGGCAGTCGACTCTTCTATGACATCGACACGCCGATCACGCTGACACACCTGGCCCGCAAGACCCCGACCTACATCGCACCCGAGAGCATCCCAAAGCTGGATGCCTACCTCTCGTTCAGCACCGGTCCGGTTCTGGCCATGATCGAGCGTGAGCACGGCGCCAAGCTCGCGTTGCCGCTCTGCTGCTCCGTCGACACGACCTTGTATCGACCGCTGACGACGACGCCCACGCAGGCGCTCAGCTACCTCGGGACCTACAGCGACGACCGTCAGCCCGCGCTCGAGAGCTTGCTCACCGCGCCGGCGCGGGCGCTCCCGAATGAGCGCTTCGTGGTCGGCGGCGCGGGCTACCCAATGCTCGATTGGCCTTTGAACGTAGCTCGAATCGAACACATCAATCCGCGAGATCACGCGGCATTTTACGGCCAATCCCGCTTCACTTTGAACATCACTCGAGCAGACATGAAGCGCCTAGGCCACTCTCCGAGCGTCCGTCTCTTCGAGGCCGCGGCCTCGGGCACGGCGATCATCAGCGATGATTGGCCCGGGCTCAGCACCTTCTTCGAGCCCGAGCGAGAGATCTTGATTGCCAGCGATGCCGATCAAGTGTTGCGCTACCTACGTGACCTACCCGCGGCGGCTCGGCGCGCCATTGCGGGTCGAGCGCGCGCCAGAGTCCTTCGCGAGCATACCGCGGAGCACCGCTCACGCCAGCTAGCCTATTATCTAGCGAGCCTCGCGCAGGTCGAGCGTATCGGCGTTTCAGCCCCCGTCAAGTCGAGCTCGGGCGCAGAACTAGGGTCGCCCGAGCCATGATGGATCTATCTCGAGAGGTGGAGCGGCTTGCCCCCTGGTTCCACAATCTGCATTTGCCGGACGGGTCACAGACCTGCCCAAACCACTTTCTCGGGGATTTCCCGAGTTTCAAATGGCAAAAGTTGCACGGCTATGTGCCCGAGGATCTACGCGGGGCGACGGTGTTGGACATCGGCTGCAATGCCGGCTTCTACTCGATCGAACTCGCGCGACGGGGGGCCTCGGTCACCGCCATCGACGTCGATCAGCACTACTTAGCTCAGGCGCGTTGGGCCTCGAGCGTATTTGGCGTCAGCGACAAAATTACGTTCCAGAGAGCGCAAGTATATTCACTCTCTCGCAGCGAACGCCGCTGGGACATCGTCTTGTTTCTTGGCGTACTCTACCACTTGCGCTACCCGATGCTGGGCTTGGACATCGTATCTCGTTGCGTGGGCAGAGAACTCATCATTCAGTCACTCAGCGCGCCGGACGGCGCTCGCCTCGACGTACCCGAAGATTTGGAGCTGAACCGCCGCGCTCCGCTGTCCGAGCCGGGCTGGCCAAAGCTATCGTTCATCGAGCGCCGCGTTGCCGGTGACCAAACCAATTGGTGGGCGCCAAATCCGCAGTGTCTCGAGGCCATGCTTCGCTCGAGCGGGCTTCGCGTCGTCTCGGCCCCGCTCGACGAGTTCTACATTTGCGAGCCGGATCCAGAGGGTGAAACGTCGATGTGGTCCTGGAACAACGATGAGTACCTGGCCGCGACTGAACGGTGACGATGCCGACCATGCCAAGAATTGCCAAGTCGATCGACTTGGCAATTCGAGGGCCTCACATCTAGCCGTTGCTGTTCAAGGCTTCCTTGCCGCACCGCGGGTTCAAAGGCTCGCTGCTCGGAGGCGGGGGCGGCACGCTCGAATCCCGAGTGGCGATGCCGAACTTCGCCATCCGGTAGCGCATCTGGTCGCGTGTGAGGCCCAACAAAGCAGCCGCGTGAGTCTGGTTGTTGGCCGTGATGCGGAGCGCCTGCACCAAGACCTCTCTTTCCAGATCGGAGAGTGAGATGCCGGTCGGCGGCAAACGAAAATCGATCCCAGACTGCTGGCAGCTGAGCTCGGGTAGGTCCTCGAGGTCGATGAGTGTGCGGTCGGAAAAGAGAGCGCAGCGCTCCACCAGGTTGTACAGTTCACCCACGTTGCCGGGCCAGTCGTATTGGGTCAGCCGCTCGATGGCTGCAGTACTGAAGGTGACCGTGCTGCCGCCGAAGCGCCGCGCGACCGCTCGCGCAAATTCGGCTACGAGCCCGGGAATGTCTTCGGCACGTGCGCGCAGCGGCGGCAACTGAAGCAGCACGGGAAAGCGATAGGCTAGCTCATGACGTAAAAAGCCAGCCCGAGCTGCCTGCACCAAGTCCCGACTAGAGGACGCGACGAGCCTCATCGCGTTGGGACCGCAGGTCATGTCCTCGAACAGTTGCAAAAGTCGGGTTTGAACTTCACCCGGAAGCTCTGTTATCTCATGAATGTAGAGCGTTGTGCCGGCTCCCGCCAAGGGCTCGCCATTGCCGAACAGCCGAGCAAGTTGAGTCAGTGCGCGAGAGCACTCGAGGACGATCAGCTCACCACTTGGATTGGTGGCGAGGTGAAGTGCGCGGGCGACGTGGCGTTTGCCCGTTCCGCTCTCTCCGAGGATCAATACTGGGGTGCGCGGTTTGCTCGGCAGCAGTTCGAGCAACTTGGAAACGCGCTGCATTTCTGGACCACTACCCAAGACGAGAGCGTCCGTGTTCGAATGCTGTTTCAGAGGCAATGCGCTCATGAAATCTCCGACTGGACGCTGCTGGTTAGAGCGGCATCACGTTACAACGCCAACTTGCAGCGCGTATGCCATCGAGTCGGGTGATTACGCCAAGCAAAGGATCAACAAACGATCGACAAACAACTCCCCTGTCCACCTGGGCACCGTCCAGCACGTGGCGTCGCGCCTCGCCACGTTGAGGCAATCAGTGTGGCAATCTGCCGAAATCGGCTGCGTGATGTGCCCCTACGAGGAGGCACATCACTTGCTGAACGCTGCCGTTGCTCGGCAATTGCCAAGTCCCAGTGTGAAAATGACGCTCCGCCATTTGTTGTTCGGCAAACCGCTAAAGTCGGAGGAAGACGAGGGGCAAAAGGTCGGCCCCCTCGCGGGCGTACCGATCTTGGGGCTCGACGGTCTAGCATCTGCCGCGTACGGACCCGAGGCGCTGTTGACGGTGCTGTTACCGCTCGGTCTCGCCGGGCTCCCTTACGTGACGGGGCTTACCGCGGTGACCCTGGCGCTCCTCGTCTTGTTGTATGTATCCTATCGCCAGACCATCGACGTTTATCCGAGCGGCGGAGGCGCTTACACCGTCGCCAAGGAGAACATCGGTCGTAGAGCGTCATTGCTGGCCGCGTCATCGCTGGCCTTGGACTACATATTGAATGTTGCCGTGGCCATCTCGGCTGGGGTGGGCGCGTTGGTGTCTATCGCTCCGAAGTTGATACCGCACACCTTGGCACTCTGCCTCGCGCTGCTGCTGCTGCTCGCGCTGATCAATCTCCGCGGGGTTCGGGCTTCTGGTCTTCTCTTCATGTTGCCTACCTATGTCTTCATCCTGTGCTTGATGACAGTGATCGGCATCGGCGTCTTCCGCACCATCATCAGTGGCGGCCAGCCAATTCCTGTCCGGCCGCCGCCCACCCGCGAGGCCACGCTGGGCACGGCGTCCTTGTGGCTGCTCTGCCGCGCGTTCGCCAGTGGCTGTACGGCAATGACTGGCGTGGAGGCCGTCAGCAATGGTGTCCCGATCTTCCGGGAGCCCCGTTCAAAGCACGCAAAACGCACGCTAGGGTCGATCATCGCTATCCTGCTCGTGCTTTTGGCGGGCATCGTCGGCTTGTGTCGTGTGTACGGAGTCACGGCGACCGAACCTGCCAGCTCGGGCTACCGCAGCGTGCTCTCGATACTGACCGAGTGCGTCGTCGGACGGGGGGCGTTCTATCATCTGACGCTGTCGGCGAGCTTGGTCGTGCTGGCGCTGTCTGCCAACACGAGCTTCGCCGGTTTTCCACGACTCTGTCGCATGCTCGCCGCGGACAAATTTTTGCCCGAGCCACTCATGCACCGCGGCAGACGGTTGACGTTCTCCTACGGGATTTTTGCTCTCACCGGCCTCTCTGGAGTGCTGCTGGTAATTTTCGGCGGCGTGACCGACGCCTTAATCCCGTTGTTTGCCATTGGCGCACTGTCGGCGTTCACGGCCTCACAAGCCGGCATGGTCATGCATTGGTGGCGCCACGGCTTTGCGACTCGTTCACTCGTACTCAACGCCGCAGGCGCGCTCGCAACCGGCATCACTGCGGGCATCGTCCTGGTTTCGAAGTTTACCGAGGGCGCATGGATAACGGTGGTCCTGATCGGCGGTATGTATCTCGGTTTCAGCCAAATCCGCGCCCACTACGATTTTTTGGCCCATGCAACCGCCGGCCAGTCACTGCTCGATATTCGGCCAGCCGCTCGCCCGCTCGTGGTGCTGCCCATCCGGCGTTGGGATGCAGTTGCCGTGAAGGCTCTCAACTTCGCATTCGGAGTCTCGCCAGACATCATCGTTGCTCAGGTGATCACGGAAGAGGGGGACGTCGAGGACCTATCGCCCCGTTGGGACGAACTCGTCGACAGGCCGGCTCGGGTGCTCGGATTGGTTCCCCCTAAGCTCGTCGTTCTGCACTCGGCCTATCGGGAGCTGCTCGAGCCGTTGCTTGCGTACTTGAAACAGCTTGCGCTTGCCGACCCGGATCGGCCGCTGGTGGTCGTCATTCCCGAGCTGGTCGAGCGACGTTGGTATCAATACTTCTTGCACGGTCAAACAGCGTCCCTGTTGAAGGCGCTACTGCTACTCCGGGGCATGCCACAACTCGTGATCGTGAGCACCCCGTGGTACCTGAAGGACTGGGTGCCAGAGCGGGAGCGGCTATTTGGAAGGCGGCTTCGCGCGCGTCTTTTGACGTGAGCACAGCATGCTGCGCCGGATCCGGTAGCCATTGCGATTCCGACTTCGCAAGCACGCTTTCCGATGGCCTTCTCGGCATCCGATATAGGGATACGCGCTAACCTATCCGTCAAGGCGACGGACATGCTGCGGTCCTCGGGCTGGAGCGAACCGGGACTGCAGTGCCCTCACTGCCGCGTGCCTGGCGTCGCAATTGGATGCTGCTTCATTTCTCGAGTCCCGAAACATCCGCCGCAGCCTCTTCGTCGGCGATCGGCTATGACGCAGAGCTTGCGTTGCGGCTTCGCCAACACCCAAAGGCTGCGCATGCGAAGCTCCTTCATTGGCACAATTCATGCGACACGACTCATGCGAAGGAGATGAACGTGCACTTCTGGTTCGGTGAATTGGGGCTCACCCGGCTCCTCCTGCAGCGCGGACTGGGTGGCATCTATCTCGTGGCTTTCTTGAATGTCGTTTTCCAGTTTCGTCCGCTGTTGGGCGAGCGCGGCCTGTTGCCGGTGCCGGCGTACTTGAAGCGGGTAACATTCGCGCGGGCGCCCAGCATTTTTCATCTGCACTACTCAGACCGTTTTCTGGCGGTCGTGGGTTGGCTCGGGGTCGCGCTTTCGGTGTCGGCGGTGCTGGGCTTGTCCGACAACGGGCCACTCTGGCTATCGCTCGCGGTTTGGTCGCTGCTCTATTTGCTCTACCTTTCGATCGTGAACGTGGGGCAAGCCTTCTACGCTTTTGGCTGGGAATCCATGTTGCTCGAGGCTGGATTCTTCGCCGTGTTTCTGGGGCCATCCGGTATGACGCCTTCCGTGGTGCCAGTTTTGGCGTTGCGCTGGATGCTGTTCCGGGTAGAGCTCGGTGCCGGTCTGATCAAGCTCCGCGGAGACAGCTGTTGGCGGGATTTGACTTGCCTCTATTACCACCATGAAACCCAGCCGCTTCCGAACCCCCTGAGCGCGTACTTTCATCACCTGCCCAAGCCCATTCAGCGTGCAAGCGTCGCTTTCAGCCACTTCGTCCAGTTGGCAGTTCCGTTTGGGCTGTGGGCGCCTCTGCCGGTAGCCTCGGTCGCCGGTTGTCTGCTAATCGTCCACCAATTGGCGCTGATCGTGAGCGGCAATTATGCATGGCTCAACTGGCTCACGGTGGTCCTCGGTTGCAGCGCGTTCAGCGACAATATCCTCGGGCTAGTGCTACCCCTCTCCATTCCGCGACTAGCGCCACGCCCAATAGTCTTCGATTTCGTGCTGTATGGGCTGGGCGCGCTGACACTGCTGCTCAGCATCAAGCCGAGCTTGAACTTGCTTTCGAAGCAGCAGGCGATGAACGAGACGTACAACCCGCTACACCTCGTCGGCAGTTACGGCGCGTTCGGCTCGGTGACGCGCCAGCGTCACGAGGTCGTGCTCGAGGCCACCCTGGATGAAGAGCTGTCGGAAACCACCCACTGGCGAGAATACGAGTTCAAGGGGAAGCCGGGTGATCTCCAGCGCCGGCCTCGGCAGTGGGCGCCGTATCACCTGCGCCTCGATTGGTCGATGTGGTTTTTGCCCTTGCGGGCGGTGGTGACACGCAGGGGCATTTTGAGCCGTGGTTACCCGGTGTGGTTCATGCGGCTGGTGCGGAGGCTATCCAGGGCGGACGCTGCAACGTTGGCCTTGCTGCACCGAAGCCCCTTCGGCGCGCAACCGCCCAGCTACGTTCGAGCGAACTTCTATTGCTATCAGATGACGACGCTGGCCGAACGAAGGCATACCGGGGCTCATTGGAAGCGGACATACCTGGGCGAATACCTGCCAGCACTCGGTCGGGCAGCGGACGCGGAGATGCATCTGGACGCGAGTCAATACTGAAATTCTTCGCTTTGCGCCCACCGCTCGCCCAAGCGGGTGTTTCTGTCACGCTGGGTGCTGCGTGTGCAGGTTGTCGTTCGTGCGCTGCGCGTCCGCTGCTCGATAGTTGGTCAGCAAGTACACGAGCAGGAGCGTCGCAGCGCTCACGATGAAGAAGTTTCGAGCTGCTGGCACGTCCGCAAATCCAAAAATCCACGGCGCCGTGACTAGAAAGATCGAAACCACTACCTCTACGCCGCCGTGAATGGAGAACGGGATGACCTTGGCAATCCCGAGTGGATAGGCTGTCAGCAGGCTCATCGCTAGATGAACCAGGGCGAGAACGTAACACAGCGTGGCCGCGACTCCGGCGAAGCCGAACAAGGTCGGCGCGAGCGCTAGCCCGATCACCGCGAGGTAGTCGATGAAACCGTGAGTTCGAGGGGCGAGAACTTTCATGTGTTTGCTCCAAAATTGATGCTGAATTAGCTCGTTGCGCGCACGGAGGAGTGCAACGCACGTGCCGAACGGCTGGTCGTTTTCGCGTGCAACGAACGCGAAAACGCGTCGACTCGTGCAGCTACGGTATGTAGCGCTTCGCAGAGCCAAAGCAGCGAGAGTCTCGATGGTTCGGCACGAGCCATGCACGTCCTTCAGACATGCATCTCTATCTCACTGCCAGACATTTCGACCTCACCGACGCCATTCGCGAGCACGTTCAGCAACACATCGTCCGCGCCGTCGAGGAGCACGCGGATCCACACGAGCTCAACCGGGTCGAGGTTCAGCTCCATGTGGGCCAACGTGACGCTCGATATGGTTGCCACGTGCTGGTTCAGCTGCCCCAACACCGCGACTTGAACGTCAAGGAAGAGGGAAAGGACCTTTATGCGACCATCGACAAGGCGGAGAAGCGACTCGTGAGAGCGCTGGTCGAAACCCGGCAGCGCCAGCAAACGACTGAGCGACATCCGAGAAAGTTTAGCTGGCAGCGCTTCACCCGGGCGCTGGGCAGCGCGCTGAACTCGCCGCTGGTGAACAACCTGTCTGCAGCAAAGCGCAAATCGCCGCCAAGACATTCATAGATTGGCGGACGAATCCGGCGCGCCAGCGAGAGCTACTCGGCGCGGTCTCCGCCGTGCAAGCGCGCAAGCGCTCTGAAGTCCGTAGATGGCGTCGAGGATACTTGGAGGGATGGTCACGCTGCGGGCCGGATGCGGCTCAGCCTTCGGAGTCGCGGACCGAGACTCGGAGCGGGAGTCACTGTCACGCTGGTGCGGCGTACTCGGCCTCGCCTGCGAGCCGATTGAAGACTGTAAGTAGTGGGTCACGGCGCGCCTCTCAAAATCGCCCCGCCGGGCAGCCGTGGATCGACACAGCGGACTTCGCCCCGAGCCGATTGCAGGCAAGGATTCGGAGCACAGTTGAGTGATTGGCAGGCGTTTTCGAAGTTGGCAAAGCAGATCCCCCCGGCGGTGACCGTGCAGCCGGGGGCTGCTGTAGCAGGCACCTCGACCGCTGTCGGTGCGGCCGCGTTCGTCCGCCCGCGCGCGCCCTGCGACGCAGGCGGGACAGAAGCGTTCGACTTGGGGGGCCGAGCAGCGCCTTCCCCGCCTGCGCACGCGCACGCTACGGAGAGCAGAGTACTCGCGCCCAACCAAGCCCAGCCTCGCCGGTGTGCTGCCATGACTTCGACAAGCATTCAAGTTTTGCACCAGCTCATGCGAGCCGCCGCATGGGCCCGAGGATCCGCCGAGCGCCAGGGAAGCGCCAGCGTCACTGCCGTCCGCGACGCCAGAAGCGATCAGGGCGCCCCGTAGCACGTAGTCATTGAACTCACGCGGCAACGCGGACCGCGACTTTCAATGAAAGTGGGCGCGGGAACGCTCACCCAAGTGGCGCGCCAGTTGCTTGGCTTCGACCATTTTGGAGGACGCTGATGGAGATTCTCCTGACTGACCGAGCCACCCTGACCCGACATTGGTGGGCCTTCCTGCTCAGGGGAATCGCAGCCATTCTGTTTTCGGCGCTCACGTTTTTCGCACCCCATGTGTCTTTGGCGACTCTGGTGCTCGTCTTCGGCGCCTACGCCTTGGTCGACGGCCTGTTCGCGTTGATTCTGGCGATCCGTCGAACCATCCACCACCGATCCTCCGGTCTGCTCGTGCTGCAGGGCGTACTCGGCATTGCTGCCGGCATCTGCGCCTGGCTTTTTCCCCAGCGCACGGTGCTCGCGCTCGTGTACATCATCGCTGTCTGGGCCATACTCACTGGCCTGCTCGAGATCGCGGCCGGAGTGCTCTTTCGGCGTTGGTTGCCGGGGCATTGGTTCGTCATTTTGGGCGGAGCCGTCTCGCTGATGTTGGGCGTCGCACTGTTTGCCTATCCAGGCCCGGGCGCGCTCGCGTTAGTGCTGTGGGTTGGCGCCTACGCACTCTTGTTTGGTGTGTTGCTGCTCTCCTTCGCATTCAAAGTACGGGCGTGGAGGAATCAGAGTCAGCGCTCGGCTTCGGCCGGCACGGGCTACGGCTTGGGGATGACTCCCTAGGGCCTCACCGAGCTAGAGCCTCACCGAGTGGTGCCGCGCCGACACACAATGCATGCTCCTCGACACAGCGAGCTGTGCCCGCGAGCGAACGCCTAAGCGCGTGGCCGTCTGCCTCGATGTGGCAGCTTCAATCGGCACAGGCGAGGGGTGTTCGCCGGACGGGCACAGCGTGTGTTGGTTCGTTCGGCTCAGAGCGCCGTGAAAATTGTCCGGGCCGTCTCGAGGTGAGTGGCGACAGTGACTCGAATGGTCGCAGTCAACGCCTTCAGGTCCGCGTCAGTGGCGTCGGGCAGCAGCCGGGTGTCGATTAAGGTGAGCACTTCTTGGTGCATTGCGATCTGCGACTGAATGTAAATCTTGTCGAAGTCTGCTTGCGGGGTCTGGCTGAGTGTGACGAGAAGAGCCGCCCCCTGTGCCTCGAGGTGCTCGCTGATCGCGCTGGGCTGCGGCGCGATATGCTTGGTCCCCACCAGCGCGAGGGTCTGCGCGCTAGCGGTGCTGTGATCAGTGATCATCAGGGCAGCATAGTTCTTGACGGCCACCGTCTGTGCGGCAGGTTGGGCCACTTGTGCAGCCGCAATTTCGCCCGCATTGACGGTGGCCAGGACTTTCACGACCTTGGCGTCGTTGAGTACTTCGGTTTCGCCACCGGCGCCTGCCTCACCCGCTACGCCACCGGTACCGCCCTCGCCCGCGTTGCTTTCGCCCGCGAACGCGCCTCCGGCCCTGCC
>DATEPG010000035.1:0-2114 GCA_035273265.1 Polyangiaceae bacterium
TGGACGGCGCAAATTTGAACCGCTGTAATTTCTTTTCAGCCGATCTGAGTGGTGCTTCCTTGAACGACGCCTCACTCGTTCACTGCGACTTCCTTGACTCGACGGCGATCGACATAGTCGCTCGAAGGGCTTGCTTCAGAACGCGAACTTGATGAGTGCCGACTTCTCCGGTGCCGATCTTTTCGAAAGTGATCTCAATTATGCGTTCCTGGCCGGGACGAACATGAAGAACGCGAACCTCACGAACACAGAACTTACCCACACCACGTTTCTGAGCACATATGTATCCGAAGCGTCGAGCCCGTTCTTGAAGGACCAGTCAGCTGAAGCGATAGTCGCTGGGTGACGGAATGCGCGACTTCAGCTCGGCGACGACTGCTGAGCCGTGTCCACAAGGACCGGCGGCACGGTGACGAAGCCCAGCTCTGCCTCGAGTTCGACTGTGTCGAGACGAGCTCGAGTCTGCGCCCAGTAGGCGGGGGCGAGCTCGAGGTAACGATCGCGCGGCCAGTAGGGCATGACGCGAATGATCTCGGCGAGATATCGCTCGGGATCGAGACTGTGCAGCTTGCAGCCAGCAATCAGGGAGTAGAGGTTGGCGGCCGCGTGCGCGCGGTCGTCAGAGCCGAAGAAGAGCCACGATTCCTGCCGGTGGCCACTACTCGCAGCGCATTTTCGCTGGAATTGTTGTCCATACGCAGCCGACCGTCATCGAGGAAGCGCCGCAGAGCGAGCTCTTGTCGAATGGCGTAGCCAAGGGCCTTGCTGACGAGGCCGCGCGCTTGAGTGGTCAAGTCATTCTGAGCATGCACCCGGCGAAGAACTCGTTGACGAAAGGCGCGAGGACGGCTTGCGATTCTGGAGGCGTACCGAGGGCGGCAGTTTGCTCCACGCCTGATCAAGCTCGTAGAGCTTGCGCACTCGCAAGAGACCTTCCCGTCCGACAGAGAAGCCGGAGACCGCGGCTTCCCAAAGCCGTCTGCGAGCATGTGCCCAACAGGCCACTTCGACGGGCGGCGCGTTGCCGCCTTCGACCGCGTCGCCGCGGAACAGCGCGTCGTAGATGGCGTGGGCATCGGCTTGGATGTAGCCGGAGAACCCGCGGAACATCTCACACACGGCAGCACTGGTGTGCTTGGACTGAAACTCGAAGAAAACATGCTTCTTGTCGGCCAAACGACGAAGAAGTGGCCTTTTCGACAGGGTTGTCGCCGGCCATCTGGAAGTGGCTCCGGGCGGATCGCGACTCCGGCGGCATCAGTCGAAAGGCAGAAGGCATGCTTCCGAGCATCGTAGACGCAGGCAAGCACGATGGCCCCGAGGGAAGCCCCCACGTCTTCAGTCGATCGGGCCATGGTGCCACGGTCGAGCTCGATGCCATCGGCTTCGAGTTGTTCCTCTTGGCGGAAGAACGGCATGCCGAAGCGGAACTTTTGGACGATGACGTGCGCGAGCATGCTGGGGGCGAGCAGCCCGCGTCGAATCAGCAAGGGAGGCAAGGGCGCGGTGACGATGGTGAAGCGCTTGTCGTCCCGCTCGACGACAGTTGCATCATCTGCACCGGCTTGGACTCTCCATCCGTACTCGGTGTCTTATATTTCGCGCGCGCAAGCACCACGCGCACCGCTTCTGGTCGCTGGTAACCAAGCTTGTAACTCAGCTCCCAGCCGATGAAGGTGCCGTCATGTTTCTCAAGCGCTCAGCGTCGCGAATCTCGATGCGGCGCTGGGGTAGGTCATCCCGGTCGGCCAAATTTCTGCGGCCTTTACCCGGTATTTTCCTCTTGGTCGGAGGCTTCCCGGAAGGGCGTGAGCCCGGTGCGTCTGGCTGATCGCCGCCGGGCGTGGCGTCGGCCATCGCCGCATGCCCTCCGAGCTGCTGAGCGAGCGCGTCGAGTTTCTTCTTGGTCGTCTCGAACTCAGGCTCGAGTTGCGTCGCGTCAACCCGCTCGGCCTTGGCGATGAAGATACGGCGTAACCCATCCGCGAAGGGCGTCAGCCTGAGGCCGGCTTGAGCGCCTAGATTTGACGGATGTCAGATCAGGCGGAGAAGACACGAAAGGCGCGCGCGAAGCGTTGGACAGAGGCTGAAGGACGCGAGGTGCTGCGGGAGTG
>DATEPG010000036.1:0-17472 GCA_035273265.1 Polyangiaceae bacterium
CCACACGCGCTCAGCAAGCCCCAGGTTCCGAACGCCAGAATCACTGCGAATGACGAAGTCTTCACGTGTCCTCCTAGTTGGTTGGCAGCACTCATAAGGGCGAACCCGCTGCGTGTCGATGGCTCGCACGCCGACGCGCAAGAAAGCTCAGTCGACGGTCACCCACGCCATCGTTGGGATATCCCAGCGTTGGCGAACCTCCCCTGTGTGGCGAAAAAGATCAGGCACGCCAGAGACCACGTCGAACTGCTGCTCCTTGAACAGACTGGCCGGCTCGACGCTCAGCTTGGTCGGCGCAGTCGCGACCACGGAAGTGGGCAAGCTAAACAGTGTCGCGCTGAGCCGTTCGGCGTTGGCCTCGAGCACCGCAAAGCCGTTGTCCGCCAAGTTTTGCCAGGCCAGGTGCGGGTTGGGGCGTGTGTTGGGGTCGACGAGCAAGTTGGGGATGGCAGCGGCGATGAGCTTGGTTTCCGGCGGCAGCGAGGGGTCGTTCACCGCCAACGCGGTCAAGCCGTCCAGCCAGGTCGTCGAACTCAAACCGCCGGTGACGAACTCCACCACCCGCTGGCTCGGGTCATCACCTGCGTACGGCGTGCCGGCAAAGAAGCAATGCAGATCGCCGGAGACGATCACGACGTTGCTCAGCTTCGCAAGCTCCGTCAGCAACGCGGCGCGTTCGTTGGGGAAGCCGTCCCAGTCCTCGGCCGAGATGCTGATTTTTTGGCGAACCGCCGCGGGCGCCAAGGTGACCGGCGTCAGGTCGATGCTGCGCGGCATCAGGCAGATCTCGTTGCCCCAAATCTTGAACGTGCGCGTCGAGGCTTTCATCGTTTTCAAGAACCAAGCTCGTTGCGTCGCGCCCATCAGTTGCTCGCTCGCGCCATTGCTGGCTCGAAATCGAGCTTTGGCCAGAGCGTGGAACGGTTTCTGTGCGACCAGATAGCGCGAACCGATGCGCGAAAACTCATCGTTCTTCAGCAGCTGGTGGTACGCATAGCCACGTGAAAGTTCGTCCGCGTCCGGATCGATGGCCACGGGGCGTGCGAGCTCGAGCGTAGTCAGCGCTTGATTGATGAACGGAACGCTGAGCAAGCCGCTCACGCTGCTGGCGCGGAACCCGAGGCGATCCGCGCCTGCGGCCAGTGCTCGCTGGTAACTGCCGCCGTCGTAGCTGTCGACGTCGACGTAGGCGAGCGCGTCGTCGGGCAGGGTGCCTTCAGAGATCGCAAGCAGGTCGGCCTGCTCCACGAACACGGCGCCCGGAAACGCATCTTCCGGGACCAAGTGGTCGGGGCGATAACGGCGGAGATCGGTCATCACCAGCTCGACGTGCTGACCGAATACGAAATTCCGGTAGTACCTGAGCTCGTCGGGGAATGGCTGAGTCTCGTCCCATGCCTGCGTCGGCGTCTGCGAAAGATCGACCGGCATGTACTCGAACCAGGCTTGATCGGCGGCGAGTCGGCGTGGGGTCGCGGTCTCGTCCACCCGGCCGTCCTCGTAGGTCGAGACGTCGCCGTGACAGTCATCCGAAAACTCGTGATCGTCCTGGATGGCGATCATCGGGAAGCGCTCGTGGATCGCCTGCAGATCGGGATCGGCGCGGTATAACCGATAGAGATCTCGGTAGTTGTCCAAGGATTGCGCGGCTTGGTAGCTTTCGCCCCCTCTGCCCAGGTTGAGCGCTTCTTCGGGCTTGCCGAAGCGCACTTGGCGCTCGGGGTTCACGACCTGGAAAGTGGGATCGCCCGTGGTCTCGTACACGTAGTCGCCGAGGTGCACGATCACGTCCAGCTCGAGCGTGGCGAGCTTTCGATAGCCGTAAAAATACTTGCCGGCGTAGTCTTGGCAGGAAACGACCGCGAAGCGCACGGTCACGTCCGCGTCTTCAGTGGGGGCGGTTTTGGTGCGTCCGATGCGCGTCGTGGCGCGAGCGCCCTCTCGCGCGTAGCTGAAGCGGTAGAAGTACTCCGTGCCCGGCTCCAGGCCATCGACGCGGGTCTTCACGCAATGATCGAACTCCGCGAGCGCCGACAACCGACGCTCGGCCGTCCCATCCAGACTCACTCGCCGGGTAAAGGCCTCGTCCATCGCCAGCTCGAGGCTCAGCTCCAAATCGGCGCTCGGGCGCTCGTCATCGACCACCCGCGTCCAAAGCACGACGCTCGTCGGCCTCGGGTCGCCCGAAGCCAAAGATTGTGGAAAGACTCGGGCCGGGTCCAATTCGTCGCCGCTGGCCTCCGAGCCGCAGGCCGCGGAGCCCAGCGCGGCTCCGGCCGAAACAAGCGTCAGTTCCAGAAATCGTCGTCGCGGAAGGGCTCGCATCCTTGCCCTTTATAGCGCAATCCAAAAACGCGCTATCGTGCCGGTAATGGTGGTCAAATGCGGGCATTGCGGCGCGCCCCTCGAAGTCCCCGCTGGCGCGTCCTTACGCTGCAACTATTGCGGAACCATGACCACCGCGCCCGCGCCCCCGCCGGTTCACGGTTACGGACACGGACATGGCGGACACGGCGGCTATGGGAACCATCCACCTCAAGCCCAGGTTCCGGTGGTGGTCACGAAACCCAGCCACTTGGGGACCACGCTGATCGTGCTCACCACGACGCTGGCAGTCCTCGGTAGCGTCGCTGCCAGCGTCATTCCCAAGCTCATGAGCAGTACCAGCGCGCCCGCGATCCAGAAGGTGTTCAGCAACGTGGGCGGCGGGTCTTTGCCCAAGTTGCCGGCGCTGAGCGCGAGCACTTGGAGCTCGTCCGCGCCCGGCTGCTTGCTCGACGCCAACGGCGATGGGGTGTTCGACATCGCGGGCCTGACCGGCGCGAGCGAAACCAATCAGGCGACGGTGGTCGATGGCAACACTGGCCAGGTGCTGTTTACGGCGCCCGCGGTCGCCAAGGCGGAGCAGTTCGGTTGCCTCGGCGCCAACGGCTTCTTCGTCGTCGAGGGCAATTTTCAGGTCGATTTCTTCACCGCGCGCAGCCCCTGGGGCAAAACGTCGGTGATGGCGCGGGACAAAGTGAGCGCTTACGGCGTGGGCCAGGGCTGCGTGCAGCTACGCACGGATGACGGCACGACGCAGGGTCTGCAATTGCCGAGCGGTGTCGCGACCACCTGCCCGGTGACGGCCATGCGTCGCTACTATGGCTTCGACGAACCCGGCATGATGGGGCTCACCGACAAGAGCACTGATCTCACGGTGGGAGCGCGCAAGTACCGCATGACCGTGCGCCCTTCGGGCACCGAGATCCTCACCGTGCGCGTCACCGAGGGCGCCAAAGAAATTTGGAGCAAAGAGCTGCCCTACGCAACCTGCACATTCGGTGCAGCGATCGCCGTCGGTGCCGGCAAGATCATGCTTTGGGCTGCGCAACCCTCCGAGCGAAACAAGGGATTGCTGATCGGCTTGGACGAACAAACCGGCAACCAAGTGTATGAGATTGCCATCCCAGATACCGTCAGCAACAACCCTCACTACTTGAAATTCAACGGCAAATACGTGCTGGCCGTGAACTGGGGCGCGCTGCGCGCGTACGATCCAGCGACGGGCGCCGAAGCTTGGCGCGTCGGACGCTGATCCGGGCACGGAAAAATCCCAGCTCGGCATCGGCTCGATCGTCCACGAAATGCGAGTATTATTCGCGGAGCGCCCGAGCCTGATGCGTCGATGACTCACTGCGCCGTGAGAGGGCGGGGTTGCCCTCCCTCGCCTAATTCGGCAACTTACATCGATGCGCAACAATCGACATTGGGCGTTCTCCTTCGCGTTCGCGCTTGGCTGCGGAAGCTCGGACCGGGGACCAACGATTGGCGTTGCCGGCAGCGCGAGCGGCGATGGCGGGAGCAGCGCGGGCACATCGATGAGCGGTGCGCCCAGTAGCGGTGGTCCAGGCAACTCCGGCGGAGCGAGCGCAGGCCCAGGTGGTGGAACGTCTGCGGGCGGCGGTGCGGGTAACGCGGGTGGAGCGAGCGCAGGTCGAGGCGGCGGAGCGTCGTCTAGTGGCGGCGCGGTCCAGAGCGCGGGCAATAGCGGCGGCGGCGCGCCAGCAACCAGCGGCACGGGAGGTTGCGTGCAGAACCTGGGCTGCAAGCTGCAGGCCCCACCGAGCAGCGGCGACCTCCACCAAGACTGCGTCGACCGCATCAATCAGTTTCGCAGTCAATGCGCCTGTCTGCCCGCGCTCGCGCGCAACACGGACGGAGAGACCTGCGCGAATCAAATGGCCGAGTACGATGCCGGTAAGAACACCGCGCACGCGGGCTACAACGACAAAATCTGCCAGCCCAGCGGCGCGCAGAACGAATGTCCCGGCTACTCTTCCAACAACCAGGTCATCTCCCTGTGCATGCAACAGATGTGGGACGAAGGGCCGCCGCCCACGACCCCCTGCGAGGGCGCATGCTTTCAGGAGTACGGGCACTTCATCAACATGACAAGCAAGTCGAGTACCAAGGTGGCGTGTGGATTTTACACGACCGCCGCCGGCAAGGTCTGGGCCGTACAGAACTTCTTGCGCTAGCGTAGCGGCCGACCAACCAGTTCGCGGGTGCAGGCGATCCACCGGATCGAGAATCGGTGTAGCGTCCTAGCACCCACGAGGTTTGCTGTGACCGCTATCGTCGACTGTTCAAGCGCCTGGCGCGCCCGTTGCCGATGACCCAGGCGCACGTGAGCCGTGCTTTGAGTTTCGTCGTGCTGTGCGCCGCGCTGCTCTGGGCTAGCGAAGCAGCCGCGCTCGAGCCGGGCGGCTTCACACTCGAGACCGGATCGCCAGACGCGCTTTGTCCCGAGTTGGAAGCGACGCGTGAGATCGTCGCCCGACGGCTGGGCTCGCTCATCGTCGAGGGCCGCAAAGAGTGGTTGGCGCGCTACACAATTGGCCACGCGCCCACGGGCAGCCCGCGGGATTTCGTGCGACTCGAGCTGTTCAACCCGGAAGGTAAAGTCGAGCTGCGGCGTGACTTGCCGATTGAGGGCGACTCCTGCCGCACGATGTCGGAGGTGATCGCGCTGGTGTTGGATCGGCACTTTCGCGGCTTGGTAGCGACTGACGAGCGCCCGCCCCCGCCGGTCGAGGCAACGCCCCCTGCGAGCTCTGTGTCCGTTTCGAGTCAAGCGCAGACGCCGCGCCAGTACCCGCCTGCCCCCGCGGCGCAACTCGACGCCACCGGGCGAGGCGGGCGATTGTCGGCCGAATACGCCGCCACCCTCGCGCAACCCCATCTAGGGCTACGCGTGAGCGCCAGGCTGGGGCCCAAACTGGAAGCGGCGCTCGGGCTGCGCTGGGGTCTGAGCTCGCTGGAAGAAAGCGAGCCGCGGGGGGCGCGCGTTGCAGCCAGAGTCGCGACGGCGCGGACAGGGCTGGCTTGGAGGCTAGCTTTGCCCCCGGGTCTCCTGCACTTCGGACCGGTCGTGTCCGTGGCGCTCCAACGGGCGACGACGGAGGGCTTGCCAGTGGCATCCGACCAGATCCGCCCCCTCTGGATGGCCGGACTCGAAGCCGGATTCGTCGTGCCGCTCGGTCGTCGCCTGTTTGTCGAGAGCTCATTCTCTCTGGACTTTCTCGTACCCGGAGCTGGGCAGTTATTCATCGATAACCGAGAAGTTCTCGCACCGAGTGCGGTGACTCTCGGGTGCGCCCTGGGTTTCGGTTACGCCTGGGGCAACAAATAGAGCAGGCCTCGGGGGAAGGTCTGAGCGGGGCGGCACTCTAATGAAAAAGCATGTGTGCCGCCGCAGCCAGCCAGATCGGTGAGTGGGATCCCGAGTCTGAGTCGCCCTTATTGCGGGAATGCGTGCTCGGTAACCATGAGGCCTGGCGATCGCTGCATTTTCACTACTATCCCGTGACCGTCGCCTTTCTCCGCAAGCTCGGCGTCAGCGAGCTCGATCTCGAAGATGCGTCCCAGGAGGTGTTCCTGCAGATGCACCGTTACCTGCCCCGCTTTCGCGGCAACGCCCAACTGAAGACCTGGCTGTATCGGCTCTGCATCACTCAAGCCCGGACCCTGCGTCGCCGCCGACGAGTCAGCGATGCCTTGCGTTCTTGGTTTTCTGTCAGACCCGAGACGCTGAATATCAGCTCACCCGGGTTCTCTGAGGAAACTGCCCGTCGCCGAGTTCAAGCCGCACTCGATTCCTTGAACGAAGCAGACCGCCTTGCAGTGGTACTGTACGATATGGAGGGGCTCCCCGGTAAACAAGTGGCAGAGCTCGCCCGCTGCAAGGAAGCCACACTTTGGAGGCGCCTCCATTACGCGCGCAAGAAGTTCCTTCAGGCCCTCGAAGCATCGGCGCCGCCGGAGGAGCCGACATGAGCAACTCCAAGGATGCGCCCAACCCGGAGCGACTCGTCGCAGGCCGGTTCGGCCGTCTGCTGCGGGATGCAAACCGCGAGTTCGCTGACCAGGTCGACCAGCCCGCGGCTTTTCGGCGCGTGACCGAGCGCTTGTCGAGCGCACGCGGGCCCCGGCCAGCGCGCAACTTCTGGCTCGTGCCTGCCACGTTGCTCGTGCTCGCAGGGTTCGCCGCCCTGCCCGCGGCCGTGCGGGTGGGTTCAGACGACGACACGCCGCTCGTGATCGCCGAAGACTTGCGAGCCTTCCACGCCCAACCCACGACCGTGGCGTCCACTGTAGCTCTGGCCCCGACGCCGAGTGAACGAGCAACGACGCGACGCGCGGATAGCAGAGGTGCATCTGGCGCGAATTCGAACACGCAGGGCACGAGCGCTCCCGTGTTGGCCAATAGCGGCGGCCAGACCGCGCTTCGAGGTGCCGTTGAAACACGCGAGCCGCTACGCGCGGCGCTGCCCGACGTGGGCGTTGCCGGTGGGCCAACTGCGGCGCCCGCCGACACCGCCGACACCGCCGACACCGGCACGGCACCCGATTGTTTGAGCTTGGCGCGGCGGGGCCAAACGCGCGAAGCCGAAGCCTGCTTTTTGAAGCGCGCGGAGGGCTCGGGGCTCGGGGCAGAAATGGCGTTGTACGAGGTGGCGCGCCTCCGCCGTGACGTGCTCGCTGACGCGACCGGCGCGCTGGCAGCGCTCTCCGAGTACCGAGCGCGATTCCCGGCCGGCGCGCTACGCCGCGAAGCAGATATGTCGCAACTCGAGCTACTGCTCCAGCTCGGACGCAGCGACGAAGCGTTGAAGCAGAGCGATCAGCTCTTGTCCTCTTCCTCATCCGGGGAACGCGCGGCCGAGCTTCGTTTGCTGCGGGGCCACATCCTGCGCAAAGCGCAGTCGCGGTTTGCGGATGCGGCTCGCGAGTATGAACTCGCCGAAAGAGCGGGAATGCGTGGCGGAGAGGTCACTTACTTTCGTGCGCTGTGCCTGGAGGCGCTCGGTCACGGAGCGGAGGCTGCGGCATTGTTTGCCCAATACCTCGAACAGCCGCAGCGCGCTTACGCAGAAGATGCTCGCCTGCGCTTGCAAAAGCTCAATCCGTAGGACGCTCCGCACACACTCGCCGTGCCGAGCCAAGGATCTGGCTTCGAGCTCGGCGAGTTCGAGGTGACAGCGACCCGGTTCCGAAGGTCGCGAGTGAAGGTAGGCGGCGTCGATCCCTCTAACGCACTGGAACAAACAGGCGGCGCGGTCAGCCATAAGGCAGCGCCGCAGGTGCGCCCCTGGCGCCTCAACTGAAGGAAAATCGATGTCCAGATTTGCCCAAGATTTACTCGGGAAAGCACAACTTTTACTGTTCGCGTCAACGCTCATGGCCTGCAGCGCGACGAGTAACGATCCGGCCGAGACGAGCGAAGCGCAAGACCAAGTATCGACCGCAACCAGCTATGTCAGCGTAGCTAAGAATCGACCGACGAGCGTGCCAGCGGATTATGTGGTGACGCCGGTTGGCTATCTCCATCCGTCCTGCATCGCCGGCATGAGCGAGAGTGAGACCCTCGTCAACGGCAAGATCACGGGCAAGAACGGATCCTCTCGGGCGGTGCCCAAGTGCGCCTACCCGCGCTATGATCGAGCCGGTGCCATCGTCGAGACCGGCGCCACCCAGAGGAAGACAGCGTCCGCGCCCGCGCCGATACCGTACTCAGGCTGGGTCGAATCCGCCAACAGCGCCGACTACGGTCCGTTGAACTGGATCTCCGCAAACTGGAAGGTGCCTGCGGCTCCCCCGGTGGATGTAGGCCAGACCATCTACTATTTCCCAGGAATTCAACCGATCGGCTCTGCCTCCACTTACACCATCCTCCAACCCGTGCTCGGTTGGAATAGCGGTCAATGGACGATTCAGAGCTGGAACTGCTGCGCCGATGGCACTGCGGTCAATGGCCCTGCAGCTGCCGTGAACGCCGGCGACACTATTTACGGATACGTGCAGGGCAACGTCTGCACCGGCGGTGTTTGCTCACAATGGCAAGTCTATACTGGAGATTGGACGAACGGTCGTCATAGCACCTTGAACACCACCGCCTTTGGCAATCAAATGGGCTGGGCCTTCGCTGGGGCGCTCGAGGTCTACGGCGTTAGCGCATGTAATCACTATCCCGCGACCCCTTCGGTTACCTTCAGCAACATCCAGGTGCGCAACACCAACTACCAGCAGATCTCACCAGTCTGGAACGTCGGCTGGACCTCCGATCAGCCGCAATGTCACTACAACGTGACCGCCAGCGGGACCAACACGGTCACGCTCACCGCGTACTGATTCTGGCGCGGTCCCGTTAGGCCGGCACGGGCGGGGGCGCGGCTGAGCAAGCTCAGAGAGCCGGCCCCACCGCCGACCTCGGCTCACTCGACCGCGTCCCTAGCCAATGACGGAAGAACGCTGCGCCGCGCAGCGCAACCTGCGCCGGCCAGCGACGATCGCAACGATGAGCGCACCCAGGGCGAGCTGGACTGTACGGTCGCCGGCGCGGCCATCTGCGTGATAGGCGCAACCGCCCCTGGGGGTCGCTGCCGACGACGCCGAATCGACCGGCTCGACGGGACCCGCAGTGGCGCGCAGCGTGATCAGCGACACGCCGAACCTCGGCAAATCGAAGTTCAATTCGAACGAGCCATCGGCGCTCAACGCGAGCGTCCGATCTGGCGTCAACGGCGAGGGCTCCATCGCCTTTTGCAGCGCTGCGACTTGCGCGGTGCTGGGGCTCGACGGGCTGCCTTGCGCCACCCAAGCCGTGTACGCATCACCATGCGACTCGTCGAGGCGCAGGTGCGAAACGCGAACGCGCGGCCCAAAGCCCTCCTTCACTTGGATGGCCAGGTGGACAGGCGTGGCTGGGCTGGTCACGAGCTCGTCATGATAGTTCCAGACCAATACCTGGATCGCGTCGCCATTGCGGGTAGCCATGGCATCGATCTCGGCCTGGCCGCTCACACCGTTGGCAACGATCTCGTCGAGTGAGCGTGCGCCAGTGCTGGTCAGAGGCAGCCGGGTCCCCTCAAGCTTGCCCAGCAACTTGAACGCACTCAGCACTGGAAGACCGATGCCGTTCGTGGTCAGGCTGCGGTAGCCAGCGAAGTAGGGCGTGTCCGGAAAAGTGAACGCCCAAGTGAGAACGCCTCCCAGCTTGACGCCGATCTGCGCTTCGAGCTCGAGAGAACGCTTCATCACCGCCAGCTCGTAGGCGCCATAGGCTGCCGAATTGCGGTAGGCATTGGCGGGCGCGCTGCTCACCGGGCAGGCGGCGCAACCGTCCGGATCTGCCTCGGTGATGTAGATCGGAGTCTGCCGATATTGAGGGAAAGCCGCGACCGTCTTGAACCCAAGGCGGTGAAGCCGAAGCTGTCCGCCGAGGTTCATCTGGACGTGGCCCTCGCTGAGGCTGACGCCACCTTTGGCGTGGAAGCTGACGAGATCGAGGCGCGTGCCGGTAGCTCCGCTGACCGCGTTGCTTCCCGTCGCGCAATGTTCGAGAAACTTTTTCAGGAAAGCGTTCGCCACGAAAGCGACCGCCGGCCCGCCGAGCTGCGCGCGCGGGAGGACGCCGTGCAGTGCGGCTTCGGTATGGTCGTAAAGCGTAGCGTACTCTTCGAACGTGCCTTGCCAGTATGGAATATCAGGCTCGTTCCACAGCTCCCAGAGCCAACTCGATTCGACGTTCGGGTAGCGCTCGTTCGCATGGCTGGCCCAGGTTCGAATCAACGCCGCCCACTTCGTGTAGTCCGTCGGCGGATAGAAGCAGCCACTGTCCAGGAGCGAGCCGGTGGAGTTGCGGTAAGGCGTCGGGTGCGAAGAGAGCGCCTCGGGCATGAAACCGAGCTCGACGAACGGAGACACACCGGCCGAACGAAGCGCGTCGAAGATCTCATCCGTGAGCGCCCAGCTGTAATTGGGATTTCCGGCGGTGTCCTCACTGTACACATTGGTCGAGCCCCACTTCAGGGCCGGGGTGCCGTCACCGTCGTTGAACAAATAATGACTGCGAATGTGCACGGGCGCCGTGTGCGCCGCGGCCAGCGTACCGAGCAATGCTCGACCCTCCAGAGTCGTCGTGTAGTTGATTTCGTCGTAGCCGTAGAACGGCCACACGCGCTCCAGCGGCACTCCGACGGCGGCCGCATCGACCGACACGTTGACCGTGATCGGCGTCTGAGCGCGCGCGGGGTCGGTGAGCGCGAGCAGGATCCCAATCGAATACAGCCCGACCCGGGCCGCGGTGCTTACCGCGAGAGCCCGATGGAACAGGTGTGCAGCTGCGCTCGGCATCGACGATTCCTCGGCCTGGGTAGCAGATGGCCAGAGGGAAAGCTGCACCGATCGGCGTTTTGAGCGAGTGTAGCCTCGTTTTGCGCGCTCGAGTTCGTTTACTCGAGAACGACGCGCCAGAACGAAGGCGGCTGAGTGTATCGAAGCCCGACCATCGTCTTACCGTCGTCAGACAGGAAGTGCACCTCCGAGAGCTCGAGGTCGAGCGCCGGTTCGAGCCCTCGGCTCTTCAGTTCGTCGACGACGCTTCGGAGCTTGTCTTTGTCCGTCCAGATGAATGCCTGCTTGAAAGAGTTGGTTCCAGTGGCGCCTACGACTGTGCTGCCGTCGCTGGAAACGGCGCTGGGCAGGGAGTAGACGCCACCAGCGAGCACGCCGAAATGGGAAAGGACGCCGCCCTTCCAGCGAAATCCGACGTAGGAATCGCTGGATTCAACGTAGCCAAAGCCGATCACCGCGGGATCAGTCCCATTCACGCCACTGACCGTGACGCTCGTCCAATTGCTCGCGCCAAATTTCGTGACCGCTTGAGTTTGTGCGAGCCAAAGTCCTGCTTGCACTCCATTTTGCAAGGTCCCGGCGACGTACTTGCCGTCAGGCGACAAGCCGGCAACAGACATGAATGCGGGGATGGAGGTCAGCCCCTGGCTGCTGCTGAAGATGTAGCCTATCTGACCGTTACTGCTGCTGTCGTAATAGTCTCCCGTCACGATCGCTCCGCTGCTGGACATCCCCCGGGCCGTCTTGTCTGCCGCGAGCACTTTCGGCGCTGTCGTTCCACTCCACTGGCTGAGCGTCGCTCCCGTGGCCTGCGTGCACGTTGGCGGATTGCTGCACACCAAGCTGCCGACCAGCACGCTGCCGTCCGCGCTGGAGACAGAAACGATGCCGCCCTTCCCGTAGCTCTCTAGCTCGGTCGCTGTGCCGTCGGCAGCAAACGCGGCGGGATACCCTGTTAGCCCTCGACCGATGCTGCCGCCCATTCGCCTTCCGTCGCGGCTCATGGTGCTGAGCTGCGCGAAAGTCGTTCCCGTGGGCAGCTTGAAGCCGAGGATTTCGAGCGATGCGCGGCAGCCGCACTCTCCGCCGCAGTCGGTGCTGCTCTCGCCGCTGTCCAACTTGTCGTTATTGCAATGGCTTGCGAGACAGGTGTCGCCAGTACGCCCGACCTTCTTCCCACTGCCGGCGACGCAGGTCCCCCCGTTCAGACATTGATTGCTGTTGGTACACACGCCTTCAGCGCTCGCACACGGGCACTGCATCGTACAGGTTCGATCCTTGGCGGTACTGCACACGGGCTTGTCCACGCACACGATGTCGCTGGTCGTGGTGCCGGGCACCGATTGAGTCTGGCTCGCCGTGCAGGCTGTCCACGCTTTGCAAGCGCTGGCGTTGGTTTGGTTGCTGAAGGTTCCAGAACTACAGGCGGCGCACTGCCGATCCGTCGTGGCGGTGGGCGCGGCGGTTTGCTTGCTGCCCGGTTCACAGGTCGCTAGGGCCTGACACTTACGGTCGGAAACTGCCGTCGCGGGGCTCGACTCAAACTGGCTGGCGCTACAAACCGTCAGTGGCTGGCATTGGTCGTTCACTCGATACTTACCGGTACCGCACGTTGAACAGATCCGATCGGAGGTGGCGCTCGGCGGGACACTCTCGCTCTCTCCGGACTTGCAGCCCGTCCACGGCGCGCACGTCACCGCGTTCAAGACACTGCTGAACGTTCCCTTTTCACACGGGCTGCAGGCACGATCCCACTTCGCGGTCGGCTCGATCGAGACGAATGTCCCCGCACCGCAGCTCGACAATGGGCCACAAACTCGATCGCTTTCCGGCGTCGGCGGCGACTTTTCGTATTCGCCGCCGGCGCAATTCGTCAGCACTTTGCAGGAAGTTCCATCGTCGTATTCTTGCTCGCTGCAGGTCGAGTCACCCTCGGCTCCGGAGCTGCCAGCGCTCGATCCCCCTGCGGCACCTGCGGCGCCCGACGTCGCGCCGGCGGCTCCCGTTGCGGCACCCGCGGCCCCGCCCCCCGTTGCGGCACCTGCGGCGCCGGTCGTAGCACCAGAAGCTCCAGCTTCATTCTTCGATGCCTTGTCCGCAAAGCTCCGGTGCGAACTCGAGCACGCCACCGAGAGTGAGACACCACCGATCAACAACCCCAGGATTGAACCACGCATGATGCTTGCTAGCTCTCCTCCGCAATCCCCGCAAGCACGATCGCAGTTTGTCTAAGACCAACTCGTGCGCACCGGCTCACGGCGCTTAGCCTCGAGTAACTCGATACCGAAAGGATGAGCGCAGATGAATGCACTGAGTAAGGCGTGCGTGTAACACTGCAACCAAGCTCAGGCATGTGCAGTGTTACACCTCGAGTCGTCCAGCGGGCAGATATCGACCAATTGAGGTTAGGCATGTGCCTTGCTCTAGGAGAGAGCCCCTTGGTTTTGGATAGCGGGCGCGGATCGCAACGCACGGCTCATAGCCCGAGTTGCGGACCGGATAGTGAACGCGAAATCGTGCTGGCGGCGACGCGCAGCAAGTTGGATTGGGAGGAAATGAATGCATCGTTTTGATCTGGGGAAGTTCTGCGGTTGGTCGTTTTTCGTGGGCTCGCTCTTCTTCGGCGCCGCATGCGCCGATGCAGACGGCAATGAAGCGGCGAATGAAGCGGAGCAGGTGGGCGCAGTGGGAGCCGCGGTGGGCGCCAATGCATGGGAGAATGCGCAAGCTTTGCCGACCAACGCCAACGGCTTCGAGGGCTCTCCGGCAGCCAGCTTAGCGACGCCGGCCGGGGGCTTGGTCGTGGCTCGTGATAAGGTGACGAACCGCTTTCGCGTCAGCACGTTCCGGCAGGGCCCCTGGAGCGCGTGGTCCGACTTCGGCACGAAGACCTTCATTGCAAAGCCCGCTGTTGCAGCGCTCGACGGCCTGTACGGGGCCGCTGAGTTCACCTGGGGCCATCAGATCGCCGTCGTGGGCATCGCGTCCGACAACCAGTATCACATTCGCATCGGCAAGCTGGACACCACGCCTCCGTTGACATCGAATCCCACACTGGTCGCGGGGCACGATTGGACGGTGATCCCGAATAGCACCTACGCCAGCCCGCCGGCTGTCACCGTCCACTCCGGTTCATTGCTGGTCGCTGGTCGCAAGGCGAACAATACGCTCCATTTGCATCACTCGGTCCTGGCCATCACGAACCAGTCCGACTACTTCACCAATGTTTGGGGAACGACAGTCGCTGTCCCCGCGCTACCGAGCGGTTGGGTGGCGCAAGGCGACCCCGCGATCGCCAGTCTAGGTGAAGCCAACTCGCGCATCATCATCGTGACCCGCGCGGTGAACAATGGCCAGAAGCGACTCTATGCCAACACCTGGGATCGAAACTCGTTCTTCGGCTGGGTGTCGGTCCCTCTCGCCGGCGTCGACATGGTCGGTGAGCCCGCGGTCGAATACGGATACGAACTCAACAAAGCCACCGTCTACGTGAAAGGCTCTGATTCGAGGTTCTACCAAAGTTCCGGTCTCAACTCGAGTTGGCAACCGTTTGCTGCGATTGCCAGAGGCACCTTTGCCACCAATCCAGCTGCAGCAGGCAACTTCAGTACCACCGGGCACCACTTGGTCGTTGGCGGGCTCACCAGCAATCAGCTGCTAGCCGTCTTCAGCGTCGTGGGCGAGCCGTAACCCAGAGCTAAATGTTCGCCGGGGTCCAACTCATTCGGGCTCCGGCGGCTCGACTACAGTGCGCCACGCCATCGAGCGGAAGGCGCGACTCACGCCTTTCGGCTACCTGTTCGAAGTTCGATCCTTCATCACCGAAGACCAACTCGCCATGGTCGAAAAGTGGCAAGCGCTCGGGCGCCGCTATTCGCCGCTCGTGCGTCCAGCCAACGAAGCCGCTCCACTGACATTCTTCGACCTAGCCTCACCTGCATCCCTCTGAGCAGGTGCTAGCGATGCCCAATGAGTCATCAGGGCACCCTAGATCCAAAGTTAGATATCGTATTCAAGATGCTGTTCGGGCATCCCGACAATCGAGCGCTCTTGGTCTCCTTCCTGACCGCGGTCTTGCGTCCGAGCTCGCCGATCCGGGCGGTGCGCGTCGAGTCGGAACCCTCGAAACCTGCGGTAGACGACAAGGAAATTGCTCTCGACCTTCACGTGGAGCTGGAAGACGGGCAGCAGGTCAACGTCGAGATGCAAACGGAGCCGCGCCCTTCCCGGCGCGAACGAGCGCTCTACTACTGGGCGCGCATGCACTCCGGGCAGCTCGGTCGGGGCGAGGGCTACGAAGAACTGTGCCGCTCGGTCGTAGTGCTGATTCTGGGCTTTCGCGAGCTCAAGGGCGAGCGCTTTCACTCCCTGTTTCGCGTCCGGGAAGTCCATGATTCCGAAGAACTTTCCGAGCAACTGGAGATCCACGTCCTGGAGCTGCCCAAGCTGCGGGCAACCGCAACTTCGGACGAGCCGGAGGTCGTAGAATGGGGTAAGTTCTTGGCCGCGGCCAGCGACACGGAGCGTGAAGAATTAGCGATGAAAAATCCGGACCTGCGACAGGCCAAAGCGGCGCTCGAGCGGCTGAGCGCAGACCCTGACGCGCGCATTCTCGCCGAGATGAGAGACCGCGCCCAGAAGTCCTATCGGCTCGACCTCACCATGGCCCGCAAGGAGGGCATCAAGGAGGGCATCAAGGAGGGCATCAAGGAGGGCATCAAGGAGGGCATCAAGGAGGGGCAGGCTGCGCTGCTCAACGATCAGCTCAGCATCAAGTTCGGACCGCTTCCGCCCCCAGTCCTCGAGCGCCTACAGCGTGCCAATGAAAGCCAGCTCTTAGGGTGGGCGAAGAAGCTCGTCCTCGCGGATTCGCTCGAAGCCATCTTCCGCGACGATTGACGCACGACCTTTGCTATCCGACTCAGCGCTCACGGAGCGCGCGACACACGTGCAGGTGGAGTGAGACTGGGAGATTGCGCAGTTCGGCGCGATGCGGACGGTGCGTACTCGGCGCGGATGAGCTGACGATCCAAAGCCGCCACGGGTCACGCGCCAGGCAAGAGACAAGCGTTCAGGGGATGAAGTCCAGCGAGCAACCGTCGGGGCCCCCACGTCCGGCGCAGCGGCGTCGGGCGGGCCCCCGGCGCGCGGACCGAAGGGAGCACGCCGGGCCGTATCTCGTCGTGTCCCGGCGGCGCATCAAAATGCGCGTGACCCCGGCTGAGCTGGCTGCTGTCGGCGACGAGTGAGCTCAATAGAGCTCCACCTGGTGGAGTGAGTGACGACGAGCGGATGCTCGAGGAAACTCGGGTGGCACCCGCTTGCCCAACAATGCAGGGATACGACCGCGAAGGCGATATCAGTGGCCCTTGGCCCCCCCCGCCTGGTCGCGGCGCCCCCAGCAGCGAGCAGGTAAAGTGCGGCTGGGGCGATCGCCGCGGCGACTAGCAGCAAGATGCCGCTCGCCGCTTCGACTCTTGGGAGGCGTTCGGGCGGGCGGCGAGCAAAGCGGGCCGCCCGAAGCAGAGGAACCCAAGCCTCTGGGGACGTGCCGACAAGATGTCTCGGTTCGGACTAGTAATGATGATGGACGGCGTTTGCGCTTCATGGGCACGCGGTGGCGCGAGCCTCGACGCGGGCTATGACGTGAGTTTTCCGTCCACCAGCGCGGTGAGGCGTTCGAGCGCCGCCGTCAGAACCTGTAGATCACCTGCGGGCGTTGAAGCGAGCAGTTCCGCCACGGCCGCTTCGACCGTGCCGACTGCCGGCGTGTCGAGTGCGCGTCCCAACAGCGTGAGCCCAAGCGCTACTCGGCGGCTATCGACGGGATCGCGTCGACGCTCGATCAACTTCTTCTGCTCCAAACGGCGAAGTGCAGCCGACACCGTGCCGGGATCGACGTTGAGCACATTGGCGAGGTGTCCCGCGGTCATTCCGGGATAGGCTCCTACACAGCGAATCAGCAAACGCTGCTGCGCCGTGACCCCAAACATCTTCTCCATACGACCGGAGAGTCGCTCGAGCGCGTGATTGAGGCGCCACAGGCGCTGAAGGAAGGCGAGCGCGGGCCCTAGCGGAAATTCTTCGGTATGCGATCGAGTCACGGTTGTTGATTCTTGGCTCTCAACTCGACGAGCTTGGCGAGCAGTGTGTCCATCTCCCGTTGATCACGCAGGAAATATTTCGCTGCGGAGGCCTTGGAGCGTCCAACGCGTACCGTAAATAGTCGACCGGGCTGGTCGAGTGTAAAGACGTCTTCGTCGGTCACATCGTCCCCGATGTAGAAGGCGGTGTTCGCCGCTGCCCGCGTGCGTAGATCGAGCAAGGCATCACCCTTGTTCGCCGCTCGCTCTGGCACCACGTTGACTACCAATTTTCCGGTCACGATGCGCATTGCCAAAGGCAACGCTAGGACCGCAGCGCGAATCGTCGCGCGGGCTTGCCGTTTCTGGCGCGACTTGCGGTAATGCACAGCCAAGGAGTAGACTTTGTCTTCGAGTTCGACGCCTCGACAGCGCGAAAGAGCAAGCTCGAGGCTTGGACGCACCGATGCGATCTCGCTCGCGAATTCGCTCAGATCACGCCCTGGCTCGAGCCCGTGATTACCGATCACGTACTTGACGCTGGCGTTGCCGAGCCGGAGCCCAACGTCCGCCTTGCTGCGACCGGAGATGACCGCGCAAGGGTACAACTGACAGACTTTGCACAGCAGCTGCGCTGTCTTGGCACGCATTTTCGCGAGATCCCGATCGGCCACGATCGGCGCCAAAGTGCCATCGTAGTCGAACGCGAGCA
>DATEPG010000037.1:0-24682 GCA_035273265.1 Polyangiaceae bacterium
GACCGAAGTGGACGCAATCGGACAAGGCCGCGTGTGGACGGGCCAGCAGGCGTTCGATCGCAAATTGGTCGACGAATTGGGCGGTTTGCGTCAGGCCCTCGCCTTGGCGCGCAAGCTCGGGAATGTCAGCCAGCACGGGCCGATCGTCGAGCTGCCGCCACCGGACACGACCTTGCTCGGCCGCTTGCTGGGCATCGAAGGCATCAAGGAAGATCCTCCGGCGGCTGCGGCCCTGCTGCCCTCGCAGTTCTTCGATCTGGTGCGCGCGCTCGCTCCCTTCGTCGCCCACTCGGGCGACAAGCCACTCGCGCTGATGGAACTGACGTCGATCGAGTGATGCAATGAACACACTGACTGCGGCTTCGGGCGGCGCGCCGCCGACCCTCGAGCTGCGGCAATTCGCGCTGCGCTCGCCGGGCGCGGCGTGGCCCGCCCCGCTCAGCTTGTGTTCGAACGCGCAGCGCATCGGCTTGGTCGGTGATTGGGAGCCGCTGTTCCAGCGGCTCCTGGGCCGCCCAGAGCTCACGAGCGGCAGCGCGCAAGTCCTCGGCTGTGAGCTCGAATCCGCGATTTCTAGCGGAAACTTGGGCTTTGCCGCGTGTGACCCCCTCTTGCCTGGATCGTTCACCGTCACCGAGTATCTGAGACACGCGGCACGCTTGAGTCACGGCTCCGCGAGCCGCGCGGTGCACGACGCCCAGCGCGCACTCGATCGCTACGGGCTCGCCGAACTGGCCAAGCGCAAGCTCGACGGGCTGGCGCTCTATCAGAGGCGCGCACTGGGCATCGCCCTCTCCACGCTGACCGCACCGGCCATGGTCTGCCTGGAAGAGCCCTTGCGCGGCCTAGACGCCCCGTCAGCCGAGTACATGGCGCGGCTGTGTGGAGAGGCCGCAGCGCACGGGCGAGTGCTGTTGTCCGCCGCCCTGCCCAGTTCAGCGAGCCCCGAGCGCAACCTGTTGAACGCGTGCGACGAACTGTTCGTGCACAGACAAGGCGCGCTCGTCTCAGCCGGCGCCCCGAGCGCGGTCTTCGCCGCCGGAACGCGCTACTCACTCGCCGTAAAAGGATCGCAAATAGCCGCCTTTTCTCAGACCCTGCGCGAAGCCGGAGTGCGGCTCGAGCCGCGCACGGCGGACGGCAGCTTCAGCGTCGAGCTCCCCAGCGGAGCCAGCGCCAGCACCGATCTCCTGCTCGATGCCGCGCTCGACCATGGCCTGATCGTGCTGGAGCTCGAACCGTTGCTCGTCAGCTGAGCGGCAACGCTCGAACGGCGTCAGCCGCGATGCTGCCGGCGCGGCGGCCCCGCGAATCACTCAGCACCACTTCACGCGTACCTCGTAGGTCACACGAGTCTTGCCACGCGCGGGGACCTCAATCTTGAAAGTGAAGCTGCCCGCGTCCTTCTTTTCGGCGGCTTGGCTTTGCTCAGCTCTCGCTGGGTTGTCCCCCCAGCGGACCGTCGCCCGGACCGTTCGGGGCCTGATCGGCGGGCAAGTGGCTGACGACCCGAAATAGATCCCCTCGCCGATCGAGACGCGGAGTCACCGATCCTCCCGCGCGAGCCCCGTGCAAGGCATTGAGATCGACATCGCAGATCAACACCGTCTCCTCGTTGGAGTCCGCCTCTGCCGCGATGCCGTCGCGCGCGAACGCGAAGTCGGACGGAGTGAGCACGGTTGCCTGGCCGTAGTTCACGTCTAAGTTTCCGACCGACGGCAGGTTTCCGACCGTGCCCGCCATGGCGACGTAGATCTGGTTTTCGATCGCGCGCGCCTGCGCGCAGTAGCGAACCCGCAGATATGCCTGGCGACTGTCCGTGCAGAAGGGGACGAATATGATCTCTGCGCCGTCGTCGGCCAAATAGCGACCGGCCTCGGGGAACTCGACGTCGTAGCAAATCAGTACGCCGATCCGACACTTGGGCGTGTCGATCGCTTTCAGCGAGTGACCACCCGAAATCCCCCAATACTTCCGCTCGCTCGGAGTAATGTGCAACTTTGGTTGGCGAACGACTTCACCGGTCGGCAGACACACACAGGCAACGTTGTATAGCTTCGAGCCGTCGGCCACGGGATGGCTGCCGGCAATCAACGTCAAGTTGTGGCGTGCAGCCAGGCTTTGCATCAGCTCCACGAAACGCGACTCGTAGCCGGCGAGCCGACGAATGCCCTCCAACGCCGAGACCGGGGGCTCTTGCGACAAGAGCTGCGCCGAGACCAACTCCGGCAAGAGCACGAAGTCAGCGCGGTACTCGCCGGCCACGCCCACGAAGTAGCTGACCTGTCGCGCGAAATCCTCGAAGCTCGAGATCTTGCGCATCTGATACTGAACGCAGGCGATGCGCGCCTTGTGATCGCCTGCGCTCGGACGACGGTAGTCCGGGTTCAACCACTCGACCAAGCTGGCGTGGTTGTGGCTCATCGAGTCACTCAGGTAGTTCGGCATGACGCCGCGCAAGGTGAAGCCTTCACGCAGTTGAAAACTGAGCACCTTGTCTTTCAAGTCTCCGGCGGCCACCCGTTCGGCGTATTCTTCGGGCGACATCACGCTGGCATGATTGTGGTAGTTCCAAAGCCTGCCCCCGGCCAAGATGCGCCGCTTGTTCAGGCGCCGACACAGCTGGCGACGGGCCTCGTACAAGGCCGCCCCCACGCTCTGCCCGTGGTACGCGGGATCGACGTATACGTCGGCGCCATACAGAGTATCGGCGCGCGGATCGTGGTTCGTGAAGTAGCCGCTGTCGGTGATACCGGGCCAGGTGTGGTTGCGCAGCGGGTTGGCCCCCAGGTCGACGACCAAGGTCGCCACCGCGCCGACGACGGTACCGCCTATTTCTGCGACCAGCTGCCCCTGCGGGAAGATGCGTTGGTGGCTGATCAGATGGCGCTCGCCCCACACCACGTCTTCTTTGGCCATCACCGGATAGGCAGCGCGGTTCATCGCCACCAAGCGCGACACGTCCTCGCGCGTTGCCTCACGGATCGAGATGCTTGGCTGAGTCATGCTTCGTCCACTCTAGCGCAAGCGCGTCACGCGCTCAGCACCACTTCACGCGGACCTTGTAGTTCACTTTGGTCTTGCCTCTCGCTGGAACCTTGATGGTAAACGTGAAGCTGCTCGCGTCCTTCTTTTCGGCAGCTTGGCTGGACGAGATGATCGTCCAGTCGCCGCCTGCCGGCTCGTTGTCTTCGACCTCGACGGCGCTGTCCTTGTGGTTGCGGATTTCGATTTCCCAAGCACTTTCCGAGCTGCAGTTGCCGAGTTGGCGCCACTCGATTTGCTTGCGATCGCCGACCACGTCGAATGCGTCGCCCATTTTCACGCGCAACTTCTCGTCGCGGGGGGTGTGATCGAGCGTGTCTTCGCCCACGAATTGTTTGGCGCCGCTCTTGTCTGCTTTGTAAACGCGCAGCGTGCCTTTGGGCAGAGGCATGCCCAGATGATTCTGTTCGCTGTTCTGGATGTCCAGGTACACGCCGACCTTTTGGTTGGAGAGCACTTGGCCGTACTGACCGCGAAACCAATACTGCTGGCCGAAGAAGATCAATTTCTTGTTCACGCCGATGCCCGCGGCGCTCAGCAAGTTCACTTGCTTCTGTTCATTTTGAAGCACGTTGGTCGGGCGTTGCAGCGAGTACAGGTGGTACTCGAATAGGCCCTGCTCCTGGAACTGCGGAGCGGGCGCGGGCGCAGACTTGGCCATGGCGTAGCCGTAGTCCTCCGATACGGGCTGAGGCCGCACACGATTCACGTCGCCCGCCACGAGCTTGAGCTCCGCGTTCTTGTAGCTCGCGCCGGACTGGTTCACCAGCGTGACCCAGCCATTGAGATCACCCTTCTTTTCGGCGGCATCGACGACCAACACGTAGTCGGCAGACCAATTCAGATTTTGGGTCAGGTAGGTCACCTCCACGGTCTGCTTGGCGGCGGCGCTGTCCACGAGCCAGACCAGAGTCGGCTTGGCGATCAGGTTGTCTGGCACTTGCGGAAAGGCCAAGCGCGCAGGATAGCCGAAGGTGATCTCGTTGTTGAACTTGAGCACCGGGCCGCCCTCGACCGACAACAGCTCTGCGTCGACCGCATCTTCCTTGCCGGTTGATTCGTGATAGCGATAAGCACGCACCCGCTTGCCCACGTTCTTCTCGAGCAGCGTTTGCGGAGTCAGCAGATCGTAGCGGTAGTTCTGCTCCAACACCGACAGCCCGCCGCCCGCGCCGACGGCTTTGATGCTCACGGTCTCCGGCTGAATGTTGGCCGCGACGTCACGAAACTCCAGCTCCACCTTGCCGTTGCCGAGCGCGGGCAGTTCACGCACCTCGCGCACCAAGCCGAAGTTCTGATTGTAGACGGTGATGCTGACGGCTTTGCGGTCCTCCGCGCCGGACACGCTGTGCGCCGTGGCCGACGGATTTACCGGCGGTTTTGCGTCTGCCAAGGCGCTCTGAGTGCCCGCCGCGGCGAGCGCGGCGAAGAAAGCCAGACCGGAGATCGATTGCTTCGTTTTCATGAGTTCAGCCCTTCTCAACACCAGCGCACACGCACGCGATAAGTCAGTTGCGTTTCCGAGCGCGGCGCGAGCCGCACATCGAAGGTGAATGCGTTGGCGTCCTTTTTCGTGGCCGGCAAGCTCGAGGCCAAGATCTCCCAGTCACCACCAGCCGGCTCGTTCACCTCGACGTTCTCCGGCGTGTCTTTGTGATTGCGCAGCTTGATCTCCCACTCGCTCTCACTCACGCAGTTGCTGACCGCGATCCAACTGGTCTGGCTGCGGTCCGCCACGACGTCGAATGCCTCACCGAGTTTGACGCGGATTTTTTCGTCACGCGGCGTGTGGTCGATCGCGTCTTCCCCGATGAACTGCTTTTGGCCGCTCTTATCGGACTTGTACACGCGCAGCGTGCCCTTGGGCAGCGGCATTCCCAGCTGGTTCTGCTGCTTATTCTGCAGATCCAGGTACACGCCGATCTTTTGCTTTGGCAGGGCGGGGCCGAAATGGCTGCGAAACCAGTGTGCCGCGCCGAAGAAGATCAGTTTCTTGTCGAGCGCGACGTTGGAAGCAGAAAGCAAGCTGACTTGTTTCTGCTCTTTATCGAGCAGAGTCGTCGGTCGATCGAGCGCGTACAGGTGGTACTCGAACAAGCCCTCCTCTTTGAACTGCGGCGCAGCAGGCGCTAGGGAAGTCCGCTTGGAGTGCGATTCCAGCATCACGGGCGGCGGCTGCACGGGCGCGACGCGTTGTACGTCTCCGGCGACCAGCTTCAGCTCGGCATTCTCGTAGCTAGTGCCGGTTTCGTTCTTCAAGGTGACCCAACCGTTGAGGTCAGCGAGTTTGTCGTCCGCATCGACGGACAGCACGTAATCCGCGTGCCAATCGAGCCCCCGCGTGAGGTAGGCGACTTCCACGCGCTGCTCGGCAGCCGCGCTCGCGACCAGCCAGACCAAAGTCGGCTTTTGGACTAGGTTTTCCGGCAGCTCTGGGAACGCAAAGCGCCCCGCGAAGTTGGACGTGATCTGTCCGTCGATCTTCAATACCGCACCGCCTTCGACCGAGAGCACTTCTGCCTGCTTCTCTTCGTCGGCTCCGGTGCGCTCGTTGTAGCGGTAGACCTTGATCGTCTTGCCGACGTACTTTTTGAGCAATGTGTCGGGGCTCAACAGATCGTAGCGATAGTTTTGTTCCAGAACCGTGAGGCCGTCATCACTGGTCAGGCTCTTCAAATGCACGGTCTCTGGCTGGATGTGCGCAGACACGTCTGCGTACGACAGCTCGACGTTGCCCGTGCCAAGTTGGACCTTGCGGACCTCGCGCACCAAACCAAAGTTCTGGTTGTACACGGTCAGCGAGACCTGCTCGCTCGCGCTGGCGTCGGAGCTGCTGTGTGAGCTAGGGCCTGCGTTCGGTATCGCGGCCGGCTTTTGGCCGCAGGCTGCGAGCAGTAGCGCGCCGGAGAGCGCGCAGAACGATTCGAATCGCATCATTTCGCCTTTGAAACTCCCGAGAACGGCCAAGCCTTACAGTCCCCCGGGCGCAGGGCAACGGGCACTGGCGCAACCAGCACGGCCAAGAGGCCGCTTCTCGGAACTCTTTATGCTAATGAGCGCGCGTGGCCGTTCGTCCCGAGCTCCTGAAGACCCGACGCCTGATCGTCAAAATTGGATCGCGCACGATCGCGAGCGATCCAGAATTTCCGGCGCGCCTTGCGCGGCAAGTGGCAGATCTCGCCCAGAGCAAGTGCGGCACGGTGGTCGTCACCAGCGGTGCGATCGCGCTCGGCTGGAACCGACTCGGCTACAAGGCCAAACCGAAAGAGGTCGGGCAACTCCAGGCATCCGCCGCTGCCGGTCAAAGCGTGCTGATGCGCCGCTACGACGAAGCCTTCGGCGAGGTTGGACTCACGCCCGCGCAGGTGCTGCTCTCCTACGCCGATCTCGCAGATCGCGAGCGGCTGAACAACGCGCGCGAGGCCCTCGCTGCCTTGCTCGACGCCAATGCGGTGCCCATCATCAATGAGAACGACACGGTAGCGACCGACGAGATCCGCTTCGGTGACAACGATCAGCTGGCGTCGATGGTCGTGCCACTCGTGGGCGCCGATTTGCTGGTCCTGCTGACCGACGTCGAAGGCGTGCTCGACGAGAACAGCCAGCGCATCCCCACGATGACGCCAGAGCAGCAAATGGTGCTGCTTGCGCCCAAGGCGGACCGCATGGGCTCGGGCGGCATGGGCAGTAAAGTGGAAGCCGCGCGCAAAGCCACGCGTTCCGGCGCGTCCGTCGTGATCGCCTCCGCCGCGCGGCCCAATGTTCTCAGCGAAATCGTAGCCGGCGCAGACGTCGGCACGCTCTTCCCGCTCTTGGGTCCTCCGCTCAAGGCCCGCAAACACTGGATCGCCTTCACCCTGCGCCCCAAAGGTGCCTTGCTCCTCGACCCAGGCGCCGTGCGCGCCATGCGCGAGGGCAAGAGCAGCCTGCTCCCGATCGGCATCGTCGGGGTCAGCGGTGAATTCAACGCCGGCGACTCGGTCCGCCTCGTCGGCCTCGACGGCATCGAAGTCGCCCGCGGGCTCACCCGGCTCGGCACCGCGGACGCTGCCCGCGCCGCCGGCAAAAAGGGCGCTGAGCTCAGCGCCAGCTTCGGCGACACCGCCCTCGAACTCGTGGTGGTTCACAAAGACGACCTGGTCGTCTCGCTCTGATACTCCACTCGACCCAGCCCTCGCCTGCTGCGCTCGAGCGCCCTTGCCCGGCGCCGGGTGCGATAACCTGGGTCTAGGTGGGACGATTGTCGCAGCGTCGGCAAAGAAAGACCCAAGGCCGAGCGTAGATCTTTTGTCAGAACTTTCGGGCGCGCAGGCTGTCAGTAACCACAGGTGCTGTATTTGGGCCGAGTCTTGAATGGTGGCGTCGCTTGGGGTGCGCTGACGCTCTCGTTGTCCGGGTGCGCACGCTTGTTCGGGGCCCAGGCAGCGCCTGTGGCGGTGCCGGCTGCCTTGGACAATCAATCGGCGCCCATTTTGGATGAAGCGATGCCGCCTGCCTTGGCCAAGGACGACGACTACGTCGTGCGCATCGTGGTCGGGTCGGTCACCTGCTCCGGCGCGTTGATCCAGGAGGACCGCGTGTTGACGGCGCACCATTGCGTGGCGGCACACGACCGCGATGGCGCCGCTCTGCAGCGAGATGTGCCGCCCGATCAGGTGCGGGTCGAGCTGGGTGGAGACTACTTGCCGTGGGGTGAGGTGGGGGTGCGCGCGATCCTGGCGCCGACCTGCGGCTACGTTTCTGGCGAGGGTGATTTGGCCGTGTTGGTGCTGGAGCGGAAGCTGATTGGCGTGGCCACGCGTGCCGCGCGTTTGGAAGCGCCGCCCGGCACGCGCGACGAAATCGAGCCCATCGGTTTTGGGCGCTGCGCATTGTCGGCGGATGGCGTACATCGCAAGCATCGCGCGGGCGGGCCGATCGAGCAGGTTTCGGAGGGCCGGTTCCGACTATCGGCTGCGATTTGCCCCGGTGATTCGGGCGGGCCGGCCGTGGCCCGCGACGGCGGCGAGATCCTGGGGGTGATCTCGGCGAGCGCGATGGATGGCGACGAGCGCACCCGCGACCGCTCGGAGTTCGTGCGCGTCGATCGCTGGCGCTCACTGTTCGCCTACGCTGCCTTGGTCTCGAGCGGCACCAGCCCAAGGGAGTTACCCCCGATCGAATGTAAGTAAGCACGGGACCCGGCCAGCCGAGCCGAACGCGCTCGTTTGTCAGGCGTCCGCGGCCCGGCTAGATTGCTGAACGATGTCGAAGTTCCTGCGCTACCTCGCCTGGACTTTGATCATCCTCGGCGGGCTGGTCGGCATCTTGCGGCTCACCGTCATTCGCTGGTGGCAGGTGCCAGTCGGCGATCCGTACCTCGAGGCATCGCTAGCGCCCAGCCTGCGCGGCGGAGATTGGCTGATCTTGTGGCGCGGCAGCGCGCCGATTGAAGGCAATCTCGTGCTTTGCCCCGAGCCGAAGGCCGCGGGTCGTTACACGATCGGGCGCATCGTGGGCGAGTCGAACGACGAGATCAAATTGACGAGCACGGGCGTGCTCGTCAACGGGCGGGCGTTCGACACCGAGAGCGGCTGTGATTCGTTCACCGTCCGCGATCCCGGTACCGGCCAAGAGACGCAACAGCGCTGTCGACGGGAAGTGGTTGGTAGTCGAACGCATCTGCGCGGCGACCCCAATGCCACATTGCCGAAACCGGCCGAGGCAGAGGCCACTGTGCCGAACGGGCATGTCTACTTGATCAGCGACAACCGCCAATTTCCCTGGGACTCGCGCGAGTTCGGTCCGGTCGAGCGGTCCGCCTGCGCCGAAACCGTGATCTTCCGCGTGGTGAGCAAAGAGGGGTTCTTCGACGTGCCCAACCGCCTGATGCTGATCCGTTGAGCGCGGAACTCGATCCGCGCTCAACGCCTCCGTCCAACCTTGAGCCCGCGCTAGCGCGAGTGCTAGCGTGACGCGACTTCGATGGGTCACGGCGCGCTGGAGGTTGGCATTGTCTGCGGTCGGTGTGAGACCTTCTCGCTCATGGGCGAAGCCCATTGCACCGCATGTGGGCACGACCTGTCGCTCTTTTCGGCCGAACAACCGAGTGCCCGCCGGCCGTCAATCGTGCCCGTCCCCGTGCCCCTCCCGGAGCTGATCGAGAAAGCTCGTTCCCATTCGGGCGAAATTAGGAGAGTCTCCGGTCTAAAGGCCGATCACGGGTCGGACGCAGCTGAGTCTCAGGAGGAGCAGATGGATCAGGCAAGGTACTACGTGTGCGAGTCATGCATGACTCCCGTGCCGAGCGGGCACAAGTTCTGTGGGCGCTGCGGTGCGCCGGTACCGGACACGATCTTGCACATGGCCCCGTCGTTTTACAGCGACATGCAAGACGCGGCCAAGGCGCGCCTGATCCTGATCCGCGGAGAAGGGATGGACGGCTTGAGCTACCACCTCAAAGCCGATCAGCACGTGATCGGTCGCCAAGGGCAGCTGGAGTTCCCGGATGATCCGTTCATCTCGCCCAAGCACGCGAATTTCTTCTACCGCGACAACCGCTTGATCGTGCGCGACGAAGGCTCGCTAAATGGCGTGTACTTCCGCGTGCGCGGCGCGGTCGAAGTCTCGCCCGGTGACACGTTCCTCGCTGGCGAACAGCTGTTCCGCCTCGACCCGACCCCCAAGGCTTCGGATGGCGCAGATCCGGACGGCACGTTCTTCTACTCGTCGCCCAAGTACCCGAGCGCGTTTCGGCTCAATCAGATCTTGGAAGGCGGCGCGATCGGCATGACCGTGTGCGCGCGCGGCTCGTCCCTGCAGATCGGCCGCGAAGACGGCGATCTCAATTTCCCGAGTGATGTCTTTTTGTCCGGCAAGCACTGCACGGTCGAAGAAAAAGAAGGCAAATTCGTGCTCACGGACTGGGATAGCCGAAACGGCACCTACGTGCGCATCAAGACCGATACCGCACTCACGCACGGCGACTACGTGTTCATCGGCCGCAAGCTTTTGCGCGTCGAACTGAACAGCAACTAGTTGCGCGGGGCACCTGCCTCGCCGAAAACGGAAAAGGAGTTCGAATTCGAACTCCTTTTTCTGTTTGGGAGGGGGCGATCGCTATCCAGCGACGCACCTCCAAGCAAGCGCTGTTGCCGGCGCGGCCGGCTGCAAACGGGATTGACCGCAATGGCACGGCTTCTCGAGAGGTCGCCAAGTCGCCAAGGTCGCCAAGAGCTGAGAGCGGCCCAAGGAACGCGGCACCACACCAAAGAATGTGATGAAGGTGGGGGTTAGCCATCTCCGGCTAGAGCTCGAGATTTCAACGACTGGTGCGCTACGTATGGGGCTACTGCGCTACGTATGGGGGCTGTCGAAAATAATGATTCGACGCGTTGCTATCTGCGACCCCCAATCTCCCTCTCGCTTGGCGATCTTGGAAATCTTGGCGATCTTGGCGACCTTCTGGGAGCCGCCAGATGATGCTATCCGCGGCGACTTGCGGCGGGGTCTTCTTCGCTCGTTCGCGACGCCGAAGGCTGGGTGTTCTGGGCCGTGTTGATTGACCATCAACCAAAAAGCACGAACAGCGCGGCGTGATCGGCGATCGCGCGGCTTCAGCCCTCTTCGACGCGCGGCTTGCGGCGACGACGGCGTTTGCGCGCGGGCTTTTCGCCCGCGGCGCTGGTGCCCGCGGCGCTCAGCTCAGCGCCCTCGATGGGCTCACGTTCACCGAGAGCGGCGGCGCGCAACTCGACGACATCACGCAGGGCGGGATAGAGCGTGGTGCGCGCAAAGCGGCCGGTGCGGCCCGCCTCCACGCGCGGCATCAGCGCCACGATCCGCCGCACCGCATCCGCGATCCGACGCGGCACGTTCAAGCGATCGACGATCGGCTCGAGGAAGGCGTAGGCAGCTTCGACGCGATCCTTCTCGCCGGAGCAGGCTTCACGCATGGGCTCGAGTAGGAGCATGGCCCAGAGCACGGTGTCGTCGAGCGGGGACTTGCGCTCCTGAGTGGTGCGGTCGACCTCCTGCAGGATGCGCCAAACGCTGTTGTCGTTTTCCGGCAGATCCGCGAGATACGTCGAAAGCTCCGGCAAGAGCACATCCAGCACGCCGGTCTCCCAGGCCAGCCAGAACGCGCGCCGCGATGCGCCGCTGCGCAGCAGACGCAAGACCTCTTCGAACAAACGCGGGCGCGCCGCTTTGCGCAGAGCGCCACGGCACTGCACGATCGCGTCGTAAACCTCGGGAGTAACACCCAGGTCGAGCTGCGCGGCGAACTTGATCGCACGCAGAATGCGCACCGGATCTTCCTGAAAACGCACCACCGGCACGCCGATGGTGTGCACCGCGCGACGCTCGATGTCGGCCATGCCGCCCACCCAATCGAGCACCAGGTTGTGATCCAGGTCGTAGAATAAGCCGTTGATCGTGAAGTCTCGGCGATAGGCGTCTTGGTGCGCATCACCGAACACGTTGTCGTTGCGAATCAGCAGATCTTCGCTCTCGCGCTGACTCTCTTGCTCGGGCGGACGACGAAAGGTCGCGGTCTCGATCACCTTGCCGCCGCCGAACAGCACATGCACGAGCCGGAAGCGCCGGCCGATGATGCGCGAATTGCGAAACAGCCGCCGCACGTCGTCGGGACGCGCGCTGGTGGCCACGTCGAAGTCCTTGGGGGAACGGCCGATCAGCAGATCGCGCACGGCACCGCCCACCAGGTACGCTTCGTAGCCCGCGCGCGTCAGCCGCTTCACGACCTTGGCCGCGTCCGGGTCGATGCGTCCTTCCTCGAACTCCACCGCGTATTGTTCGGGCTCGGGCGCGCCGTCTCGGCCGAACCGGCGCACCGGCGGCTCGTGCTCCGGCTCCGAGTCGTCCGAGCTGCGCTCGTTCGCTTGCCCGCCACGGGACGCGTGGCTGGTCTCCGGGTTTACCGGCTCATTTGGGGCTCGTGCCCCGCCCTTCGCGGGACTGCGTGAAACCATGGGCCGAATGTTCCGCATCTCCTAGCACAGGCGGCGGGCGGGGCGTGCGGCGGGTATGCGAAGGGACCGGAATTCCCGCTCGTCCGCGCCGTACCGGAACACCGGTTCCGGCCCCCAACCGGACCAGCGCCCGACAAACCACCGGATCTTCGCACGGACCGACCCGTCCGCGCGCTGCGGGCCAGGGGACGGAGCCCATCGCAGCTCGATTTCGGACGTCCGGGCCGGAAGCGCCCCTGGGTGACCCGTCCAGATCGGCCTCGTGCTCAGTGACGGGGGGCAGGCCGAGGGACCACGCGGGCTCCAGCCCCACCTGTTGCAAGGGGCTACCGTCCGGCAGGGCGACGAGCAGCGTGGTCAAGCGCAACACGCCCGCCCCCGAATGGTCGTCGAAGTATTCCTGGACGCAGCCCTTGCCGAAGGTGTGGGCGCCCAACAGCGGTCCGCGGCCATAGCTATCGATCGCACCAGCAATCATCTCGGCCGCGCTCGCGGTGTAACCGTCGACCAGCACCGCGACCGGGCCCTTCCACACGGACTCTGGGTCCGGCAGGCTCGCGCGCAAGATCTCGGTGACGACCCCGCGATGAATCAGCGGGAAGCCCGGTACGCCGGGTAGGAATAAACCAATCGCCGCTGCCGCGCCATCCGTCGAACCCCCGCCGTTGCCGCGCAAATCGAGCACCACTCCCAACGGCGTGTCGTCATCTTGGCGCGCCAAGGCCAAGTGCTCTGCCAGCTCATCACCCAAGCGATCGCCGACCTCGTTGATCGTAATCACGTCGACCCAGCCGTCACCGTAGCGGACGCCGCTCGCGGGCAAGGCACTTGCCGGCTCCTCATCGCCGCCCTGCGGAAAGCCCACGAGCAGCTCGAGCGCGGTCGTGCTTCGGCCGCGCAGCACCCTCACGGTGCGTACGTCTTGCCCACGCGGCGGCTCCACGCGTGCCAGTTGTTCCACTTGCTCCACGCTCAGCCCGGCGCAGTCGGTGCCGTCGATCGACAGCACCAAATCATCGATCTCGAGCGGCGCGCGCGCGTCAGCCACGATGCGCACGCCCAGCGGTGTGCGCAGCATGTTGCCCCAGAGGCTCGGCTGCTCGCCGTCGAGTGGGTCGCCCGCAAAGAGCGACCATTCCTCCTCCATAGGTGCCCACTCCCCGTGCGGATCGATGGCTGGCACGTAAGCGCGCACTGCGGCCGCGAGCACGACCTCCGACCACGCCTCGACGCTCAGGTCCGGAAAGAAACGAGACAGCGCGCTGCTGGCAGGGCCGTCAGCGAGCTCCGGCGCAACATTCGCGAACTGGCCGATGCGCCGCCCGAGATCCGCCGCCAAGTGGCGCGCCGGGTGCGACACGATGTCATCCTCGAACGCGGGCTCGTTGATCGCTGCCTGTGCACGCTGAAGGGGCGCGAGCGGGGCTTGCGTGCGCGCTTGCTCGAACACCGCGCGCAGGCCATCCACCCAATGCTTCGAATCCACTGCGAGCGACAGCGCTGCCGAACACGGCGCGTACGCGCCGCCGCTCTCGAGCTCGCTCAAGAGCGCGTTCGCCCGCGCGTGAACCGCCTCCGCCAGGGGCGCGTCGGACGCGGCAGACCACAGGCCGTGGGGGTCGAACCAATCCGTCCACAGATCCGCAAACACCGAATCTGCCACACGCTTTGGTTCGGCCGGCAAGCGACGCCGCACCTCGGCCACGATCGCGCGTGCTTGCGCGCAAGCGAGCCGCGGCGGCTCGCCGTTCGGGACCTTCAGCGGTCGCTCCTCGCCCGGCTTGGCGTCGGCCTGCGCGGGCCCCTTTGCGGCTTCACCGTGCGCCGTCCGAGCGGGCGCCGGCTCTGGCCGCGAGGTCACTTCGCGGCAAGCCAAACCCGTCAAGCACGCGGACAGCGCGACCAGCGGCGCCAAGCGAGAGAAAGCGTGCCTTGGGCAGATCGCCAACGTCGCCACAGCATGCGGGAGCAGCCCGCTCCGCGCAAGGCGCCCAACGCAGATTCGAGCTATGGTCCGAGGCCGTGGAGCCGATGTCGCTGGTGTTGCTGGGCTGCCGCGTGGTTGGGCCGGCCGCACTGTCACCGCCTGCGCAAAGGCGAGCATTGCGTGCCAAGAGCGCGCTCGATTCCGGTCTGGCACGTCACATCCTGGCCTGCGGCGGCAAGGCCTGGGACGGTGTGCGGGAGAGCGACGCGCTCTGTTCGTTTCTGCTCGAGCAGGGCGTGCCTGAGGCGGCCCTGGAGCGTGAGTCGAATTCGCGATCCACGCGCCAGAACGCACGCTGCGCGGCCGAGTTGCTCTTACCGCGCGGTGTGCGACGAGTCTGGCTCGTGACCTGCGACTGGCACATGCCGCGCGCTTTGCGCTGCTTTACAGGTGCTGGTTTTCTGGCACAGCCCCTGCCAGCGCTGGCACCGCCCGTGCCGCTGGGCGCGGATCTCGCGCGCGGCATCCGCGAAAGCATATCCTTGACGTTCGACGCTTTCGTGACGCGAGGCTTTTCGAAAGTCTGATGCGCTTCGCCAAGCACATGGGCTGGCTCGTGCTGCTCACCGCCTGCCATGACAACCGTCCCGATGCGAGCACGCGCACCGCCCCCGCGGCAAGTTCCGCGCTCGGCGCTGATCGGCAGCTCCTCTTGATGGCCGAGCAGCGGCGCGATTCCGCAGCGATCGCCAGCGAAGCGCTCTCCAGTCGCGATGTCGGCGTGCGCCGCTCGGCCGCGCGCGCGCTGGCGCGCATTGCCGATGCGCGCTCAACCGAGTTGCTCTTGCTCGCGCTGGCGGACGAAGATCCAGAAGTGAACAGCTGGGGCGCCTACGGCTTGGGCTACGCTTGCCGTGGGCGTGAACCGAAAATCGTGCCTGCACTCGCAATGCGCGCCGCAAGCTTGAGCCCAGTGGGCGTGAGTCTGCCGCTTTCGAGCCCGACCGAGGCCATTGCCGATGCACTCGGACGCTGCGCGAGTGCGGAAGCCGAGAGCACGCTGCGCGCCTGGCTGCAGGGACCGAAGCCGCGCGCAGAAGCCGCCGCGCTCGCGCTCGGAAGGCTCGCCACGCACAGCCGCAAGCTCGATGATCTGAGCTTGGTGGCGCTGCTCGACGCCGCGGACCGCGCGCAAGCTCCGCTCGACAATGCGCTCTTTCCGTTGACTCGACTAGCGGCGCTCAATGCCTCGAGCGCCGAGCGCACGCGCGCGCTCGCCATGCGCGCGATCGCCGCGCGCGCAGCGAACCTCGAGTACGCGGTGCGCGTGCTGGCTCGAACGGGTGAGCCCGGAGCAGCAGCGCTGGGGACGCTGGGGACGCAACGCGAGCTCGAGCCTGGTCTACGCGCGCAAGCATTGCGCGAACTCGGCACACTGGGCGCCGCTGGCCAAAAGCCGCTCTGGGCGGCGTTCGATAGCCTGCTCGAAAGCACGCCGGACGATCCGGCGTTGCAAGGCGAAAACTATGGTCCGATCGCGGCCTTGCTCGATGCACTGTCGCCTCCGGTGCTCGGCACGGGCAGCAAGCTGCAAGCGCTCAGCGAGCTGGCCATCGCCGAGGCAGATCCGGTCACGCTCAAGCGTCGCAAGGTGCACCTGCGTTGCAGCGCAGCCGCCTTGCTGGCGGGCAGTAACTATCGAGATCCACGCTTGCTCGGTTGCGATCCGGCGCAGGGCAGCGGCATCAGCGTCGAGCTCGCGGTGCTGCGCGTGCTGACCCGCGAGAAACTGCGCGGAGCGAGAAAGAAGGCCTATCTGCTACGAGCGCGCAGCGGGGACGCGCTGCTGCGGGAAGCGGCGATCGGGCGCTTGGCCGAGCACCCGGAGCTGAGCGAGGCCTACGCCGTACTCGCCGAAGCCCTGGGTGCAAGCGCTCCGGGCGTCGTTGCCAGCGCCGCGCATTTGCTTGCGGGCTACCCCGAGCGGGCGTCCCGCACGTTCGACGAAGGCCGCGACGCACACGCCGCGCCGAAGCCGGATCCGAGCGTGATCCAGGCGCTCACCCTGGCCTACGCGGCCGCCAGCCCCGGGCACAACGTCGAGCTGCAGAGCCAGCTGCTGGACGCGATCGGCTCGCTCCAAATTCTGAGCCTCAAAGAAGGGGTCAACGTCGCCTGCAGCAGCGACAACCCCACGCTGCGGGAGCACGCGCAGAAGGCCTTGCGCCTGCTCGGCGAACAAGCGCGCCGCTGCGACGAGTTCAAACCGGCCGCGCCCCGTGCGCTGCCCCCGATCAGCAGCGGCCGCAGCTTGCTCACGCTGGAGACCGACGCCGGCCCTCTGACGATCCAACTCGACCCGAGCTTCGCGCCGATCGCGGTGGCACGCGTGCTCGGCTTGGCTCAGAGCGGATTTTACGATGGCATCTCAGTGCACCGCGTGGTGCCGGGTTTCGTCGCGCAATTCGGGGACCCGGGGGGTGACGGCTACGGCGGCGACAACCAACCGCCACTGCGCTGCGAGACCTCGCCGGTGCCGTTTCTGAATGGCTCGGTGGGCGTCGCGCTCTCCGGCCGCGATACGGGCTCGAGCCAGCTATTCGTGACTCTTGGCCGCTACCCGCACCTAGACGGCCAATTCGCCTGGCTGGGTCAGGCGGGCCCGGGCTGGGATCGAATCGCCGCGGGCGACCGCATCTTGCGCGCCCGCGTCAGCTCGCTACCCTGAAAATGCCCAACTTTTCAGCAACGGCTGAGGCAAACTGCTAGAAGCGCTGTCCATGCTGCTCGCCGTCGACATCGGAAACACGAACATCGTGTTCGGCCTGTACCGAGGCCGAACACTGGAGCAAACCTTCCGCGTCTCGACCGTCCGCACACGGACGGAAGACGAATACGGAGTGATGCTGCAGCAGTTACTCGCTCTGCGCAAAGTGCCGAACGACGCGATCGACGCCGCGATCGTTGCCAGTGTCGTGCCCCCGCTGACCGATGTGCTGAGTGAAGCCATCCGCCACGCCTTCGCGCGCGAGCCGCTGGTGGTCGGCCCCGGTCTCAAAACCGGCGTCCCAGTGCTGTACGAGAATCCGCGTGACGTAGGCGCCGATCGCATCGTCAATGCCGTGGCCGCCTTCGAGCGCGTCAAGGGCCCGGCAATCGTCGTCGATTTCGGCACGGCCACGACCTTCGACTGCATTTCGCCGAAGGGCGAATATTTGGGCGGAGTGATCGTGCCCGGCGTGCAGGTGAGCTTGGACGGCCTTTTGTCACGCGCGGCGAAGTTGACGCGCGTCGAATTGGCCGCGCCGCCCCATGTGCTTGGGCGCAACACCACGCACGCACTGCAGTCAGGCGTGGTCTACGGCTATGCCTCATTGATCGACGGCATGGTCGGTCGGCTCGAAGCCGAGCTCGGTTATGCCTGCCAGATCATCGCCACTGGCGGCCTCTCGACCTTGATCGCCAAGCACTCCACGCGTATCCAAGAGGTGGACGTCAATCTCACGCTCGATGGGTTGTGCCTCTTACACGAACGCAACGCCAGCACGGTGGAGGCGGCCGAGGCCAGCGCCGCCAAGCGCCGCGCCGAGCGAGCCCGGTGAAGCGTCGCGCACTTCTACGAGCCGCGCTCGGAGGGAGTGCGTGGTTTGCGCTCGCTTGCGATCACCCCAATCAGCAAGCCGCGGCGCGCTCGGGCAAGCAGCGCTTGGTTTCGCTCTCGCCGGCAATCACCGAAACGCTCTTTGCGATCGGTGCCGGCGGCCAGCTGGTGGGCGTGAGCGACTACTGCAACTATCCGGAAGAAGCCAAGAAATTAGCGCGCACCGGCACCGCACTCACGCCCGGCTACGAAGCCATCGTGCGGCTCAAGCCGAGCTTGATCTTGTGTGAAGGCGCGGCCAGCACGCCGCGACGTGAATTGGCCGCCCTCGGCGTGACCAAGTTCCTGCCTTGGCTATCGCTCGAAGACATCGTCGCCAGCACGCGCTTACTCGGCGCCTTGACCTCGCACTCCGAGGCCGCGGGCCAACTGGCGCACGACTTGTGGCAGAGCTTGGCGGTAGCAGAAGCGCCAAACGGTCCGCGCGTGCTGGCCGTGCTCGGGGAGACCTCCGGCAAGCTGAGTGAAATCTATTTCATCAAGCAGAACTCGATACACGGCGCGGCCCTGCGCGCCGCGGGCGCTCGCAATGCGGTCGCCAGAGATGTGCCGGGCGTTCCACGGCTATCACTGGAGGAGCTCCTGCGCTTGGATCCGGAGGCCATCATCGTGCTGATCGCGCCCACGGCGAACGGCCCGGACGACGGCCGAATCGTGCACGAGTACCAGGCCTTGGAGCCACTCAGCGCGCGCAAAAACGGCCGCATTTCCGTGCTCAAGTCGGACGCCGCCTTCAGCAATGGCCCGCGTATTCTGGCGCTCGAAGCAGCCCTCGAGCGGGAACTGGCACGGCTCTTCGAAAGCCCTCCGCGAGCTCCCTGAGCGAGATGGCAGAGCTCGAGTTCGTCGACCTGAGCGTGCAGCTGGGCGAGCGTTGCTTGCTCGATCGGGTCACGTTCAGCATCGCGCCGGGCGAGTTCGTTGCGCTGATCGGCCCCAATGGTGCGGGCAAAACCACGCTGCTGAAGACGGCCCTTGCCTTGCGCGCGCCCAGCTCTGGCAGCGTGCGCTTGGCAAACTCGGCCGTCGCCGAGCTCGCCCCTCGCAAGCGAGCCGGGCTGATCGCCTGGCTACCGCAGCAGGTCCGCGCCGAGGAGCCGGTGACCAGCCTCGAGTCGGTGGCCGCTGCGCGTTTTCGTTTCCGCGAAAGCCACGCACACTCCCGGCGCGCCGCCCAGCGCGCGCTCGCTCGCGTAGGCGCGAGCGAGTATGCCGAACGCCGTCTGACCGAGCTCTCTGGCGGCGAGCGACAACGCGTCGCCTTCGCCTGCTTGGTCGCCCAAGAGGCTGAAATTTTGCTGTTCGATGAGCCCGCGAACCACCTCGATCCGGCGCAGCAGCTGGACGTGTATCGCCTGCTGGGCGAACTCTGGCGTGAAGGGCGCACGATTCTGTGCATCAACCACGACGTGAATCTGCTGCACCACGTCGGCGATCCGGCGCGCGTGCGCGTGATCGGCCTGACTCGCGGTAGCGTCCTGTTCGACGCGCGCTTTTCCGATGCGGCCTTGCCCGTGCAGCTGGGCGAGCTGTTCGGCGTCGAGATGGACGCGCTCGATTTCTCCGAGCAACGAGTGATCGTGCCGCGCAGGCGGTGCCAACCGTGAAACAGCGCGCCGTGATCCTGATCGCGCTGTGCGTCGTGCTGATCGCGGCAGCCGTCTTGGTCGGACCGGAGCTGAGCGGCGCGCAAGGGCAGTTCATCGTCTGGCAGCTACGCGTGCCCCGGGTATTGGTCGGCATGTTGGTCGGCGCCACGCTGGCCTTGGTGGGCGCGGTCTTTCAGGCGCTATTTCAGAATCCACTAGCGACCTCGGATACCGTCGGCACCACTGCGGGCGCGACCGTGGGCGCCCTGTTCGCGCTCGCGCTCGATAGCTCGCGCACGGTGCAAGGGCTACCGCTGGTCACGGTGTGCGCCTTTGCAGGCGCGCTCGGCGCGAGCTTGTTCGTGGCCAGTTTTGCATCCTCACGTCAGGCCCACTCGAGCGACGTGCTCTTGGCAGGCATTGCCGTCACGCTCGCCACCAGTGCAGTGGCCTCCGGCATTCAGTATATCTCGGACGCCCGGGCATTGTTCGCCGCCACCCAGTGGTCGCTCGGACAACTGCCGCAAGTCGGCTACCGCGGTGTTTGGCTCCTGGTTCCGGTGTGCCTGGTTTCGTGCGGCCTACTTTTGTCGCTCACCCGCCCGCTGCAGGCGTTCGCGCTCGGTGAGGATCTGGCGCATAGCCAAGGCGTCAATGTCGCGCGGTTACGACTATTCGCGCTCGGGCTCGGTTCACTGGGCGTCGCGGCCTGCGTCGCATGGTGCGGGCCGATCGCCTTCGTCGGCCTGATCGTTCCCCACCTGGTGCGTCGCGTGCTGGGCTCGAGCTACCGCGTACTGCTACCGATCTCACTGTGCGCGGGCGCGGCCGTCTTGGTGAGCTGTGATCTGCTCGCCCGGCTGCTCGTGCCCGGCCGCGAGCTGCCCGTCGGCATCATCACGGCCGCTCTCGGGGCGCCCGCGCTGGTCGCGCTCGTGGCCCGCGGGCGGCGCTGAGCGCCGTCTTTCGGTCGGGTCTCGCCACGAGCGAGCCTTTGAGCCAAGCTGCACGCGTGATCCGGGCGTGGCTGGTTTCGATGCTGGTGGCAGCGTACGCCACGCCGGTCCGCGCACAGCCCAGCGAAGAGCCCGTACGCCTTCAATATACCGCGCCCGCCGAGTGTCCAGACGCCACGCATTTTGCCGCCCAGGTGCGTGAACGGACAGCGCGCGGGCGCTTCGCGGAGCCGGGCGAGCTGGCTCGCACCTTCTCCGTCGAACTAACGGCCGACGCGCAGGGCTTCTCCGGCAACCTCGAGTTTTTGGACGAGAGCGGCGCAAAAGTCAGCCGACACGTGCACGGTGAACAATGCCAGGCCGTGCTCAGCAGCCTGGCGCTGGTTACCGCGCTGGCGCTCGATGCAACCCTGCAAAGCGAAGGCTCCGAATCATTCGCGCCGCCGAATCCGGCCGACGTGCCACCCGAACCGACACCAGAGCCGACTCCAGCGCCAACGCCGACACCAGCCCCAACTGCCGCCGCGCCACGCCCAGCATCCTCGTCCGGCGTTGCAGTGCGCTGGCTCCGAGGAGTCCGAGTCGGCGTGCAGGGTGGCTACGGCGGCGCCCTCCGCGGACCGCAACTCGGCTTGATCGGGGAGCTGGATTTTCGCAGCGCTTGGGCGCTGCGGCTGACCGCGCACTATGCTTGGCAGGAGCTGGCGGTCGACGGCGGACGCAGCGCCGCCGTACGGCTTTCGGGCTTCACGACCAGCGTCTGTCCTTGGCGATTTCAGAGCGGTACCTGGGGCGTGGCCCCCTGCGCCGCGCTCGACCTCGGCTGGCTGCGCGCCGCCGGCGTGCCGAGCCAGCAACTGACTTCAACGCGCGACGAAACTATTTGGTGGGCAGCTCTGGGCGCCCAGCTGGGGCTGTCCTGGGAGCCCGGGGACACCTTTTGGTTCGAGCTGCGAGCCGCGCTCGAGTTTCCGCTACGTGCCGGCTACCGCTTTACGTTCGAAAACCCCGACCGGACCGCGTTCGAGGTGCCCTCGGTCGCTGGCTCGGGCGCATTCGCGACGGGCGTGCGCTTTTAGTGATCCTTTGCCGGGTGGGCCGGGGATAGAGAAGGGTGGCGGCAGAAGCAATGGTGTCAGACGAGAGCGAGAGCGAGAGCGAGAGCGAGTCGTCCCGCCCTGCGTCTCGCGAGCGCATCGCAGGGCTCGTGCGGGAGCACTACGCTTTCGTGTGGCGGCTGCTGCGGCGGCTCGGAATGAGCCCAGGCGACGCCGATGACGCAGCGCAACAGGTCTTCTTAGCGGCGGCCGTGCGGCTAGGCACCGTTCGGGATGGGCGCGAGCGCGCTTTCTTGTACGGCGTTGCGCTCAACGTCGGCGCGCGAGCGCGACGCAGCTTGGGGCGTCGGCGAGAAGAACCGTTCGAGTCCGCCGGCGAACCCGCGACGCACGAACTCAACGGCGAACAGCTGCTCGAGCAGCGCCAGGCGCGAGCGCTGCTCGACCAACTGCTCGACGAGATGCCCGACGATCTACGGGTGGTGTTCGTGCTCTACGAGCTGGAGGAGCTCTCCACGCGGCAGATCGCCGAGATCTGTGAGATCCCGCTCGGAACCGCGGCGTCGCGCTTGCGACGGGCCCGGGCGGACTTCGAAGAACGAGTCGCGCGTGCCGAGGCGCGACGATCCTTTTCTGGAGGCGAGCGATGACCGATCCGGAGCGATTCTCACGGCGTTCCACAGGCCTCGCAGCAGAGCTGCTGCGGGCCGGAGCCGATGAGCGACCAACCGACCATGGCGTGCAGCAGACACTGCTGGCGCTCGGGCTTTCGGGGGTGGTTTTGAGCACGGCCAGCGCGGCCAGCGCGGTGGCGGTGAGCGGCGCCCAGCTGCCCGGCGCGGTCTCGGCCAGCGCGGGAGTGACAGGCGTCGGCCTAGCGAGCGCCGGCACCATCAAGACTGTGACAGCGACCCTGATCATCAAGTGGCTCGGCATGGGGATCGCGGGCGGAGTTAGTTTGATGGGTGTGGCCGCCGTGGCGACAAATCCAGTGGCACCTTCCCAGGTCGCTCACCTCACCAAGAGCACGACGACGCCAGCAGCGCCGATCGTCTCGGCGACTCGCGAACGCGCGCGGACTGAATGGCAGCCGACTGTCGTCGGCACGCAGGCGCCGAAGATCGATTCGTCAGCCGCACCGTCCGTGCCTCGCGTTGCTGCGCTGGTCCCTTCACAGGCGGCCGAGCAATCGCTCGATGTGAGCAGTCCGTTGGCCGCCGAAGTTGCCTACGTCGATCGCGCACGCGCGCTGCTAGTCACTGGCCAATCGGGTCAGGGCCTGGCGCTGCTGGAGCGCTACGAACGAGAGTTTCGTGAAACGCGCTTGTTGCCCGAGGTGCTGTTCTTGCAGCTCGACGCATACGAGCGCTCAGCGCGTAGCGCTGACGCACGCCGGGCAGCACGGCGTTTGGCGGACGAGTTTCCGAGAAGTCCGCACATCGGGCGTGCGCGCAAGCTGCTCGAGCAATGAGCTCGGAGCAAGCCCATCTGTCACCTGAAAGGATGAATTTGCCGATGAAATCGATCGAAATCTTGGGTTGGGCTGCTCTGGCCAACGCGTGCTTCCTCGCAGCCTGCGGAGGAGTGTCCTCAATCGGCAATGGCAACGGGGTCGACTCAGCCGGCATGGGTACTGGTGGTTCCAAGGCCAGCGGCTCTGCTGGCATGGGCGTCACTCCAAAGGGCGGCAGCGGCAATGGCAAGGCCGGCAGCGGCACCGGTGCCTCCCTGGCCGGGACCGGTCCGGGAATGGCGACCGGGAGTGCTGGCTCGGCCTTCCAACCGTGCAAGTCGAAGGAGGATTGCCCCGCCCCTCATGGGCCTTGCCAGGTTTGCCCGGACGGCACTCGCGCGTGCAACGTCGGCTATTGCGACTCGGCCACCGGGACGTGCCAAAGCACCGGCGCTTCGTGCGAGCGCGAGTGCACGATCGACATGGACTGTCCGGTCCGGGACATCGCCTGCGTGCAATGCAGCAACGGCACTCAATCTTGTCCCACCAGCATATGCCGGGAAGGCGTCTGCCAGGACGGATATCAGGGCTGTGGCGGCGTCGATCCCTGTGCGACGGCAGCCTGCGGCAGCCCCTGCAGCCCCTGCACGGACGGCGCAGCGTGCGACGACTCGAAACCGAATTTTTGCGCCGTTGGAGGCAAATGTCAGCCAGGCCCTCCGGATTGCAGCGAGCTGCAATGCCATACCGCAATGGATTGCGGGACGCCGCCGCCCGTCTGCATCCCGTGCATCGACGGCAGCTGCGCGACCATCGATTGCGTCAGCAACAAGTGCGCCATGGCCTGCCCCAGCTCGAACCTGCAATGTAAATATGCGGAGGACTGCGTGATGCTCAACGTAGATCCATGCACCAGATGCCCCAGCGGCAGCTGCGCAGTTCCGGCATGTTTGCAAAATGCGTGTGAGCTTGTTTGCCCGGTCAACTAGCTCGCAGAGTGCGTTGCGTGCGCCAGCAAGCAACACTTTACGTGCTCAGCGCTCTGCATTAGGCATTGGCTCGTGAAGTCATGGGCGCGCGGGGCGCATTTGTGCGTAGCGGTGATGTGCGCAGTCAGCGTGCTCGGTTGGACGCCGCGCGCGTCTGCTTACTGCCGCACCATGAGCTGCGAGCTCGGTGAGGATAAAAAGAAGCATCCCTGCCCGCGCGACGCGAATGAATGCGTCACGCAAGGAAATCCGCTGCATTGGGCCAGCTCGTGCCTCAGCTACTCGGTGCAAATCGACGGTTCGCCGCGCTCCAAGCTCGATGCCGATCAGATCCCGCCGCTCGTCGAGCAAGCGTTCAATGCCTGGAAGTCCGCTCGTTGTCCGGGCGGCGGTTCACCCAGCTTCGAGGTGCGGTTTCAAGGCTACGTGAGCTGCAACCGCGGCGAGGCGGTCTGTAGTGAGCGCGAAAAAAACGCGAACGTAGTGATGTTCCAGGACAATGGTTGGCTCTATGGGGAAGGCCGCATGGGGGTCACCACACCGACCGGCGGCTCCCAATCGGGCTTGGTGATCGACGCCGACGTCGAAATCAACTCGCAAGACTTCTCGTTTGCGAGCGATCCTTCGGGCATGATGTCGAGCTCGCTTTTCTACGTCTTGACCCACGAGCTGGGTCATTTCCTCGGCATCGCGCACAGTCGCGCGCCCGGCTCGGTGATGACCGAGAGCTACCAGAGCTTCGCCTTCAGTCCCAACCTGATCAGCCCCGACGACGCGGCCGCGGTCTGCGCCGCCTATCCACCCGGACCAAAGCTCAACTGCGACTCGCGGGCCACGCCCACATTCGACGCCTGCCAAATCCCTCTCGGTGAAGATCCGCCGTGCAAGCTGGCGTCAGTCACGCACGACGCAGGGGGCTGCAACTGTCACCTCGCCGCCAACTCACGACGTCCCTTGCCGTCACTGGCTGCGCTCGGACTCGCGCTGGTCGTCCTCGCAAGGCGACGAACACGCGCGCAGCGCGCCGGCCTG
>DATEPG010000038.1:0-12992 GCA_035273265.1 Polyangiaceae bacterium
CGCGCGCGGCCAGCCTCTTGTTCGGGCACTTCCCGGTGCCGCGCGCGCTGGTGATCGCCGTGCCCGGGGATCGCTCGGGCCCCGGCTTCGGAATGGCCCTACGCGGGGGCGGACCGGCAGTCGTGATCTCTCTCGATCGGCGCCCCAGCCCGGCCAGCTTGGATCGCGATTGGACGGCTACGCACGAGTTCTTGCACTTGGGAGTGCCGCGCTTACCGCCGGAAGATGCTTGGTTGTTCGAAGGCCTCGCCAGTTACTACACGGAGGTGGTGCGCGCGCGGGCAGGCCTGCACAGCCCGGCACAGGCCTATCAACACTTGCTCGAGGGCTTCGAGCGCGGCAGAAAAAACGGCGGCTCGCTTTCTTTGCGGGACGAGAGCAGCCAAATGCACGAGCGATCCTCGTTTTACCGTGTGTACTGGGCGGGCGCCGCATTGGCCTTCCTGACCGACGTGGAAGCGCGCCGGGCCTCTGGACCGACGCTCGACGCCGCGCTGCGCTCATTCGCGGAGTGTTGCGCGAGCTCCGCCGACGAATGGACCGCCGAGCGCGTGCTCGCTCAGCTGGACCAAAGCCTGGGCGCTCCACGCTTTACCGAGCACGCCCGCCGCTGGCTCGATCGCCGCGAATTTCCCGCGCTCGACGGCACCCTGCGGGCGCTCGGGATCGCGCCTGGAACCCGCGGTGCCGCCATCTTCGGTCCTGCTGCCCACGCCGCGATCCGCGACGCGATCATGGCGCCCGCCGCGTTGTCGGTGGCTCGCAGCGGCTCACCAACCGAGTCGCAGGGCGAGGCTCATCGCCGCGAGTAGCAACGCAAAAATTCCGAATATCCAGCCCGGGCTGCTGACGAAATAGGGGTACACCAGACTGATCAGTCCAAGCAGGATTTGCGGGGGACGCCCTTGCTTCTTTCCATACATGAAGAAGCCGAAGCCGACGGTGGACACGGCAAAACCAGCCAACAGGGAATTGCCATCGAGAGTCATGCGTTGTTTCCGGCGAGCCTAGCAAATGGCGCCTGGGATCCGCAAAGTCCAGCGAAAGAGCCTCGCTCGAAAGTAGAATCGCGCTAGCGTGCCGCCGTGTACAAGCAAGCATTGAGCGCGTGGTTATTGGTCTGCGGCTCGAGCCTCGCGCTCAGCAGTGCCAGCTGCGGCACCTGCCCGGACGGCCAGCAAAGCTGCGGCACCGCCAATAATGGCGCCAATATCGCAGGCGCTAGCAGCAGTGAGGCCCCCTGCGAGCTCTGGACCGCGTTCCGTACCTGCATGACGAGCTACTGCAAAACCGCGTCCAACCCGTTTTGCACCTGCTACAAGCGCGGCTTCGATATCTCGCCCGCCAGCTGCGGATGCATCGATTTCGAGCCAGCGAAGCTGTGCGCACAAGCCGCAGCCAATGGTGTCGATGCCAAGAGCTACAGCTGCGCCACGGACAGCAGTCGAGTTTCGACGATTTGCGTGTCCGTGGGCAGGTGAATCGAGCGCGAGCGGCCTGCTCCTAAATTCGGCGTGCATTGCGCGGCGGCAGCCTTCAGAATGCGACAATGGGCGGTCGGACAAGCGCATCCCCCGAAATCATCGACTATCGTCGCTCGGCTGCGCTGCCTGGCGTCGAGGTGATCGATGCACAGCACTCGCCGCAGGAGTGGCGAGTGGTCGGCGAAGACCATGGGCTCGTGATGTTTCGAACCTGGCGCGGCAACGTGCGCACTCGCGGGCGGCTCCACACGGGCCACCCGGGGGTTGTGTTGTGTACCATCCCGGGTGAGGCCATGGTGGCAAAGCCGGATCAAGGGCCAGGGTCGTTCAGCGTTCTCACGCTTCGGTCGGAGCTGCTCCAGCAATGGTTGGCAGAACAGCAACCCAGTTCGGTTCAGCTCGATTGGGCGGCGGTCATGCAGCCGACTTCAGCGCGCCTTCGCTCGCAGCTTTGCGACTTTTTCGAGACCTACGAGGCCTCGGCGCCGGCCATGCAAGTGCAGTCGCAAATGCTCGCTTTGTCCGAGTTGCTGATCAGCGAGTTGGTCCGGGGCGCGCGAGAACCGCGTGCGAGCGCGGGTCCTCCGATCCGCGGCACGGCACGCATGCGCGAGTGTTTGAATGAAGAGGGCCTGCACATCGATCTCGAAACCCTGGCAAAGCGGGCCGGGCTCAGCCGCTTCCACGCGCTCCGGGCGTTCAAGCAGCGCTACGGCCTGCCGCCTCACGCCTACCAGCTTTGCCTACGCATGAACCACGCTCGCAGCCTGCTACGCGCAGGGGCTCTCGCCGCGGATGTGGCGCAGTCCTGCGGATTTGCGGATCAGAGCCACTTTACCCGGCACTTCAAGCGCTTCAACGGTGTCACGCCCATGAAATACGCGCGAGCTGAAGCCGGCTCGAACGACGCGAGCAGCAGCGCTTGGCGATTCGCAAAAGAGGCCAGCGCGCTGGTCGTGCGCTCCGATCGCTGAGCTGCGTCGTCGCGCCCACGCAGCTCGAGCGCATGGCCTCCAATCGCCAGCGGCTCTGAAGCGGATCTTCAGCAACTCGGGCTTGACAGAGCCGTCCTCGGCGGCTATTTAACCAATGTGTTAATTAACTCGGTGGTTAAATGACCCAGTTGGATGCGCTCAGCAGCACCTTTTCGGCACTCGCGGATCCCACCCGGCGCGCCATTTTGGCGCGATTGGCGCAGGGCGAATGCTCGGTGAGCGAGTTGGCGGAGCCCTTTTCGATGAGCCTGCCGGCTGTGTCCAAGCACCTCAGGGTGCTCGAGCGCGCGGGGCTGATCGCGCAGCGGCGCGACGCGCAGCGGCGCCCGTGCCGGATCGAGGCGGCCCCGCTGAAGCAGGTGGTGGACTGGGCCGAGCATTATCGCGTGCTTTGGGAACGGCGGCTCGACCGCCTGGACGACTATTTGAAAGAACTGCAACCCAAGGAGAAGAACCATGATCGCAAGCACCGCAAATAAAAACAGTTTCGAAGTATCCAAGCCATCGGCCTGCGAAGTGCGCATGACGCGCTTGTTCGACGCTCCGCGTGCGCTGGTTTACGAAGTGATGACCCAGCCCGAGCACGTGCGCCGCTGGTGGGGTCAACTCGGGGAAGGCTACTCCGTTCCGGTGTGCGAAATCGATTTGCGCGTCGGCGGCAAGTGGCGTTTCGTCAATCGCCACCCCCAGGGCGAGGTCACCTTCTATGGCGAGTACCGGGAGCTCACACCGCCCAGTCGCTGCGTTTTTACCGAGATTTTTGCGGATTTCCCGGACGTGGTGTCGGTCGTGACCTCGGTGCTTACCGAAGAGCAGGGCCAGACTCGACTCACTGCCACCGTCGAGTACCCCAGCCAGGAAGTTCGCGACATGGTCGTCAGCACCGGAATGGAGAAGGGCGCCGCCCTCAGCTACGACCGCCTCGAAGATCTACTGGCCGCACTGCAGCGATGAGGTTGCTGCTCCCGCGTGGGCAGGCGGGGCTCGGCGCGCTGGCGCTCCGCCCCGCTCCGAACTGCCCAAACCGGGCGCACCCGCGCGTTGCCCGTCTCGAACGCCTACCTGCAACATCGCGTCAGAACGCGACGGGATCCGCCTGCGAGTGGCACCTTGCCACGTGTATTGAGCAAGCAGGCGTTCCCGCCTCCGTTTTCGCGCTGCGCGTGAGAAGAATCTGCGTGCCAGGCGTGGCGCGAAATTTGTAAGGCGCGGACCATGAAAACTGCCCATGTGATCTGCTTTGCCAGTGTGCTGACCGTGGCTCTGTGTGCCTGCGATAAGGGGGAAGAGCAAGCCAAGGTGGAACAGGCTAAGAAAGAGGCTGCTGCGCAAGTGGCGCAGGCCGAAAAAGAAGCCGCTGAAAAGAAGGCCGAAGCCGAGCGTGAGCTCCGCGCCACTCAGGCAAAGGTGGAAGACGCGCGCAAGGAAGCACGTGCGGCGATCCAAAAGGACCTGGCGGCGGCTGACCGCAAAGCGCTCGACTTGAAGGAGCGCCTGGCAAAAGCCAAAGGTAAGGTCAAATTGAACGCCGAGGCCGCGTCCGCTGAGTACGACAAGCGCCGCAGTGCCGCCGAGCGCGACTTGGAAAACCTGAACAGCGCTGCGGGTGCGGCCTGGGACACCGCGAAGGCACAGGCACAAAAGGACGTGGAGTCGGTCAAGACTGCGCTCGACGCCTTCGACAAAACCTTGACCTGAAGGAGGCCCTCAGATGCCGTACTTTGAGCACAATTCCGAGAAATTTGGCTACATCAACCTCGAGACGATGGACGGCGTTCAGAAAGGGCTCAAAAGCCTCGGGCATGATCCTGGTGCGATTGACGGCAAGGACGGACCGTCCACACAACGTGCCGTTCGCCAATTCCAAGCCAGTCTGTCGATCAAGATCGACGGCATCGTCGGTCCCGAAACTCGCCAGTCACTCATGAGTGAGCTGCAGCTTCGGGCCGAAGGGCCCTCCGTCTAGTCGGCAGGCGCTACGGTGCCGCGTCGGCGTCGGACTTCGGCGTGCCGCGGAAGCGCTGCAGCGCTTTCGCCACGATCGGAGTGAGCGCCAAGCTAGCAGCGATGCGCAGGGGTTGGGTGAGCTTGGTCGCGACCCAGGCGGCCATCAGCAGGCCGGCGTTTTCACCGGTCCCCTGCGTTCGCCACCCGTAGTGAATGGCCAAGGCGAAACCTGCCAACGTGAGCAGAAAGATCGTGAAGTAAGTTCCAGCAGCGACCGGACCGTACTCCTCGATGAGCAGCTTGAGCTTGGTACCCATTCGCCGCTCGACGTAGCACTGCCGCGTGCCGCGGCCCAGCCTCGAGACTGCAAGGCGCAGCGAGTGCCGCAAATCCGGACTTACCCGGTTTACCTGGTGCCGGATCGGAGAAGCCCCGCGCACTCATCTGGGGGCGATCGGGAGCCAGCAGCGCACCCCTCAGCGCGCCGTGTTCCCGCACTTGGACGCCGAAGGCTGAGTGCGTCGAGACGTGCTCGGTGACCATCAAAATCTCTTTGCCCACGCGAACGGAAAGCCACTCCACGACAAACGGCATGGGTCGCCATAGAAATTCTTGATTGGACGAGAGCTCAGCGGAGCGTGACAATGCGTCGATGTGGCTTGCTTCGGGTGGCGGCGTCGCGTTCTGGTTGTCGATCGGAATGCTCGTTGCTGGCTGCGGCGGGAGCTCGAGCGTGCCGCAGGGGGCTGGAGGAGGCGCCGGTACGACCGACGTCTCGGCAGGCGGCAGCTCGACGCAAGGCGGGAGGGGACCGGTCCTGTCGGGGGGGACGAGCGGTCACGCTCGGGCGGGTGCGGGTGGGTCCGCTGGGGCGACCAATCACGCTGGCGCGCTGAGCGATGGGGGAGGTGGGCAGGGGGCCGTGGCAGGCGCCGCTGGGGCGCCATCTGGCGGCACTGGCGGCACTGGCGCGCGGTGCTCGCTGCTTCACCACCTCGAGCTGCCTTTTCCGATCAAACCTTACTCCCCCCTGTTCGTGGTGAAGTCGGGCAGCGAGTTTGGGCTGAGTGATGGCCAGACGCTCGGCGTCTGGTCGTGGTCGGGTGAGTTGGCTCGGCAGCTGTTCGAAAGAGAGCCCTGCGTCAACAGCAGCTGCGACGGGATGTTTGGGCTGACGCCGTTACGCGCAGACTCGGGCTGGCGCCTGCTGGCCCTGGACCGGACCGCTTCGGGCGCTTCGGCCCGCGCTTGGCGCATGGCTGAAGCGAGCTTGCCCGAGGCGGTGCCCTTGTTTGGTCCCCAGTTCTCGGGCTTGGTGTCGACCTTCGACTTGCGCCCATCGCGAGACGGCACGCGCGCCGTGTTCGCCAACGGACATCGGTTGATCACGCCCAATGTGACATTCGCCGCGCTCGCTGCGGACGGTCGCATGGTGGCGACGGAGCTCACCCTCGAGATCCCCTCTTCCGCTTGGGAGGCGCTGACCGTGGTTCCGACCGAGCATGCGGGGGCGATCAGCGTGATCGCCGAGCTCGATGACCCCCGGCAGCGAATTTGGCTGCTGCGCGAGCTGAACTCGAGCGGTCAGCTCGTGTTCTCGAGTCAAGTGAGCTTGCCCACGGACTACCGGTGCCTGGGAGGCGGGCGTTGTCAGATCGTGGAAGATGCCGAGGGCTACTCGGTTCACTTGGGTAGCAACAGGGGCGTGCCCCAAATCGCGCAGCTGCGTCGGGATCGGCCGAACGAACTCGTGATCAAGCCGTCGCTGATGCCGCCGGGTGGCGTGCTGCTCGGGAGCCTGACCGGGATGTTCGTTTTTGGTGAGGATGAGAGGACCGAAACCAGTGTCCGAACCCGCTTCATTGGGCTGCCCCAATCGGCTGCCGCTGAAGCGCAGACACTGGTCGTCACCCCCACCTTCGATCGCCAGCTCAATCCCAAAATCCAGCTGATTGCGGTGGGCGGAAGCTCGCTGACGTACGGCTTTCAGACCCCAACCAGTGTGGTGCTCGAGGAGCTGACGTGCTCGACGGGATTTTAGCCCCTGGAGCCACCGGTCAGAGGCTGCTTCGAAAGAACTCCCAGACCACATCGCTCATGTCGAGGTCTCGATTGCGAAGCCCAAATTCGGCGATCTCTTGCTCGCGGTCAGGCGGGTTGGGGACTGGCCACAGGTGCCCTGCGTGGTCGAAACGTAGAACTCGAACTCGGACGGTGGCCGTGTCACTGCCGTAGTCGAGCTGCTCAGCGTGACTGTCCCGCGTGAGCAAGGCGTTCGAAAGAGTGCCGCGATAGTCAGCCCCTTCGTTGACCCGGTCGGGCAGGGCACTCGTCCGTGGAGCACTTTGCTCTGCTGAGCTGAACCCGAGTGCCGCGGCCCACGCCGGCCCCAGAGGCGCCAGCTGCTCCGCATAGCCGGCGGGCATTCCCGGATCGGTAAGAGAGTAGCCCAACAACACGCGCCGAAGCGCGAAGCCTCTGCTGGCAGCCGGCATTGCAACCGTCGAGCCCGGGTACGGCATGAGCGCCGCGAGCCCTCGATAGCGCGTCGGATCGTGAAGAGCGGCCAGATGGACCATCCCTCCGCCATCCGAAAGTCCGCTCAAGAAGACCGGGTTTTTGCCGCTGATCGCCCCGCGCGCGGCCAAGTCGTCGATGATTTGTCGCAAGTACGCAAAATCATCGACTTGGCTTTGCCCGCTCAGGTCTTTGCGGAAGCCGCCTCCGTTCGGACGCTCAGCGACCGTAGCAGCTCCAGGAGCAGCGTTGCCGTACACCACGATGAACCCATCACGCTCGGCCAACGTTTCGAACCGTTCCTGCGTGACGAAGCTACGCATGCTCTCCGCGTCCGCGCCCAGGCCATGCAGCACGATCAGCACGGGCGCATCACTTCCGGGTGCCAGCGCCTTGGGTATGTAGCTCAAGTAGCGACGGGTCACCGGACCGCAGTCTTTGGTGGATTGCTCGAAGGTGAATAGGCGAACGCCCGTTGCCTGCTGATCGAGCCAGCTCTCACCCGGTCGAGGAGTGACTCCGAGCGCGAGTTCGTCCGACGGACACACCAAGCGACAATCGCGAGCTTGCCCGTCCCGCCATGGAACGAACTCGATGTCGTCGAGCCAGACGTCGAAGTCGTTCTTGCTCTGAACGAGAAAGTTCAGATTGGTTGCCTGGGTCGGATCGAGCGGTCCGAAGTCAGGGCCGAAGCCCCTTTGAGCCAGCGAGCAGAAGGGGATCTGGAATTCTTGAAAGGTCGCGGAAAGGCCGATGTTGCGACCTTGCTGGTCGTTGCAGCCTTCGGAGTCGGGACAGTCCCCTCCGACGCTTTGGAAGGCGGATTGTCGACTGGGAATGTTCATGCGCAGGGTTGCGTTGCCCCGAGCGCGAAAGCGAACTCCCGAGTAGACTGACAAGTCGTAAGTGCACAGGCCGCTCTGGGCGAGCGACCACGCCAGGGAAACACCGAACCCGGCTCCCCACTTGCTAAAGCCGCCGCCAGTGAAGTGCAGGGACGGTGATGACTCGGCCTTTTCTACGGTCAACTTGGCGCAGCCCGCGGTCTCGTCCGTGAAGTGGTACCAGCTACCGACTCGCTGCTCGTCGGGACGAAGAACGAGGTTCCCGTCGTCGAAGTCGTCCAAGCTGGGCATCGTGCCGGTTGCCGCGAACGAGCAGGCGAGCAAGGAGGGGGCCCGGTCGCCCGTGATGGCCGGACAGCTCGGAAGTGAATCACTGCCAGCCGAGCCGGCTGCCGTCGGAACGGGCGGGCGAACTCCGCCGCAGTTCACGAGCAGGAGGCACACGCCTCCGACGAAGAAAATTGGCAGCGGGCGCGCGAGGCGGCGCGTACTCGAATTCATGGCGAAGGGGACTCTCGTTGTCTGAAGTGAGCGCCCAAGGGGCGGATCGCGAACAGTTCGTCGCGAAGGGTACTTGGATGCCTGCGCGCTGCTGTGCTGAAGTTGCTATTTCGCCGCGCGGCAGTTGCCGAACGCCGAAACAGTTTCGGCTAGGCAAGTGCTGAAATGACCTAGAATGATCGCGACGCGAAAACTCGTGCTAATGGGTGGGTCAAGTGGGTCAGCTGAAGCGCCTTGCATCGCCGTTGGTCCAGAGCTGTTCGGCGATCACGTCCATTCATCGGTTGGAGGTGGTGAACCGGACCGCTTGCTACATCGCGGAGAATCTGGGCGAGCCCATTCAACTCGAGGATATCTCTCGAGCAGCAGGCATGTCCAAGTTCCACCTGCATCGCGTGTTCGAGGAGAACGTGGGCAGCACCTTGGGGCGCTATCTCGGAGGGGTTCGACTCAAAGCAGCCCTGCAACTTTTGTCGGCTCCCGAGACGCGAACCATGAGCGTGCTGGATGTCGCGTTGCAGGTCGGGTTCGAGGACGCCTCTGCTTTTTCGCGTAGCTTCCAGCGGCGTTATGGCCTTACGCCGAGCGCGCTTCGCCAGGGAAATCGTTTCCGCGAGTTTCCGCTACTGTCCACGTCCACCGGCAACGCCGTGCTCGATCGAGGGGTGACGGTGGTCTCATTGCCGGAGTTTTGGGCCTACGGCTACGAAGTGGGCGGGCTGGCGGATCGGAACTTCGCGAAAGAAGCGCCCGAGGGCTTCAAGCAGCTTTGGGACACGATCCGGCGGCACGGCATCGAAGGGATCCGGAATGAGCTGGGACTTCCGACCTACTCCTGGGTGCTACGAGACGAGGCATGCCGGCTGCTGTGTGGATTCCGTTCGAGCGTCCGACTGCATCTCGGAAGCACCGTGCAGGAACGCTGGATCCGCTCGGGGAAGTGGCTCCAAGCTCGCCATACGGGGCCGTACGCAACTCGCTGGCAGACCTGGGAGCGACTTCAGCTTCAACAGCTGCGTTGGGGGCGCCCGGAGGACGGTCGCCAGCCATTCGAGGAGGAGGTCCAAAACGAGCCCACTCGCCTCGGGCAACCTTGCTGCGACGTGTATTTCCCGTGTTGAGAGCCAGCGGCGGGGCGGCGCGCAGCCTGGCTCAAGATGCGACTGGGGGAGATGCCCGATCGAGCAATTGCAGAGTTCGTTCGTGAGCCTGGCGATCGATCGGATAGCGCGCAAGCAACAGCACCGAGGTGATCCCGAGCGCGGCCACTAGAGGGACATAGTAAAGGATCAAATCCCGCAGCAGCGCTGGGTCGACCGTGCCTGGTTGAGCATTGCGGGGAAAGTGGACGACGGTGAGGATCAGTCCCGAAGCGAGGACGCCAACACCCGACATGGTCTTTTGGATCAGCGTGTTGCCCGCGGTGAGCAGGCCCTCGGAGCGCCGGTGCGTGCGGAGCTCGTGATCCTCGGTGACATCCGTGAGCATCGAAATGCAGAGGATGCCGGTCATCACTCGCAGCCACACGCTCACGCCGCAGAAGGCCAGCAGGAGCGGGAAGAATGCCGCGCTGTCCCTCGCTGGAAAGACGCCTAACAGGGCCGCAAGCACCGGGAAAGGACCCACCAGTAGGCCAGCCAGGCCCGTGCTGAGAGCTGCCGTTCGCTTGCCGAGCTTTCGTGACAGTGGCCCGACGATCACGAAGGCGAGCACGACCCCCAGCAAGTAAACGCCGGGAAATGTCGCCATTTGGCGGGAGGAGAGGCGCCAGAAGAAGACCCCCACGTACATATCGAGACCGGTGACGATCCCGGCGGCCATTGCTCCAAATACGCTGGACAACAACATGACGCACAGGGCCGGACTGCGCAGGGCTGCCCGAATCTCGAGTAGTCGAGCGGTTCTGGTGACAGCCAGCAACGGTCGTTTCAGGTGGGGGATGAGGTGATGAGTTCCCCAGGCGGCAACCAGCGTGCTACCGGCCATGAGAGCCCCGCCCAGCACTCCATAGGTGTGGTAGCCCGAAGCACGCAGGATCCCGCGGGAGGCTCCGGGAGTGTCCGCGAGCAGAACGCTAAAGGTCAAAGTGTTGAGCGACAGTCCGGCACACCAGCCAAAGAGCGTGCGCTGGGAGATGAGCGCAGTCCTCTGATGATAGTCGCGCGTGAGTTCTGCAGTGAGCGCGGCCCCGGGGATCTCAATCAACGAGAGCAGCACTCGAACCAAAACCAAGCAGCTGAAAAAGTAGCCGAACAGCGCGCTGGGTGAGAGTCCCGAAGGAGGATTCCAGAGCAACGCGTAGGCCACCCCGGCCGGGATAGCGGCGGCATAGAGCAGGGGATGGCGGCGTCCCCAGCGGCTGCTCAACCCATCGGAGAATTGCCCGACCCACGGATCGATCAGCGCATCGATGACCAGCGCCAGCATGATCCCAGTGGCCACCCAGGCCTCGGGCAATCCGAGAACCTGTCCGTAGAACAGCAGCAAGAACAGCTGAAGACCGCTCTCCTTCACGCCGAACGCGATGGCCCCCAGAGCGTAGGCAAAGCTGGTCGTACGCGTGAGCCGCGTCCGGTCCGCTCGGGGTTCGTCGGTCATGGTGAGCCGAGCGTTGCACGAGACGCAACACGCCTTCCACTCACATTGGCTACTCAGTCGTCTCGACGCGACCCGTACGAGCGCACGGGCGTGCACACCTGGATCTGATACTCGGAGAAGTAGTGCTCGCGGCCGAGCCGCTGCGCTTCGACGTGCTCGGGCTGGTGGCGCCACGCTTCGAGGGTCTCGAGCGATTCGAACTCGACGATCGACACGGCTTCGCCGTCGGCCGCAGCGAAGTCCTTGTACGAAATGAATCCCGGCATTCCGCTTGCCAACTCGTAAAGCCGGGTACCTAGGGGCTCGAGCGGACCCGGATCCACTCCCGCACGAAGTCGGCTGCGAAAAACGATCACGACCATGGCTGCTCCTATCGCTAGCGGGCCCCTGCCGGCCCTGGCTCCCGATGGGTACGTTCCCGAGCCTGCTTGGTTACAAGTAGAAGCGGCGGACCTTCGGCCAAAGCGCCACGGCGCCAGGCTTACAGCAGCTCGACGAGCGACACTGCGGGCGAACGGGCGGGCGGCGGTTTCACAACTTCGCCCGCTTGAAACACCAGTTCCCGTAGTGGGTCTGTTCCAACGAGTAAACGGCCACCATCTCCCAGCCCTGGGCGCCGGCGGCTTGGGCCTTCGGTACCACCTCGTCAGGCTCGTGACTCTCAATCACGCCGAAGCACATGTACTCCCACTTCGTGAGCGTCGCGGCCTGCTGCGCGTTCGCGGGCGGGACAACGAACCGAGCGGACGCGCCCCCAACAGCGCAGCCAGCAACGAAAACAAGGGCGATACCAAGCGAGCGAGTGTTCATCGTGGCTGCCTAGTCCGCCGGCTGGCGTGCGGAAAGGCTAGATCCTGATGACCCCTTCGTTCAGGCAACGGGAACGGCAAGGGCTCGCCGCAAGATCGAGGTGCTGCCGGTCGACGAGCAGCCGATCAGCGTACCAGCACCAACCAAGCAGTTGCCATCGGCTGAAGCTTCCGAAAGGGAGATCTGAACGGCCCAACGGGCGGCGCGCGCGGAACGCCATCCAGACCGATACGCCGCGCTCACGGCGGGCGGACTTCCATTCGTTCCGGCGCGCGTTCAACACTGCGCTCGGAGCGGCCGGGGTGAACGTTCAGCAGGCGATGGCGCTGGCCGGCCACAAGGACACGCGGACGCACATGAGCTACGTCGACATCGCTCAGCGCGGCCCCTTGGAGACGCCGCTCTTGGCGCTCCGGTGCTACTACTGCCCGTAGTCGTGGGCAATCTTGCTGCTGTCCCTGAGCCGGAAAATCCGGCTTTTTTTACTGGTGACCCCGACGAGAATCGAACTCGTGTTATCGGCGTGAGAGGCGCCCAGAAACACGACAATCCAGCACAATACATGCTGAATTCGTCTCTCTGTGCCACCATCGCGAGACCTCCAGAAACCGCTAGAAACCGGAGCACTGGGCAAAACGTTTGGGACAAAACTCAGACGCGATTCTACCGGTGTTTTGCGCCTGCGAAGCCGCGGCCGAGGTGGCGGGCGGTGAGCGTCGTGGTGATGCGGGCCAGGGCGGGGGGCTGGCTTCGGGCCAGCACCTCGCGTGCGGGCAGCTGACGTGGCGCTACTTCAGGCAATTCCCGCGGAGCCCACCGCTGCTCTTCACGCAGCGGAAGCCGACCGAGCAGTCGGTGTCGAACGAGCAGTCGCCGGTGCCAGGCCCGATCGAGTCCGCGCGTGGGGCTTGGAAGGTCGGGTTGCCGTAGGCGTTCACGGCTTGAGCGCAGATGCCTCGAAATGCCCCCGAGTCCTTCTTGCAGGCGCTGCCGAAGCCGCACTCGTAGTCGCTCGAGCAGCCACCGGGAGCGCTGGCGATTGCAGGTGCGGTGCTCTGGGGCGGAACGCTTGCCAGACTGTCCCCCGCCGCCCGGAAGCCAGCAGCGGCACCAGCAAGAGCGGCGCGTTGTCGCCGCGCGTCTGCGAGGCTCGCCTCGGTCTCGTCGTCGATTTGGTGAGCACGGGTCTTGAACTGAGCCACAACAGCCTCGCCCGCTGCGCCGTACTTGGCGTTGATCGCGTCCAATTCGAGCTGAGCGCGCTGGTGTATTCGTGCGTTGAATTGCTCCAACAT
>DATEPG010000039.1:0-9048 GCA_035273265.1 Polyangiaceae bacterium
GGTGCCGGCGCGGCCGCAGGCGGTGGTTGCGTCGGAGCTGGACCCGCGCCTGGTGCTGCGGGTGGCGCACTCTGCGCAAAAGCCGTTCCCGCGCTGAGCGCGAGCGTGGCGGTGAATGCGGCGAGCCGGGTGAGGGCGATCATTTGTTCCCTACCTTGAGATACGGTGACTGAGCGAATGCCTGATCGATGGTCCGGTTGATGCGCGTCAGGGGGTCCAGGTCACTTTGGGCGAGTAGGCCAGCGACAGAGCCGGACCAGATGCTCGGTGTGCGCATCTCTTCCGAATCCACGTCCTTCAACGACACGAGCTCCATCATCAGAGTGCCCGTCGGGTAATTTACGACGCTCGTGGTCGGGTAGTACGGGTAGTAGATGCCCCAGCCGTAATAGGGAGGCCAGCCGTAGTACGGGTAATAAGGATACCAGGTATACGCCACCCAGTTGTTCGACGAGATCGCGCCGACCAGCAGCGCGAGATTCGGGTTCTCGCTCGCTTCGACTTTCACATAGCCGAGCGCTTCGAGCTCGCGGCTGAGCTTGTCCAGGATTTGCGTGTCGAAGGCGTGCGTGATGTCGTTGCAATCGAGGTCAGGCGAGTCGCCGTCGCCGCGTGCACCGCCCTCACCGATCGGGAACTTGTCGGTGTCCACCTTGCACAGATCGGCGATCTTGGCCGGGATGGCGAAGGTCGAATTCTGCGAGTAGTTGTAGCCCTCCGCTCGTCGCGTCACGACCGTGTCGGTCTCCGACGCGTCGTCGATGCTGGCCGGATGGCACGCCAAGAGGCCCGCTGCGGCGGTGGCTAGGATCGAACTGCGAAAACCCCAAGTTTGGCCCATGCGTTCTCCCGTGCAGGAAGGGACCCTGATGGGCCCGTGTGCTCTGCTTTAGACTGACGCTCGCGTCATACACCGCGCGGTCTATCGATTCAACCCCAAAAAAGCCTGTAAAACCTAGACGATACAGCAAATGAAGACGGGAATGCGAGCTCTCGGAGCGCGCTCTACGCGGCCGCCGAAGTTAGCTGTCGCACGGGCCAGCTGAGGTCGCTCATCGTCATCCGACGAACACAGACTCGTTGCAAATAGGATGCAAATGGATTTTGACGGCAGGATGATGGACTCCGCACGACGAAGCCAACGCCGGGACGATAGCCTCGAGCAAGCGAAGCTGGCGCGGACTGGTGCCTGGAGGCGGCGCGCGCTAGCGGCCGCAACGGCTTCGCTCGTGGCGTGCTGGTTGGTCGCCTGCGGCGGAGCGCCCAAGAACACGCCGCTGAGCGCCGAAGCCGCGATCGCAGCGAGAGCCAGCGCGGCGGACGCCGCGAGCGTGCCGGTGCCGGCGCCGGTCGGCGTGATAGCGGTGGGTCGCGCGCGAGACTACCGTCAATGGGTCAAGCTCGAGCAGGCATCTCCCGTGATCGCTTACCTGAAGAAGAAGCTGATCGAGGCAGAGGGAGACGAGCTGCTCGACGATTGGGATCTGACTCAGCCCGTCGAGTTCGTCGCTACGTTCGATCGCAACTTTCAACGCAGCAAGGACGTGGAGGCGCCCGCTCCGAGGGGGGAGGGCGAGGAGGACGAGCTGGCCAACTGCGAGGATGGCGAGCTGGCCAAATGCGAAAACGGTGAGGCGGACAAGAGCAACGACGGTGAGGACGGGCCGCCAGGCGCAGCGCCCGACTCAATCGAGAGCCACTTTTTGGCTGCTGTCTCGTTGCCGCTGACGCGCTACGCACCAGCGGCCTACGAGAGCATCGGGTTCAAACGCTGGACTAGCAACGCTTACGAGCGCGGCAACTGCCTGGTGACGCCGGCGCTGGGCGGCGCCAAGGCCAGGCTGATCTGCAGCGACCATCCGGACGTGACGCGGCGTTTGTACGCCTACCTAGCGCGCGGTCTGCCGCTGGAACCACTCTCGGCCGCACCCCTGTTCGTTGAGCTTCGACCACAGCCGCTGAAAGAGCTGTGGGGACCATCGCGCGCCGCCACCCTTTCGGCTCTGCATGCTCTGGCAGAGAACGACGGGAATACCAGCCGCCTACTCGAGAACCTGGCGCTGAACCTGGTCGAGGAAGTCGACGCTTGGGTGGCGAACGCGCAGACGCTGCGCTTAGAAGGAGGGCCGAACGAACGCGGCCAGTTCGAAGCCAGCATGACGCTCGCGCTGCGTTCGCCCGAACCCTGGTTGGTGGAAAGCGCCCTCGCTGGCGCCGCCAAGGTCCGCGGCGCGCCGAACGCATTCTTGAACCTGCCGAAGGACGTGGGCGGGGCCTGGTACAGCTACGGCATGCCGGCCGAGCGCAGCGCCGTGCTTCAGTCGGCGCTCGTGAACCTGGCGAAGACGGCGTTCCAAGAGTTTGGTCCTGGCAGCCAGCTCGGGATGCTGAGCGCCGAAGACGCGAAGACCGTCGACCGACTCGTGCCCGAACTGATCGCCGCGCTGGATTCGCCTTGCCTCCGCGCGGAACAGTCCGTGGTCGCGAACATCCCGGCCGACCCGAGCGAGCTCAGCGCGTACACGAATCCGAAAAAGCTCAAAGTCGCCAAGCAGGGCCCGAAGGTTCCGCTCGACATACTTGCGCGCGCGACGCTCGGTCAGTACCTGGTCGCCATGCCGAGCGCAGCGCGCTGCGCGCAGTTCACGGAGCACTGGGTCGATACCCTGGTCGGCTTGCTGCAAGGGCTACCGCCAAAGAAAAGGAAGGAGCTGCCCTTCGTCACTAGCGTCAGGAAGAACGTCACGCTGAAGGGGCTGCCGGCCGCGACGGTGACGCGCATCTCGCTCACCAGGCAAGCGGTGGTGCAGCTACAAAAAGAGCTCGAGTCCGGCGGCGTTTCAGAGTCCGGCGGCGTTTCCAAGCGCTACTACAACTATCGAGCGCCTGACTCCTCGCTGAACCGCTGGGGCGCGCCCCAAGCGCCGATGACCCTGACCTTGATCGTCGTACCGGCCGCGGACGCCGCGGGCTCGGACTGGATCGGATTCGGGCTCGACGAAAAGCAACTGGTGCAAGCGCTGCTGCACGCGACCCATCCCGTGCCCGGTCAAACGCTCGCCGCGCGCGCGGAGCTCGCGCCGTTCCTGGCGCAAAAAAACATGTCACTCAGCTTTCAGTCGTTCGAAGCGCAAAGCAGTCTAATTGCGCTGGTGGGCGGGCCGGAGTTCGGCGCGGCGCTGACCGGGCTTCGGAGCTTGTTCCACGGTACTAGCCTCGTGACCACGACCCACATCCACCAGCATAGGAACGGCGTTCAAGCGGATCTCTCTTACTTTCTATCGAAAGAGGGGCTCGATGCCGTGCGCAAGATCCTGAGTTGGGACATCGAGCGCATCCTTGCCCTAGCCAAGCTCATGAACCAAAAGGAGTCGGCCGGTAAAGCCGACTCCCCCGCGAAGTGAAGGAACGCTCCTCACGGCATGTGCCGGAGAACGACGAACCCGCGTGCCGGGACTTTGACCGTGAGTTCCCCCTCCGGCGCGGAGACCGTTTCTACGTTGGACACGCCGGCCCCGCCGTATACCGCAGCGTCGCTGGTGAAGATTTCGCGCCAGTTCCCGCGCGCGTCGTGTGGCACACTCACGGTGTATCCATCGGGGTACCCGAAATCGCTCAAGGTCGAGACGATCATATAGTGCTCGGGACCGCTCCAGCGCTGAAAGGCCAAGACCCGGTCCGCATTGTGAACGTGCCGAACTTCGATGTTCGGTGTGGAGAGCGCGTGATGGCGTCGGCGAAGCCGAATTAGGTCCGCATAGAACCGAAACAAGTGCTTGCCGATGCCGGCTCGCCCGCCGTGCAAGTCCTCTCGGTTCTCCATGAACCCGTTGTAGGTGAAGTCCTTCACCGCACCGATTTCCTCGCCCATCAGGAACATGGGCGTCCCGGCGGACAGCAGGGTCATTCCTGCGACGAACCGGCAGCGTGCCTCGGCAATCGCTCGGAGTTCACCTTCCGGTGGGGGCGCGCCTTTTTCGGCGGCGATTGCCACCATCAGCGTCCGACCGGAGTGCTCTGAGTTGCCGGCCTCATCGTGTGACTCGTGATACACGACGGTCTTGCGGCCCGTCGCGGCCAGGATGCCCGCAAAGCGATCCATCGCCAATTCCCCGTCGCCCCCCATACCCGCCGTGCGCAGCAAATTCGCACAGTCACTACCGCGGCCGGTGTCTCCAATCAGGTTGTGATAGTAGTTCGAGTACCAAGTCGCGTCGAAGCCCAAGCCCGCGCCATCCGGGTGTTCGGTGACGAGCACCCAGTCAGAGTGATCTTCGCAGGTCAGCAGGATGGTCGGCTTGATCAAGCGCAGGGTTCGGCTCAATTCGCGCAGAAATTTCGCACCTTCCGCGTTGGCGACGCTCGCTACGCGGCCATCCGAATGAAGCACGCCGTACGAGTGAATCGACGTGGTCTGATCCACGCGAAAACCGTCGACGTGAAAATCGATCACCAAGGCCGCAGCGCTGCTGGTGAAGAGCTTCCGCACCGTCTCTTCGTGAAAGCGCGGAGCGTAGCCTGTCGACATGTTGTCGATGTAGCCACCGTCCGCCGTCGGATAATCGGAGGTTTTTCCTTCGTACCAAAAGTAGATATTCTTTTCGTCGTTGGTCGAATCGTACCGCCATTGCGCGCGCTCGCCGTTGGGTACGTAATGATTGTAGACGACGTCGACGATGACGGCGATGCCGCGCTGGTGGCAAGCACGCACGAAGTGCCTGAATTTGTCGCGGCCGCCCGCGCTGGATTCAATCGCGAAGTGGTGGGAATTTCCGTAGCCCCAAGTCCGTGTCCCGTTGGCCTGGGCAATCGGCAGCAGCTCGACGGCGTTGACGCCGAGCGCCACGAGGTAATCGAGCAACGCCATCGCATCGTCGAAATTCCCGGGTCGATCTTGGCCGAAGCCGAGCGAGCCAACGTGCAGCTCGTAGATCACCATGTCCTGGATTCGATGAGGGAAAGGCACGCCATGATTGAATTCGTCGCGCCAAAACTCTTCCTCGGAAATGACCTGCCCCGAATCACCTTTGGCGTCCGCGCACACGACCTCCGTGTCGATTACTAGCGAGCAGCTCACCACGCCGTCCAGCGTTGCGGGGGTTCCCTTGAAGGGCGCTCCGTTTGGGTTCTCGTCGCCCGTTCCGATTTGACCGCGCGAATGCAGATCGGTCCGGTACACCACACTGCCGTCGTCGCGCTTGACGCGGTACATGTACGGCGCGCCGATCAGCTCCTGACAATTGCGCAGCTCCGGCGCCGCGTCCGGCGTCACGCTCCACACCCCGTCCTCGGCCTTCTGCAGTGGAATGACAGGCTTGTTCGGGTCGATGCCGCTGCCGTCGTCTGCAATGTAGCCGCACGCCCGATCGCCAAAAACGAGCTCGACGGCCAGGGCATTGGGAGCCCAAACGGCGAAGCGGAACCCGCATTCGATGCCGTCAGCGGAACGCAGCTTGCGTGCGCCGAGCCGCCGAACGTGCGTCAGGTAGTAGCACTGCTCGTCAGCGTTTCCGTTGTCCTGTAAGGTGAACGTGCGCAGCTGTGCCCGGTGGCCAAACCCGGGACGCTCGGTAACAATCCCCTCACGGTCGAGGCCGAGCGGGCCGTCTAGGAGCACTCGCCAGGAGAACTCCTTTCCTACCTCCGAAGCCTGCAGCGTGACGTCCGCCACGAACAGGTTTGCGCCATCGACGCCGACCGCTTCCTGCATCGGGCATTCGGTCCATTGGTCGCTGTGCCGACCCTCCGAATCCCAGCTCCCCAAGAGGCGAACGTTCTGAAACAGTTTACGTTTAATCCCCGTGTCGTATGTAAATTTCACTGCCTGACCCTTCAGCTGCGCATTGGCGCTGGGCAGGCGAGTGCACGTTTCGCGCCGAAGCGAAAACTAGGCCGAAGTCGTGTCGCTACGTTCAGCGCCGCCAGTTCGGCTAGTTTATTTGGTGACTTCTATGCCACACCGGGGAGAACTGCCCCGTATTGGAGGCAGAGCGCTGCATCAGGCGCTGCCCTTGCGCCGATGCTCGGTTGACCGCCACTGTTGCCACTTCTCGAGGGCCTGTTCCGACGCTTGGGTCACTCTCGCGCTGTTGGCCACGACCGGCGAAGCGTCGTGCGGAAATTGTGCCAACGCCTCGAGCAAGCCAGCGTTGGTCGCCAGCTCGTCGACCAGAGGAGTAGGGGCAAGTGCGGCGATCGCCAACTCTAGGGCGGTCCTCACTTCTCTGCGAAGTTGGCTGAGGCTCAGCGCTTGCGAGGGTTCGCGACGCTTTGGCATGTCGATGTCGCTTTCCAAACGAGATGAACGATAGCCTCGCCCGCAGCATCGCCGCGGGCGAGGCTGGCTACTCGCGAGCGATAACGGCGCTCGCGAAAGGGGTTCGGGTTCAGTGCTTCGAGTCCTCGAGCTGCTTCCGAGCTTCGGTTCCAGTTACCGAGATCGAAATTCGCTTCGGCCTGGCACGTTCTTGCTTTGGGATGCGAACGGACAAGACGCCGTCGGCTAGTTCAGCCACTACATTTTCGGTGTCGGCGTAGTCCGGTAGCTCGTATGAAGCGGAAAAAGCGCCATAGCGCCGACCTAGCCAGGCGCGTTCGTTGGCATTGCCATCGTACTTGCGATCGCCTTTGACGGTCAGTACGCCATTTTCGATGCTGAGCTCCAAGTCCTGCTGCTTCAATCCCGGGACGTCCCAGCACAGGCGGACCTCCGACTCACTCGTGAGGATGTCGACCGGCGGGGCGAAGCTACGGGCGGCGAGGCTACCGCCAACGGGGGCGCCCATGACGTCGTTCAATACTTGGTCGACGAAGCGTTCGATGGGTGAAAAGCTACTCGACGTGGTGATCATGACTACCTCCTTTTCCTTCTGATTCGTCGGCTTCGAGAGGTCCCTGTGACCTCGAAAAGGAAGCTAAATTCGGAGTTTGCGCTGTCAAGCCCAGCGAACCGCCAATGCTGCGTAGGAAAGTGGAGTCCAAGAACATCCCAGGGCGGGACACGCATTCGCGCTGGCGGCCGCTCGGCCGCTAGCGCATTCTAGCGTCTACTCAGTTGGCGAAAGGTGAACCACTTCCCGAGGTCTCAGCGACTGCCCAGGTGGGAGCCACCGCAGCACCCCTTGCGCCACCCATGCCCAGCCGCTCTCGAGCCGTTCTGTTCCTTGCTGTCGGCAAAAACCGCGGAGAAGCAAGCGATGCCGAGCTTGCCCGGGGACTGATCGCCGGTGAGCCCTGGGCGGTGAGCGAGGCTTGGCGCCGATTTGCACCCATGGTGCTGATGACGGCGGAACGGGCTCTGGGGTCGAGAACGGAGGCCGAGGATGTGGCTCAGGACGCCTTCATCCGGCTATTTCGCAGCGTGAAAACGCTACGCGAGCCCGAGCGCTTGCGTAGCTTCGTCTATTCCATCGCGATCCGAACGCTGAAATCGCAACTTCGTCACCGGCGGCTCAGAGCTTGGCTTTCATTCCAAGATCCTGAAACACTGGCAGAGCTTCGCTATTTTACGCTGGATCTGGAGTCGCGTGACGCTCTCCGCAGATTTTATATCCTGCTCGATCGTCTATCGACCCGTGATCGACTCGTGTTCATCCTGAGGCGGGTGGAAGCGATGACCGTGGAGGAAATCGCTACCACGATGGATATCGCTCCCTCGACGGTGAAGCGATCCATGCTGAACGTGTCCAAGCGTTTGTCTCGTTGGGTCGAGACAGATCCGAGCCTGATGGCTTACGTTGACGGAAATTTCGAGGCAAGGTGAGCAGCACTCCGCGCGAACCCTCGGACTCTCGCGCCCTCAGTGCGCTGACGCAGCTCTTGCGGGGCGCGGTCCAGCCTCCGACTGAGCAGGAGCTCGAGCGGGGGCTGAACGCGTTGCGGGCCAGCCAGTTCTCGGAGGGCTCGAGCAAGCCGAGGATCCTGCGTTGGTCGTCCATCGCGGCCAGCGTTGTACTTTGCCTCGTGCTGGGGATCGCCATTACCTGGCACTTTCGCGGTCTCGGCGGCTTTTCCGAGGGGCCGGTGGCGGTGGCAAGGGTCGAGGGCGGCAAGCTTCTCGAGAGCGGGTATTTGTCCGAGTCTGGCCGCGCCGGGATCAAACTCATCTTCAACGAGGGCAGCGAATTCGCGTTGACTCCAGGTACGCGCGGGCGACTGCGTTCCGTGGGAAGAGCAGGAGCGACCTTCACGATCGATCGCGGCACGGCATCGTTTCGGATTGCGCACAGCCAAGGCCACCAGTGGTCGGTGGAAGCTGGTCCGTTCATGGTCAACGTTCGAGGCACCGAGTTTACGGTCATCTGGGATCCGGCGAGTGAGCAATTAGAGGTGAGCTTGCAACGCGGAAGAGTGGCGGTAAGCGGACCGGTTTTGAGCGAAGAACTGGTGCTGCGACCTGGCCAGAAGTTGAGCGTGAACTTGCCGAAAGCGGAGACGCTCATCACCGAGCCGCGCTCCGAACAGACTGTCGATCTCGACACCGCGGACGCTGCGTCGATGCCCCAGACTCCCTCTTTGCAAGCGGCGCCAGCATCCAACCTGCAACCGCCGAGCAGTTCAGCCGAACCGCGAACCACACCGGTAGCGCCGAATTCCGCGACGCCCACGGCGCGCGGCAGCGATCGCCGCTGGAGAGAGGCGCTGGCCAGCGGCCAGTGGGATAGCATCCTGGCGGACGTCGAACGGGACGGTGTGGACCCGACGCTGCAGACCGCCTCGAGCGGCGAGCTGTTCGCGCTCGCCGATGCTGCGCGCTATCGCCGACGTACGGAGTTGGCTCGGGCGGCCCTGCTTGCGCAACGCCGGCGCTTTCCGAACTCGCCGCGCTCACTCGACGCGATCTTCTTGCTTGGTCGCACGGAGGAGTCGCGTGCCAGCGGAAAACGCGAGGCAATCAGCAGGTACGAGGAGTACCTGTCCCGCGCGCCGAGCGGCGCCTATGCCGCGGAAGCCCTGGGGCGAAAGATGATTCTTTCGAACGAGTTGCTGGGTCCTGAGAGTGCACGCCGCATTGCCGATGAATACTTGCGTCGTTTTCCGGACGGAAGC
>DATEPG010000040.1:0-7083 GCA_035273265.1 Polyangiaceae bacterium
TCCGCATCATCGCCGCGACCAATCGCAACTTGGCTCTGGAAGTTCAAGCTCGGCGATTTCGCGAGGATCTGTTTTATCGATTGGCCGTGGCCCTTCTGCACCTGCCGCCGTTGCGTGAGCGAAAGGGAGATCTGCAACCACTGATCGACGCGCTGCTGAAGAAGGCAAACCAGAAAGGCCAGGAGGAAGAGCTTCGCTACCGGGCGAAGGCCCTCTCACCGGGGGCACGCAATGCGCTCCTGAACTACGGGTGGCCGGGCAACGTGCGGGAGCTAGAGAATACCCTCATGCGCGCTACCGTCTGGAGCAGTGAAGCGGTGCTTTCAGAGCAGGACGTACGCGCCGCGCTCTTCCACGGCAGCACCAGTCCGCGGTCGCGCGCGGCCGGGTTGGCTGAGCTAGGGCCAGGATTCAATCTCAACGAGGTCCTGCTCGAGGCCAGCCGACCCTATGTGGTGCAAGCCCTCCAGGAAGCTTCGGGCAACAAGACTCACGCGGCAAAGCTGCTTGGATTGGGCAGTCCGCAGGTCCTGGGCGACCGCATGGAAAAGCTGGGCATCCAGGCATTGAAGCCGGGCGCCTGACGTGAGAACCCTCAGAAAATGATCACGGGCGAGCTACGCAGCAAAGTCGACAAGATCTGGGACGCCTTTTGGTCCGGTGGGATCTCCAACCCGCTCGAGGTGATGGAGCAGATCACGTACTTGCTGTTTCTAAAGCGCCTCGATGATCTCGAACTACGCGAAGAGAACAAAGCCAACACGCTCGGCAAGCCCATGGAGCGCCGCATTTTCCCGGCCGGCAAGGTTCCGAAGAAAAAGCGCGCGTACAGCGAGCTGCGCTGGTCTCAGTTTAGCACCAAGAGTCCGGCGGAGATGTTCGAGATCGTTTCGGACTACGTGTTCCCGTTCCTACGCACGCTCGGCGGTGACGACTCGACCTACGCGCACCATATGAAGGACGCGCGCTTCACCATCCCGAACGCGGGCCTGCTGGTCAAAGTGGTCGATCTGCTCGGCGAGTTGCCGATGGAAGCGCGCGACACCAAAGGCGACATTTACGAGTACATGCTGAGCAAGATCGCCAGCGCGGGCCAAAATGGCCAATTTCGCACGCCGCGCCACATCATCCGCCTGATGGTGGAGCTAATGGCACCGGGTCCGAAAGACGTGATCTGCGATCCAGCGTGCGGTACCGCTGGCTTCTTGGTCGCTGCGGGCGAGTACCTGCGTGAACGCCACCCGGAGATCTTACGCGACGCCAAGTTGAAGAAGCATTTCCACTCGAAGGCCTTCAACGGCTTCGACTTCGACAACACCATGCTGCGCATTGGCAGCATGAACATGCTCCTGCACGGCATCGAGAACCCGAACATCACCTACCGCGACTCGCTCGCCCAAGGGCACGTGGACGAAGCAGAAAGCTACACGCTACTGCTCGCCAATCCGCCATTTGCCGGCTCGCTCGACTACGAGAACACGGCCAAAGATCTGCAGAGCATTGTCAAAACCAAGAAAACTGAGCTGCTATTTTTGGCGCTGTTCCTGCGGCTCCTCAAGACCGGCGGGCGCGCGGCGGTGATTGTGCCGGATGGCGTCCTTTTTGGATCGAGCAATGCGCACAAAGAGCTGCGGCGGAAGCTCGTTGAAGAGCAGAAGCTCGACGGCGTGATCTCGCTGCCGGGCGGCGTTTTCAAGCCATATGCGGGCGTTTCGACTGCCATCTTGTTGTTCACGAAGACCGACTCTGGCGGGACGGACAACGTGTGGTTCTATGACTGCGACGCGGATGGTTGGTCGCTTGATGACAAGCGCGCGCCATTGTTGGATGAGAGCAAGCTCGGGGTGAGCCCGGCGACCAAGTTGAAGCCCGAGGAGCACGAAAAGAATAACTTGCCCGACATTTTGAAGCGTTGGGAAGAGCGGGAAGGGAAGGAGAAGAAGCGCGCGCGGACGGCGCAGAGTTTCTGCGTGCGTAAAGAAGATATTGCGGCGCAGGGGTATGACCTCAGCGTGAACCGTTACAAGGAAGTGGTTCATGAAGAGTCGAGACATTCGTCACCGCAAGACATCCTAGCCAATTTGATCGCCCTCGAATCAGAGATTCAGGATGGCCTCAAGAAGCTCAAGGGGCTCATCGCGTGACCGCATCCCTCGCACGACCGATAGCCTCAGGTTGGCAATGGCGAGCCTTGGGCGATTGCGCGCAGTTAATCAACGGACGCGCGTATGCACAGCACGAGCTGTTGAGCTTGGGTACTCCGGTCATCCGAATTCAGAACCTCAATGGAGGCGACCGCTGGTACTATTCCGATCTGTCGCTGCCTGACGACAAATACTGCTCTGCGGGCGATCTGCTGTTTGCCTGGTCGGCGAGCTTTGGCCCGTATGTTTGGACGGGTCCGAGAAGCATCTTTCACTATCACATCTGGCGCGTCGTCCCGGGGAACGAACTCGATAAAGGTTTCGCGTACCATCTCTTGGACTGGATAACTGCCAAGGTGAGGGCGGCGTCGCACGGCGTCGCAATGCTGCACATGACGAAGGGCGGAATGGAGGCTTGGCAGATCCCATTGCCGCCCTTGGTCGAGCAGCGGCGGATTGCGGACGTGTTGGATCGGGCGGAGGCGTTGCGGACCAAGCGTCGCGCCGCCCTCGCCCAACTCGACACCCTAACCCAATCCATCTTCCTCGACCTCTTCGGCGGCGCTGAATCAGAGACATGGCCTCTACGCCGCGTCGAAGACCTTGCATCGACGGGCGACGGTTCGATGCGTACGGGTCCGTTCGGCAGCCAGTTGCTGCATAGCGAGTTCACAAAAACTGGAATTGCCGTGCTGGGCATCGACAATGTGGTCAGCAACGAATTTACGTGGGGGGAACCACGTTTCATTTCGCCCGAAAAGTACCGCCAACTGAAGCGCTACACGGTTCATCCTGGCGATGTTTTGATCAGCATCATGGGAACGTGTGGTCGCTGTGCTGTTGTGCCCGAAGATGTGCCAGTAGCCGTCAATACAAAGCATCTTTTTTGCATCACGCTCGACCAACAGGTCTGCTCGCCTTTGTTTCTGCACGCTTATTTTCTGCGGCATCCGATCGCTCGGCAGTACCTTGAACAGACGGCGAAGGGAGCCATAATGGCCGGCCTGAATATGGGCATAATTAGGAAGGTGCCCGTGCGCGTCCCGCCGTTGACCGTCCAGGAGACCTTTGCCAGTCGCATCGCTGCCGTCGAAAACCTAAAATCGGCTCAACGGCGTTCCCTCGCCGAACTCAACGCCCTCTTCGCATCCCTCCAACACCGCGCCTTTCGCGGCGAACTCTAGCAATGCCGGCCGCCTTCGTTCCGCGCTTCACCATCAGCCACCGCATCACGGCAGGGCTGACGGCGATCGAGCGGGCGCGGGGCTTCTTGGAGGCGGCGACGCTCTCCGAGGACTGGGTACGACGCATGAGCCAGCGGGCACTGCTGGTTGAGGCGCATGCCACGACGCACATCGAGGGCACCGAGCTCACGTTGGCGCAGGCGGAGCGAGTTTGGGCGGGCGAAACGGTGGATGCGGCGCGCCCGGACGATGTGCGGGAGCTGCTCAACTACCGGGATGCGTTCAACTTGGTCTCGGAGTACCTCGGCAGTGGCGAGCCGGTCACGGAGGGCTTGATCCGTGAGATCCACAAGCGCTTGGTGGAGGGTGTGCGCGGGGGTGAGGGCGCGCCCGGGCGCTATCGGACGGTGCAGAACTACGTGGTCAACAGCAAGACCCGCGCCGTGATCTACACGCCACCTCCGCCGGATGACGTGCCCGAGCTGATGCTGCAGTTGGTCCAGTGGCTACGCGCTGAATCGACCATTCATCCCGTGCTGGTGGCGGGCATCGCTCAGTTTCAACTGGTGCACATCCACCCGTTCGTGGACGGCAACGGTCGCACTTCACGGCTGTTATCGACTTTGTGCCTGTACGCAACGGGCTACGACTTCAAGCGCTTGTTCACTTTGAGCGAGTTTTACGATCGCGATCGCTTGCAGTTCTATCGTGCCATCCAGAATGTGCGTGAGCAGGATTTGGATCTGACGGGCTGGCTCGAGTTCTTTGTGGAGGGCCTGTCGACCCAGCTGAGCGAGGTGAAGGCACAGGGGGAGCGAGTGATTCGGCGCGATGTGTTGGTCCAGCATCACCAGCTGAACGCGCGCCAAGCGCTGGCGGTCGAACGGCTGCTGGGCGGCCAAAGCCTCGATATCCGGAACTTCGAGGAGCTGTGCCCCGGGGTCAGTCGTCGCACGCTGCAGCGTGATTTGGCCGCCTTGGAGACCAAGGGCTTGGTGCTGCACGAGGGGGAGACCAACAACTTGGCCTATCGGCTCAAGGAAAAGGCGTGAGAGCCCGGCTGGAAAGTTGCGACTAACTCGCGCGAAAACTTGCGACAAACTTGCGACAGAACTTGCGACATCGACCTAAGTTGCCGTAATGATTGTGGGTTAACCACAGTGGGGAGCCCGCATGAACCAGTCGCCCAGCAACTTCGCGTTCCTTCAGGGCGAATGGCCCGCCATCCACGAGGCTGCGGCTCGGGCGGAAGAGCTCGCGCACAGCGATCCGCGTAGCGCCTGCTTCCAAGCGCGCCGCGGGCTCGAGCTGCTAGTCAAGTGGGCGTTCAAGGCCGATAGCGCGCTGCGCCTGCCGTACCAGGACCAGATCAGCGCGCTCGTACACGAGCCCACGTTCAAAGTCGTCGCGGGTAACGCCGTCTTCTACAAGGCGCGGCTGATCATCACGCTGGGCAATCACGCCGTGCACAGTCGCCCCGTACAGCAGGCGGACGCGCTCAACGTGGTGCGTGAGTTGTTTCACGTCGCGTATTGGTTCGCACGCACGTATGCACGGCACCAGCCGCCGCATCCGCAGCTGGTCTTCAATCCCGACGCGCTGCCGAAGACCACGCCGATCCCGAAGCAGACCGTCGACCAGCTGCTCAAGCTGGAAGCCGCGCTGGCCGCGCGGGATGAAAAGCTATCGGAGATCCTGGCGAAGGACGCGGTCAAGGACGAGGAAATCGAGCGGCTGCGTCGAGAGATCGCGGCGGCCAAGCTGGCCAACGTCCTCATCCCCGATACCCACGACTACTCGGAAGCTGTCACCCGCGATCTGCTGATCGACGAGGACCTGAAAGCGGTGGGCTGGGCGCTCGATCATTCGCGGGACCGTGAGTTCGAAGTCACGGGGATGCCCAATGTCGATGGCACGGGTTTCGTCGACTACGTGCTCTGGGGCGACGACGGCAGGCCGCTCGCGCTGGTGGAGGCCAAGCGAACTCGGGTTTCCGCCAAGCTCGGGCAGCAACAGGCGAAGCTGTACGCCGATTGCCTCGAGCAGCGCTTCGCTCAGCGCCCCATCGTGTTCTACAGCAACGGCTATGAGCACATGCTGTGGGACGACACGCAGCCCGGCGGCCCGCGCGCCGTGTCAGGCTTTTTCAAGAAGCCGGAGCTGGAGCTGATGATTCAGCGCCGGTCGACGCGCCAATCACTCGCGGCCACGGCCATCAACTCCGAAATTGTGGATCGCTATTACCAGCTGCGCGCGATTCGCCGCATCGGCGAGGCGTTCGAACGCGATGGCGAACGCAAGGCGTTGGTGGTGATGGCGACCGGCGCCGGCAAGACGCGTACGGTGATCGCGCTCTGCGATCAGCTGATGCGCGCCAATTGGGTCAAGCGTGTGCTGTTCTTGGCGGACCGGACCGCGCTGGTGAATCAAGCGGTGGGCGCCTTCAAGAAGAATTTGCCGGACTCGAGCCCGGTCAACCTCGTCATGGAGCGCGAGTCGACCGGGCGCGTGTACGTCAGCACCTATCAGACGATGATGGGGCTGATCGACGACAAGCTAGCTGACGAGCGGCGATTTGGCGCCGGGCACTTCGATCTGGTCGTGATCGATGAGGCGCACCGCTCGGTGTATCAAAAGTACGCTGCCATTTTCGAGTACTTTGATTCCTACTTGGTCGGGCTGACTGCGACTCCCAAGGAGGACGTGCACAGCAACACCTACGGCTTATTCGACTTGGAGAAGGGCGTCCCTACGGACGCCTATGACTTGTCGGACGCAGTGAAGGACAAGGCTCTGGTGCCCGCCCAAGCCGTCTCCGTGCCGCTCAAGTTCCCTCGGGAAGGCATCACCTACGACGAGCTCTCTGAAGAAGAGCGTGAACAGTGGGACGAACAAGAATGGTCGGAGGACGGTGCCGAGGCGCCAGACCGGGTCGAAGGTGCGGCCGTCAACAAGTGGCTGTTCAATCAAGATACGGTCGACAAGGTGCTCGAATACTTGATGACGCGTGGCCAGCAAGTGGAGGGTGGCGACCGCATCGGCAAGACGATTGTCTTCGCCAAGAACCAGCTGCACGCCGAGTTCATCGGCGAGCGCTTCGACAAGAATTACCCGAACTACAAGGGCGCATTCGCGCGCGTCATCCATTCCAAGCTGCCGTATGCGCAGTCCTTGATCGACGCTTTTTCAGAGCCGAGCAAGGCGCCACACATCGCCATCTCGGTCGACATGCTCGACACGGGGATCGACGTGCCGGAAGTCGTGAACCTGGTTTTTTTCAAGCTCGTGCGCTCGAAGACCAAATTCGCACAGATGGTCGGCCGCGGAACGCGCCTCAAGCCCGACCTCTTTGGCCCAGGCCTAGACAAGAAATTCTTCTACATCTTCGACTTTTGCCAAAACCTCGAGTTCTTCGGCGCCAATCCGCCCGCGACCGAGGGTTCACTGAGCGAATCACTGGGCACCCGCCTATTCAAGACCCGGCTCGACCTGCTTGGCACGCTCGGCAAGCTCCGCATTGGTGAGGGCCCTCCCGGCGGCTACCGAGGTCAGGTAGCGCCCGCGTTGGAGGGCGACGTGTCCGCGATCCTACAAGCGGAAGTAGCGGCCATGAACGTCGACAACTTCGTAGTGCGGGCTAGGCGCAGAATGGTAGAAAAGTACCAGCAGAAGAGCGCATGGACCGCGCTCGATCAAACCGCGTTCAGCGAGCTATCGCAACAAGTCGCCGGTTTGCCTTCGGAGCAAGAACCCGA
>DATEPG010000041.1:0-26955 GCA_035273265.1 Polyangiaceae bacterium
AAGCCCTCTTTGCCGTTCAACTGGCGCGGCAGGCCGATCACGAACACGGTGATGCCCTCGGCCTCGGCCAGACGCGCCAAATCGGCCACTACCCGGCGCTGATCGCGGCCGTCCAGGTACTGGCGCGGATGGGCCATCAGGCCGAGCTCGTCAGCAACAGCCAGCCCGACACGGACTTTTCCGAGGTCCACGGCTGCAGCCCGCATACCGGGCGTGTTTAGCATTGGAACCCGCCCCTCGGCGAAAAACGGTACACGAGCTTGACCCGACCCGCCCATCCGAGCATAAGCGCGGTCGGCCGCGGCTCGCCCTGCCCGGTCCTTCAGGATCTGAAAGTCATGCAATTTCGCGCCGTCAAGGGGACGAACGACATCCTCCCCGACGAGGTCCGACGCTGGCAGCGCGTCGAGCAAACCTTTCGCAACGCCATGGCCTTGGGCGGTTTCTCCGAGGTTCGGACGCCGATCCTCGAGCACAAGCAGCTATTCGTGCGGTCTACGGGCGAGACGTCCGAAATCGTCGAAAAGCAAATGTTCGAGATCGAGCGCAGCGGCGACACCTACGTGCTCCGCCCGGAGGGCACCCCGGGTGCCGCTCGCGCGTATCTGACGAACAGCGTGCAGGCTCAGGAGCCGGTGTCCCGCTGGTACTACATTGGCGCCATGTTTCGGGCTGAGCAGCCGCAGCGCGGCCGCTATCGCCAATTTCATCAGGCCGGCTGCGAGTTGTACGGCGATGCGAGCCCGGCTTGCGACGCCGAGTTGCTCGACCTTCTGTACGGCTTCCTAAAAGGGCTGGGCATTACCGACGTGACCGTCGCCATCAATTCGATCGGTGGCCTGGAGAGTCGCGCAGCCTACCGCGCCGCGCTGACCGAACACCTGCGGCCGCGCGCTGAGGCGCTCAGTGATCACGCCAAGAAGCGCCTCGAGGACAATCCGCTGCGCATCTTGGATTCCAAGGATCCGCGCGATAAAGCCGCGGTCGCGGATGCCCCGTCGATCTTGGACTCACTGACCAACGAAGATCGCGAGCACTGGCAGGCGGTGCTGCGCGGGCTCGACGTGCTCGGAACGCCTTACCAAGTGACGCCGGGCTTGGTGCGCGGGCTCGACTATTACACGCGCACGGTGTTCGAGATTCAATCGACCATGGGCAGCTTGGGCTCGCAAAATACGCTGATCGCGGGTGGTCGCTACGACAACATGTTGAAGAGCTTGGGCGGCCCGCAAATTCCGGCGATTGGCTGTGGCATGGGCCTCGAGCGCATCCTGCTCGCGCTCGGTGAAGATCCGGTGCCGCGCGCCGCGCCCTGCTTCGTCGCACCGTTGGGTGAGAAAGCCACGCTGTCGGCCTTGGCGCTGACGCGTGATCTGCGTGAACGAGGAGTCGTGACCGTGCTCGATAGCCGCGGCAATTCCATGAAGAGCATGTTGCGCCGTGCGGATGGCCTGGGCGCCCGCGTGTGCATCGTGATCGGCGAGTCCGAGGTTGAGCAAGACCAAGTGCAGATCAAGGATCTGGCCGCACACACCCAAGAGCAGGTTCCGCGCGCAGAGGCCGTGGCGCGCATCGTCTCGACGTTTGCCGTCGCGCCGACATCGAGGAGCCACCATTGAGGGTCAGCCGGCTCGCCGCGCGGCTGCTCGCGCCAGCTCTGCTCGTGTGTTTCTTCGGTTTCGCGCGCTCGGCCTCCGCGCAGATGCCCGGCGGCGGCATGGGCATGCCGGGCGGTGGTATGGGCATGCCGGGCGGCAACATGGGTGGGATGCCCCAGCCCCAGGGGGCCAAAAAGAAGAAAGCGGCCCCGCCACCCGGCACTCCGGAAATGCACGCCGCTTCCGGCGCCGATGACTCACTGACCCCTCCAGGGAGCGAACCGACGCTGCCCGACGAACCGCTCAAGCTCACCCAGCCGACGTTCGACGCCATCGGCAGCGATGCGCAGCCGGACCAAGAAGAGCTCGGGCGCGGCCTCTCCACCACGCGCAAGTTCTACGGTCTCTACTACCAAGAGAACAGCAACAAGTACCAATTCAAGCTGCTCTTCCCGGTCTGGGCGGAGCGCCAGATGCCGTCGCGCACGAAGCCGAAGGTGACCGACCGCGCGTCGCTTTTCGGCGGGCTCTACTACAACCGCCGCAGCGCCGAGCGCGCAGACGACATCCTGTTTCCGCTGGTCTGGAACCTGCGCGACAAGCTCACGCAAACGCGCACCACGATCGTCGGCCCGCTCCTGAACCGCAGCGCGCCAGGCGAAAGCGACAATTGGCTTGCTCCGCTGTACTTCACGGGCACGCGCAAAACGGGCGGCTACACCGTGATCCCGCCGCTCCTGACCTATATGAACCACGACGACCAAGGTGGCTTCAACCTGGTCGGGCCGATGTTCTGTTCGTGGAAGGGCGGCTCCACTTGCGACGCGCGCACTGCGCAAAACATCGATTTCGGCGTCGCGCCGTTCTACTTCTACGGGCAAAACCTCAAGACCAAATACGAGATCATCCCGCCCCTACTCCATTACTACCGGTACAACGACCGGGATCTGTCCTGGACCAACCTGTGGGGCCCCTACTTTCGTCGCCATACTCAAAAGCGGGACATGTTCCACTTGTTCCCGCTCTACTTCAGCCTGTGGGGCAAAGACGAGCGGCACACGACGCTGCTGCCGTTCTTTCACTACGGACACAAGGGCGACTCTTGGCTGTTCGCGAGCCCGTTGTTCCTGGCAGCGCGCGGCGAGACGGGTTCGAGAACTTTCGCGACTTGGCTGTACGCACGCCATCGCGGTCGCACTGAACTCGACATGGTGACGCCCTTGTTCTGGTCGTACCGCGATCCGGACATTGGCCTGAACCGGAAGATCTTGTTTCCGTTCCTGTATTCGAGCACGAGCCCGCGTGAATCCAATCAGGCCTTCTTCCCGTTTTGGGCTCGCTTCGAGCGCTACGGGATCAGCAAGAGCACCTGGATCACGCCCCTATTCAATCACCAGACCGATCTGCGCGGCTGGTCGACGAATATTTATCCCTTCCTGTACGTCGGGCGGAACGCGCTCGACACGCACTTCGTTTTGGCGCCGTTTCTGTTCGATTTTGCCACGCCAAAATCGCGTACCACGGTGGCATTCCCGATCTTCTGGCGCTTCAGCGACGACAAAGAAGTCACCCAGCTGGTCGGCAACGTCTACTATCACGAGAAGAAATTGCGCAGCGGGCTGGACTGGGAGTTGCACATCTTCCCCGCCTTCTCCTATGGCGAGTCGCCCAATGGTCATTGGTGGAACGTGCTCTACGGACTCGCGGGTTACACGCGCAATGGCACGGAGACCACCGTACGCACGCTCTGGATCCCCACGAAACTGAGCGACTAGGCCTGTCCCTGAATTCAGGTCCTCCCGTAAACGTGCCCGTGCCCGGAAGGTGGAAATTAGCTTGGATGGCGCGTGTGCTCCATGGGGGAGTCGATGGTTCGGCTCCAAGTGGGCAATCGGGAGTGGGCGAAGAGCGCTACGATCCATCCGACCCTATCGGTCATCCGCCTCCCCCGTTGCCTCTTTCGGGCACGGGCACGGGCACGGGCACGGGCACGGGTGCCCGTGCAAATCAGGGATAGGCCCTAGGCCTTCGAATCACCCGCGCGGGCGGAGGGTGCTACGATTTTCGGCATGAAAGCCAAAGTTGCGGTGCTCGGGGCCTCGGGGTTCGCCGGCGCGGAACTGCTTCGGCGCTTGCTCGACCATCCGCAAATGGAGGTCGTTCGGGTGTGCGCGAACGATCACGTGGGTGAGCTCGTGTCACGCGCCCATCCGCACCTGGAGGGCCTGACCCAATTGCGTTTCGAGAATCCGCCGCCCGCCGAAGCGGCCGGTGGCGTGGACGCGGTGATCATGGGCCTGCCCCACGGCGCGAGCTGTGAAGTGGTGGCCGCATTGGCCGGCTCGAGCACGCGCATCGTCGATATGTCAGGCGCGTTTCGCGTCCAGGATCCGGCGAGCTACGAACGCTACTATGGAGCCCCGCATCCGCGACCCGAGTTGCTCGAAAATTTCGTGTACGGGCTCCCGGAGCTGAATCGGGAGCGGATCCGCGGCGCGCGGCTGGTCGCGTCGGCGGGCTGCTTTGCAACCACGATCGAGCTGATGCTGCTGCCGTTCGCGAACGCGGGCCTGCTGCGCGGTTCGGTCGAGGTGGTGGGTATCACCGGCTCGAGTGGCGCCGGCGCCTCCCCCAGCTCGACCACGCATCATCCGGTACGCGCCCACAACCTGCGCACGTATCGACCGCTCGAGCATGCGCATACCCCGGAAATCGTCGAAACCCTGAGCGCGGGCGGCGCGCGTGAGCTGTCACTGCGCTTCGTACCCGTGTCCGCGCCGCTCACCCGCGGCATCTTCGCGACCGCCTTTTTCCGCGTGCCCGCAAACATCAGCGAAGGCGAACTTCGGGCCCTGCCTGGCCGCACTTACCGCCGCGAGCGCTGCGTGCTGGTCCCCGAGTCGCGGCTGCCCGAAGTGGTCGCGGTACTCGGTTCGAACCGCGCGGAGGTCGGCATCGCGCTCGGCCCGGTCGAAGGGGACAGCCGCTGCGTGACCGCTTTCGGGGCGCTCGACAACTTGGTCAAGGGCGGGGCGGGCCAAGCGCTGCAGAACCTGAACCTAATGTTGGGGTTCGAGGAGCTGAGCGGCCTGTCCACGCCCGGTTTCTTTCCCTAAAACTTGCCCGCCGCCGACGTCGCGTGACAGACAAGAGCGAGTTCGAATCGAACTCGCTCTTGTCTGTCACGCGGGCCCGAAAGCGGCAGGCTCTCAGCGCGTTTCACTGCAGCAACGGAAACCGGTTTCGGTCCCGTTGTAATACATGTCGTGGGCGGTCTGCGCGGCACGGCAGAAGTTGCGACCCGGCTGCCAATAGGCGCCCTTCATCGCCGGGCGCGCGGGTGTCGTGCGATCGATAGTCACGAACTCTTCCAGGTTTCCAGCCAGATCGGAAACTCCGAAGGGGCTGTTGCAGCGCTCGTAAGACCCGCTCGGGGCGCGTAAGTCGCGCAGTACCCCGGCCGGACTCACCACGTCGTCACGGTCGGCGTTGCAGGCCGTCGAATCGCGCGTGAAGCCGTACGGATAGGGCTGCATCTTCTCGCCTTCGCAGGCAAAGTTGTACTCGCTCTCCATACACATCCGCTTACCCAGCTTCCGGCACGTGCGGTCGCCATCGCGCCAGCTGCGGTGATTGGCGGGCAACGTCTCGCCGCTCTCGGTGAATTCGTGCTTGTCGATACAGAAGCGCATGGCTTTGCGCTCCTTGGACAGGCAGGTCGACGGACCGTACTCAGCGCAGCGGAAGTTCTCGTAAGCCCCCTTGGGGTCGAGGTACTTCTTACAGTTGAGCCGGACGTTGGGGCAGTACTTACCCTCGACCAACGCCATCCCCTCGCCGCACACGGCGGGCTCCGGCGTGGCGGGAGGAGCCTTGATGCGGCTAACTGCTACCAAGGTTTCGGTGGCGGCGGGTGAAGCCGCCCGCGCTTCGTCTTCGATCAACGCACGCAAGACCCGCGTCGGCTCGGCGTTGCTGCAGCCGCCAGCAGCGCCGGCCAATAGCCCGAACGCCGTTCCGATGAGTCCTAGGCACCTCATGTGGGGAACCCGACTTTTCGGTGACTAGGCGGTGCGGTCAAGTTCATTTGGCTGGCCAGGCGGCCGGAATGAACCACACAAACCAGTACTTAACTGATTGGCTGAATCATTCCCGCCAATTATGACGCACCTTAACGGCAGATCTTTAGTCCGGAGAAGCGGCTGCGCAGCAGCGCGTGCCGACCTGAATGTCCTTGTAGTAGTCGTCGTGCGCCGTCGTCGCGGGGCGGCAGCGGTTGCGAGCGGCCATCCACCAGCCCCCCTTCAGAGCGTTCCGGAATGGATCGATGTGCGCCTTGCCTTCACGCAGGACCGACTCGTCCATGTTGCCGGCCAGGTTGTAGACGCCGAATGGGCTGACGCACTCGGGACGTGCGTCAGCCCGTTCGCGGCGGTCGGCCAGTATCTGCCGGTGCGGATTGACCTCGAACAGATCGCCGCGATCCTGATTGCACTTGGGCGCGCGAGTGAAGCCATACGGATAGGGGCGCATCTCCTCTCCCTCACAGGCGAAGGTCCACTCGGTCTCCGTGCAAAGCCGCTTGCCCAGACGCTCGCACAAGGCGCTCGATTTCTGGAAGCTCTGAAAGTTCAGCGGCAGCTCCTCACCGGGCACCGTGTATTCATAGCGGTCGATGCAGTAGCGTTGCTTGACCCGCGTCCCAATGCAGCGCGATGGGTTGCGAAATTCGTTGCAGCGGGCGAACGGCAGTTTTTCATCGTCCAGCCACCGCGCGCACGACTGGAAAACGTTCGTGCAGTACTCGCCTTCGACGAGCACCATGTCACTCGGGCACGCCTTGCTGACTTCTGTCGGAGCTGGAACTGGCAATGGCGTCCCCGCGGGGGGGTGGTCCGAAACCACGGCGGCGCTCGGGGTCGGCGCGGACGTGACCGGCGCCACGCGTTGCATCGCTTCGGCAACCGCGGTCGTGGGCGTCAGGCCGTCGGCCTCGAAGCCCACCCGGGGTAGCCGCAGGTCACGCCGATTCGCGCTCGCGATCTGCGACAGGGCTTCACCGAAGGTGAATTGCGCTAGCAGGGCAGCCAGCATTGCCGCCAACGCTTTGCGGATCATGAGCTTGAACGAGCGCTGATGGTCGCGCCGGAGCCACGAAAATCGCAAGTTTTGTGGGTCACTCGCGCACGACCACGCCCGTCCCCTCACCCATGTCAGACCCCACGTTGATGCCGTGCCAACCCTTCGGCACGGGCGGATCCGTCCACTGAAACACGTAGCGCGCGTCGATCGGCGCAAGATTGATGCACCCGTGACTGCGCGCGATGCCGAATACGTCGTGCCAATACGCTCCGTGCAGGGCGAAGCCGGCCGCAAAATATTGAATCCAGGGCACGTCACGCAGCTCGAAATCCGACGAGCCGCGGCGCATGGTGATGCCGTACTCCGGATCGCGACCCTTGTTGATGTTGGCCAGCCGACGCTTGTCCTCGTTGTTCAGTGATTTGCCGTCGGCCTCGGCTTTCTTCAAGCGCTCGCTGGTCTGGGCCGCATTCGCGCTCAGCTTGGCGCCGTGGCCGCGTGAACCTCCGGAGACGCTCGAATTCTCTTCGGAGTCCATGGCGGCGGCGATGTGCTTGCTCTGCATGCGAAACGTTCCACGCAACGTGGACAGCGTCTCTTTCGGATCCCCCAGCTTGTCACGGCCGGTCGAGACCAGCGTCGCGTAAACGGGCTTCTTCCCCTCGTATAGCGTCAGGACCTGGGCGGTGATCGAGACGTCGATCCATTTCTCACCCTTTTCGGCAAAGTCCGGCCAAGTCGCGGGCTTCTCGACCACCCCAATGTCTTCTGCCCGGAGCCAAACGGTCTTGTCGCGCGAGGTTTGGTAAAAGCGCGCTCCTGCCTTCATGCGCACGTTGCCGCTGAGCGGCACCACGGCTCGCCGTGGGATGGGATCGGAGGCACGCACCTCGTCTTTGCCCTTGATCAACCGGTAGGTCGTGACCTCGGTCTTGTTCACCCAAGCGAAGGGCAGCGGCATTTTTTCGCTGATCTCCAGGCCGTGGAACGGGGACGCGGAGTCCGGCTTCAGCTTGCTGATCGGCAGCAAGCGCATGTCCACGCTGACGGCGAAGTGCCGATGCACTCCTTCGTCTTCGCTGTCGAAAGCGTCAACGAACGACAGCCCGGTCTTGCGCCGCACGCGGTCGGCGAAATAAGCATACTCAGGCACGGCGTAGCCGGACACATTGGGGATCTTGCGCCCGCCCGCGAGCCAAAAAGGGATCGGAGCGTTGGCGGATCGGCCACCAAATAGCTCGATTTCGCTGAGTTCGGTCGATGGCTGGAAGCCCGGCTTGGGCGCTAGCCCCGGCAGGGCGACGCCGCGCGCATCGAGCGGCACGTCGTTGGCCCCGAACACGACCTGTTGCACCTCTTTACGGTTCTGTTCGAACCAGCTCAGGTGTTCCTCCAGCTTGAACTCACTCTTCAGCTGCTCTTGGCGCGTGGGCACGCGCAAATACTGCGGCGCGGTCGCGCGCACGAAGCCGTAGCGGTACGGCATCGGCTTGTCGAGGTCCGGTCGACGGCTGGCGGCGCGCACGAGCGGCGTTTCGAGATCGGTCGTGGCTTCATCGGTGCACACGTAACCCATCGGGAACACGCGGAACCACTGACCCTTGCAGCCCTTGCCGCGGGTCGGCTCGGCTTCGCGATCCACGATGCCACCCAGACGGATGTACCCGAGCCGTCGCGAGGCAGTGTCCGGCAACTTGTACACGGTGGTTGCGATGGTCGTCGCGGCAACCTTCGGCGCGTCGCTCGGGGCTTGTGTATCGAGCTCGCCATGATCGACCGACGATGGCGCGATCGTCCCAGGCACCCCTGCGCTGGCCGACGCGGAAGCACTCGCTTCCGGTCCTGCGCCACTCGGTTTTGGCTTGCAGCCCGGACCGAGCAAGCACACGGCCGAGCACGTCATGATCCAAGGGGTAGCCCGTAGCCGCACGCTCACGCCGGCGTTTTAGGGCAAAAACCGGCGCTGCGCCAACCCGCTGGCTGGCTCGGCCGGCGAGCGACGCGCTTTTGCCAGCCGACGGCAAATTTGAGCGGACGGCCAGCTCCCGATCCGAGCGCTCAGCCCGACGGACCTTTGTCGCTCGGTCCGAATACGACACCCTGCGCGCCTTCTGGCAAGGGGGGCAGCGAGTTTGGATCGGTACCCGCGCCGACCCAGTACACCTCCGGCACGGGGTAGTAAGTGCTGGTGTACGAGCGAAAGCGGCGCTCGCCATTGGGATAGGTGGTGCGCACCGTGCTCACCACATCGTAGCCGCGGTTGCCCTTCTGGCGACGCTTGCTCTGGTTGGGCTCGAAGCCCGGTTCGACCACCACGCGACGCACGAACTCGTGCTTCTCTTTCACCTGGTAAAAGTGCTCGACTTTACCCGGCGCGCCGCGGCCCAGCAGCTCCACGCGCAAGGTGGTCGACGTGGGCAAGAAAGCGTGCACAATCAGCGACGAATCGTAGGGATTCCTCAACTTCAGATCGAGCTCGCCGTCGATCACCGTCGCATCCAAGCCGAGTGGCGTGTAGCCGCTCGGTCTGCTGTGACTGCGACGTTGTAAAATCTCGAAGCCACCGTACACAGCGGCGGCATGGAGCGTGCTTGCGACCTGGCACACGCCGCCTCCCACCCCGGGCTCGAGTTCATCGGCAACGATCTGCGGTGCTTCGGTGAAGCCGCGCTCCAGCGTGCGCGAGCCGACCGCTCGATTGAAGCTGAAAGTTTCGCCAGGGCCGATCACGCTGCCGTTCAAGTAGCGCGCCGCGGTCGCAATATTGATCGCGCGCGGGCCGGCGTGATGTGTAAAATCCGTTTCGAAGCTCGATAACACCTGCGACACGTCGACCGCGAGCAACAGATCGCTGGTGATACGCGCTGCGATCGCGCGCGTGGCAAGGCTGATCACCGCGCCATCCTCGCGCTCACCGCCCGCGATTCGCAGTACGGACGCAGCCAGATCGAGTTCACGACCCGGCGCGTCCATGATCCGTGCATGCGCCTTGAGATCGAGCCGCGCGTCCACGGGGTCGCGGTGCACGCTGCTGGCCAAGGCGGCCAAGTGCACACCAGCGCGCCGCGGGTCGAAGCGAAACACCAGCGGTACGTCGTAGAGCTCCGGTCGCGGCGCAATGCGCTGACGCAATTCGCGGAGCAGGTTGGTTTGCTGCGCAGCCAAGCGCGCAGCTCGCGCGGTGAGCGCGACGTCCAAACTCAATCCCAGCTCGTTGAAGGTCGCCTCCCCCAGCCAGCCCTCGGTCACCAACGTGACCCGGCGGGCCCCAATCGCGTGTTCGCGCCGCGCGAGCCAGGTCTCGAGCGTGGCGTCCGCGGGCGGCACTTGCTCGCCCACCAAAATTGCCGAGGATCGCTCGAGCCAAGCCTGTGCCAGCGGATAGGCTCCGAACGCGGCTGCCGCCAGCACGCCGCCGGCCATGAACGCGATCCAGACTCGCACGCGGTTAGCGTACCGCCGCGCGGGGGATCAGGCCAAGCGAGCGCCGGGCGCGCTTGACTCGGGGCCGACCTGGCAGCAAATCTGCGGCTAGTTCAACCATGCAAATCACGGTCAACGGTGACGCTCACGAAATCCCCCCGGGCACCACGGTGCGCAGTCTCGTGGAAGGCTTGGGACTGACCGAAGGCCCCGTGGCCGTGGAACGGAACCGTGAAGTCGTGCCCCGCGCCGAGCACCCGCGCACCGAACTTCAACCCGGTGATGTCCTGGAAATCGTGCACTTCGTGGGCGGAGGCTGAGCGCCCGCTCAGCTCTGGCGATGCGCCTTGGCTAGTTCGACGTAGCGCGCCGCCAGCAGTCGGCCTCGTTGCCATTCACTCTCTTGGAGATCGCGCACGATTTTGCCAGGGGTGCCGAGGATCAGGGTTCGCGGCGGGACGATGGTGCCCGCGCTGATCACGGTGCCGGCAGCCACCAGTGCTTCGGCTCCGATCTCGCAGTTGTCGAGCAGGATGGCGCCCATGCCGATCAACGCACCGTCGCCGATCGTCGCGCCGTGAATCACCACGTGGTGCCCGATCGTCACCTCCTGACCGATCACGGTGTTCGAGGTCCCGGATGACATGTGCAGCACGCTCAGATCCTGAATGTTCGAGCGCGCGCCGACGCGGATGGAGCCGACATCACCGCGCAGAACGCTGCCGAACCAAATGCTGACCTCTTCCCCCAGATCGACATCACCGATCACACGGGCCGTGTCGGCGACGTACACGCTGTCCGCGGCCTTCGGCCAAACGCCCTTGAAGGCCCGAAATAAGTCGACCATCAGGGACCCGCCACGACGGGTAACGCGCGGCGCGCGGGCGCGGTCGGAGCCAGACTGGTGGGGCGGGCGCGGCTGGGGGCGAGCACGAAGCTCGGCTCGACGTCCCCGCGCAGCGAGTTGTTGTACGCCTCGCGGATGAGCACCGGCACCATTTGCCCGACGGCATCACCCGCGCACTCGAAGTGCACGATCTCGTTGCGCTCGCTGCGGCCCATGAAATCTCCATTTTTGCCGCGGCGCTCGGCGAGCACGATTTCAGTCGTACCGATCAAGCTCTGCAGGTGGTCGCGTCGGTGGCGATCCGTCAACTCGAAGATTTCTTCCAGACGCGCGCTCTTTTCCGCGTCCGGGACGTCATCAGCCAACTTGAGAGCGGGCGTGTTGGGACGCTCCGAGTAGGTGAAGCCGAAAAAGCCAGTGAACTTGATGCGCTCGGCGAGCGCCAAGGTGGCCTCGAAGTCTTCACGCGTCTCGCCCGGGAAACCGACGATCACGTCGGTGGAGAAGGTCACGCCCGGGACTGCGCTGCGCAACGCATCCAAGCGTTCGACGTATTCCTCCACGGTGTAGCGGCGTAGCATACGCTTGAGCAGTCGATCGCTGCCCGACTGCACCGGCATGTGCACGTGCCGCGCGAGCGCGGGTAAATCACGGTGCGCCAAGATCAACGACCAGGTGAGGTGGCGCGGGTGTGGACTCGTATAGCGGAGCCGCGCGAGCGCCGGCACCTCTCGGCAAATTGCCCGCAAAAGCGCGGGGAATTCGCTCTCGTCTGCTAGCGCGACGGCCCGCAGGGTGTGCTTGAAATGAGTCTCTCCAGCCCCCGCTGCCACCGGTAGCGAACCCGCCGGATCGCGATAGCTGTTCACGGTTTGACCGAGCAGCGTGACTTCACGCACACCAGCCTCCACGAGCAGTCGGATCTCGGCAATGATTTCGCGCGCTGTCCGATAGCGCTCGGGCCCGCGCGTGTACGGCACGACGCAATAGGTGCAGCGCTCGTCGCAGCCCTTCATGATCGTCACGAATGCCGTTGCACCCGTACGCCCCGGCTCTGCTTGCGCATTCAGGAACTGCGGAGCGTGCAGGTCGAACACCGTGCGGATGCGCGGCGGTGCACCTAGCTCCAACTCGGCCAGGATGCTCGGCAGTTCGCCGATGTTGTCCGGGCCCAGCATGAAATCGATCTGTGGCATGCGCTTGGCCAAGCGTTCGCCCTCTTGCTGCGCCATGCAGCCGGCAACGCCAATCACGAGACCAGGCTTGGCGCGCTTCAGCATGCCGATGCGACCGACCTCACTGCGCAACTTTTGCTCCGCCTTCTCGCGAATGCTGCAGGTGTTCAGCACCACCAGATCGGCATTGGCCGGCTCGGCGACCTCGGTATAGCCAATGCCACGCAGGACCTCGCCGATTCGATCCGAATCATGCTGGTTCATCTGGCAGCCGAAAGTGACGAGGGTGTAGGCGGGCATGGCGAGTTACGGGAAATCCCGACGGGCCGGCAGGCTAGCACGCTGCCGCCGAGCGGCACCTTTCCTGCGCAGCCGGGCGGGGATTTGCCCTACCCTCGAAACAGCTAGTTTCCTGGAGGCTGCTCTCACTGCTAGACCAAAGGGGGCATGATCCGAGGCGCACGATGATCGCGAATTTCAAAACCCTGGTCGAGTTGTGGGAGCAGAGCACCGAACGGCACGGCCCACGCGAGCTGTTTGGCAGCAAAGCGAACGGCGCGTGGCATTGGATCACGTACGCGCAGTTCAAAGTCGAGGTGGACTCGCTGCGCGCTGGCCTTTCCGCGCTCGGTGTCGGTCGCGGGGATCGCGTGGCCTTGATCGCCGGCAACCGGGTCGAGTGGGCCGCTGCCGCGTACGCGACCTTTGGCTTGGGCGCGACCTTCGTCCCCATGTACGAAGCGCAGCCCTTGGAGGATTGGGCCTTCATCTTGAAGGATTGCGAGGCCAAGGTCCTGCTCGGCTCGAGCGCGCAGGTGCTCGAACAGATCAGCTCGATTCGAGATCGGCTGCCCAACCTGGCGCAGATGATCGGCCTGGATTTGCCGGACAGCGACGAGCGTTCGTACAAACGACTCTTGGCGACCGGCAAAGCGCAGCCGCACGCGGTACACCACCCCACGCCCGATCAGGACGCATGTTTCATTTACACTTCGGGCACGACGGGCGCGCCCAAGGGAGTCGTGCTCACGCACTGGAACATCGCCAGCAACGTGATCGCAGCCGGTGAAATCTTCCCGCTCCGCCCGAGCGATCGTTCTTTGGCCTTCCTGCCCTGGGCGCACTCGTTCGGCCAAACCTGTGAGCTGCACATGTTGTTCAGCGTCGGCTGCTCGCTCGGCCTGAACGACGAAGTTCCGAATTTGCTGGGCAACCTGGCCGAAGTAAAGCCAACGATTCTGATCGCCGTCCCGCGCATCTTCAATCGCATCTACGACGGTGTGAACAAGCAGATGAACGACCGGCCGAAGCTGATTCAAAGGCTATTTGCGGCTGGCATCAGCGCAGCGACCAAAAAGAGGCGCGGCGAGTCGTTGACCTTGGGTGAAGGACTTTCGCTGGCCGCCGCCGACAAGTTGATCTTCTCCAAAGTGCGCGGCCGCTTCGGGGGACGCTTGCGCTTCTCGGTCAGCGGCAGTGCCGCCCTGGCGCGCGAAGTGGCCGAGTTCGTGGATGCCCTCGGCATTGCCGTCTACGAGGGCTACGGCTTGACCGAAGCCAGCCCGGTCGTCAGCGCCAATTGCCCCGACGCAACCCGCCTCGGCACCGTCGGCAAAGCCCTGCCCCGGATCCGGATCGAGATCGATCGCGCGGCCACCGGCGACGAGAAGAACGGTGAGATCATCGTGTACGGCGACAATGTCATGCGCGGCTATCACCACCGCGAAGAAGAACAGCGCCAGATGCTGATGGCCGACGGCGGCTTGCGCACGGGCGACATGGGGTTCCTCGACGACGAGGGGTACCTACACATCACCGGTCGCATCAAAGAGCAGTACAAATTGGAGAACGGCAAGTTCGTGGTTCCGTCTCCGCTCGAAGAGGAACTGAAGCTCTCGCCGTTCATCCTGAACACGATGCTGTTCGGCTTGAATCGCACCCACAACGTGGCGCTCGTGGTGATCGACGAGCCGGCGCTCGCCAAGTGGGCTCGCGATAAAGGCTTGGAGATCAAAGACTTCACCACCGATGCCGGAGTGAGAGAGCTGATCGGCAGCGAACTTGCGGCGCGCTCGCAGCACTTCAAGAGCTACGAAAAGCCCAAATCATTCGAGCTCATTCGCGAAGACTTCACGGTCGAAAATGGGCTCTTGACGCCTTCTTTGAAGGTGCGCCGGAACCTCGTGCTCGCCCGCTACCAGCCGGTCCTCGAAGCGTTGTACGCGCAGCGCTCCGCCAACGCTTGACCTTCTCGAGATCGCGTGTAAGAATCTCCTTCGCTGGGGCGTGCGCACCGTTGCGCGAAGTCCCCGCTGAGAGCCAACCAATGAGCTGCCGCCGCACCCCAACGCATGTCATGGCCCACGTCGGCCCGAGCATGCTTCGCGCGGCAGCGCGGCAGCCGAGCAGCAGTTAGAGCCCGTCTCTCTAACTTCTTAGCCGGCATTCGCCGCGGCGCCGCAAGGTCCCGCGGCTTTTTTGCATTTGTTCGCTAATTCCCCGAGGTTTTCGTGTCCGTTCTCAGCGCCCAAGCCCCTTCTTCCCAAGCCCCCTCGTTCCGCGAGCTCGTGTCTCTGGCGTGGCCCATCACCGTGTCCACGCTGTCGTTCAGCGTGATGACGGTCGTCGACACCGCGTTCGTGGGGCGGCTCGGTCCGGCTGCGCTCGCGGGCGTGGGTCTAGGCGGGATTGCACTTTGGACCGTGGTCTGTTTCGGCTTCGGGCTGCTGCGAGCAGTCAAGGTGTTGGTCTCACAAGGCGTTGGCGCAGGTGAGCGCGAGGGAGTCCTGCCGTTCCTCGGAGCGGGCGTGTATGCGGCGCTCGCTTTGAGCACACTCGCGATCCTGGTGGGTCTGCCCATTGCCCACTATTTGCCGCAATTTTCAGCCAGTGCAGAAGCAGGGCGCGTGGCCTACACGTACCTGTCGATCCGCTTGCTGGGAGCGCCGATCGTGCTCTTGAGCTGCGCCATCCGCGAGGCGCGCTACGGCTTCGGTGATTCGCGTTCGCCGATGTATGCCGCGTTGGTCAGCAACGCCGTGCACATTCCGCTCAACTACGTGTTGATCTTCAGCGCAGGCTGGGGCATCGCGGGCGCGGCCTACGCAACGCTCTTCGTGCAGATCTTGGAGCTCGCGTGGATGCTGGCGATCCAAGCCAAGTCCGGCTTCGGACTCGCGCGGGCGCGGCTCTCGCACGTGCTGTCCGTGTTTCGCATCGGGGTGCCGACGGGCTGCGAATTTTTCCTGGGCGTAGTGGCGTTCTCAGCGCTCGTTTTACTGATTGCGCGCATGAGCGAAACCGATCTCGCGGCCCATCAGGTTGCGCTACAGGTCTTGCATTTTGCGTTCATGCCGGCAGTGGCGATCGGCGAGGCCGCCTCGGTCTTGGCTGGGCGTGCGGTCGGCGCCAACGAGGACAAGAACGTGCTCGGGGTGGCCAAGAACGCGCTCTGGCTAGCGGGCGTGTACGCCGCTGCTTGCGCGCTGATCTTCGTGCTCGGCGCAGTCCCGCTCTTGCGACTTTTTACCAGCGATTTGCAGGTGCAAAGCGTCGGCGTGCGGCTGCTGTATGTGGCAGCGTGCTTGCAGATCTTCGATGCCGCAAACATCGTGGCCCGGGCGGTACTTCGCGGCACCGGGGATGTGCGGGTCCCCGCGCTGTTGGCAATTGGCTCGGGCTGGTCTTTCGTGCCCGGACTGACCTGGTTCTGGGGCATTCACCGAGGCTTCGGCGCAGTCGGCGGTTGGCTGGCGCTGACCGTGGATATCAGCGTCGGCGCGCTGTTCTTTTGGTGGCGCCTCAGCCGCGGACATTGGCGACCCGCCGCGCGCCTGTCGCGCGAGCGTCTCGCACATGGCGCGGCCTTGGTCCAACCAGCGCAATAAGCGTCCTCGCGTCGAGCAGCTGTCGCACGACGCGAGGAGCGCGATCAGTGAAGTCTCACTTCGGCGCGGGCTTGGCTGCCGGCGCTGGCGCCGGCTTGGCGGGTTCGGTCTTCGTTGCTGGTGCGGAAGCCGGCTTGGCTCCGGCTTCCGGAGCTTTACTGAGCGTAGGCTTGGCTTCTTTGGCCTTCGACTCGGCGGGCTTCGGCGGCAGCAAGCCCAGTTGCGCGGCGGCCGCGACGCCATTCGTAAACACCCACATGGTCTTCAGCTTGCCTGCCACGAACTTGTCGATCTCGACGAAATGAACCGAGACGGCCTTGCCCGTCTTCTTCAGCTTCATCATGTCGCCGGTATTCGTCCCGCTCCATGTTCCGGTGGAGACCACGTAGTCTCCCGCCGACCAAGCGTTCTTCACGTCCAACTTAACGTCGGGGAACGCCTTGAAGCTCTCCTCGAGACCTTTTTGTACTTCCTTTTTGCCTGTGAGATCGGCTGGCGCGCTCAACTTCGAAAACACCACATCGTCAGCGGCAGCGCCCAACATTCCCGCAGCGTCATGCTTGTTGAATGCCTCGACCCCTTTGCTGAAGGCGGCGAGATTGCTCTTCTCGACTTCGCTGCCCGCAGCAACGACCACCGGCTTTTCGGGCCAACCGGCCTCGAGCAGCTTGCGGTGCGGCATCGGCATCAGGCCGAGTTGGCCGGCGACCGTTCCACCATCGTACGCGACGACCTCGTTCACGGCTTTCCCCGCCTCGTTCAGCTCGATGCTGTGCGCGGTGAGAAAGCCCACCTTCTTGCCGGTCGGAGCCACCGGGCCCATCGGTGTGACGAAGGTTCCCGTGTGCGTGCCGCGCAGCAGCACCACCGCCATCACTTGGTTGCCGTTGACCAAAGTCAGCTGGATCTCGCCGCTGGCATCCGGAAAACCATTGGCGAAACTCTTGGCACCCGCGTCCGTGATTGCGGCTGGACCGACTAAGGGCGGACCCATGTCGAGCATTGAGCTCGTGGCATTTTCGGCCCACATCGCCTGGAATTTCGGGAAATCCTTGGCGTTGAAGGCGGCCCAACTCGCTTGGTAGAGCTTGACCTTTTGCTCGGCGGTGAGCGGTACTGGCTTCGGCTCCTCCTTCTTGATCTCCGCCACAGGCGCAGGCACCGGCGCAACCGTCGCGGCGGGCGGGGGTGCGAGGGGCGTGGCGGCCGGCTCTTGCGGGGCGCAGGCAGCCAATCCGAACAGCGCGAACGGCAATTGGGCAGCGAAACTTCCGAAATTCCTCGTCATCAGTGATCCCCTTCAGGTTGGACAGTCCGCGCTCTGTGCGCGAAAGCCCGCCTTTTACACCGTTCCACCCACGGCACAAACTGCGCCAGCGGCTAGCTCCGCTCAAAAACGGCTCAGTGGCCGCCCAACGAAGCGCCGTTCTGCCTCAAAAATGGGCGCATTTCCAGGTGTGGCGGTTCTTGACAAAAACGATGTGCCAATGCATATCGGAATCGTGAAGCTGTCGAACAAGGGCCGCTATGCCGTGCGGGCGCTGTTCGATATCGCCTTTTTCAACGACGGCAAGCCGACCCAGGTCAAAGACATCGCCGAACGACAGCACATCCCGCCCCGTTTCCTGGAGCAAATCTTCCAGGATCTGAAGCGTTCCGGGATTGTCGGCTCGAAGCGCGGCCCGCAGGGGGGCTACAGCTTATCGCGACGCCCCGCCGATATCCGCTTGGGTGATGTGGTGCGCGCGCTCGAAGGACCGATCAGCCTGGGCGATCGCGAGCTCGGGCCGAAGCGGACTCAGCCGTCCACTGACTCACGCCGCGTGACCGAGATCGTGTTTCGCGATCTCTCCACCCGAGTCGAAGCCTGCTTCGACGAGGTAACGATCGCCGACGTCTGTACACGGGCCGAAGAACAAGGACTGAAACGTCCAGGGGCGCAGCGCTACGTCTATGTCATCTGAATCCCAACCGCTACTGCCGCCGCTTCCCACGCATCCGCATGTTTACGGCAGCGTGTTGGATTTGATCGCCGACACGGCGCTGGTCGAGATCCGCAGGCTCGGTCGTGACTCCCCGCGCGCACACGTATTCGGCAAGCTCGAAGCGCAAAACCCCGGTGGCTCGGTCAAGGACCGGATTTGCCTGGCCATGATCGAGCGCGCCGAACGTGAGGGCAAGCTGGTCCCGGGCGGCGTCGTGGTCGAGCCAACCAGCGGCAACACCGGCATCGGCTTGGCCCTGGTCTGCGCGGCTCGCGGCTATCGCTGCGTGCTGACCATGCCGGCCAGCATGAGCCTGGAGCGCCGACAATTGCTGAAGTCGTTCGGCGCCGAACTAAATCTCACGCCGGACGAACTTCAGATGGAGGGGGCAATCGCCAAAGCGCACGAAATAGCCGCTCGAACGCCGCTCTCATTCATGCCCCAGCAGTTCGAAAACAGCGCCAATCCGGACGTCCACTACCGCGCCACCTCACAAGAGATCGTGCACGCCTTGGCGGGTGAACCGGTGCACGCTTTCGTGGCAGCGGTGGGCACCGGCGGCACGATCAGCGGCGTCGGTCGCGCGTTGCGCGCGCTGTATCCGGACTGCCGAGTGATTGCCGTCGAACCCGACTCGTGCGCCACGATCTCGCGCGGCGAGCGCGGCCCCTCCAAGATCCAAGGCATTGCCGCAGGTTTCGTGCCCCACAACTACGATCGCGAGGCCGTCACTCAGGTGCGCACCGTGACGGACGAGCTCGCCTACCGAACCAAGCTCGATCTGGCGCGTCGCGAGGGCCTCCTGGCCGGGGTGAGTTCTGGCGCAAACATTGCCGTGGCGCTCGAGGTTGCGCGCGAGCTGGGCGAGGGCAAGAACGTAGTGACCATGCTGTGCGATACTGGCGAGCGCTATTTCAGTCTCGATGAGTACTTCAAGCCCTGAGCGCGACGCGCTCCAGCACAAGTCGGCGCTCGTCGTCGGCGTTGGCGGCCTCGGCTGTCCGGCGGCGCTCGCCTTGGCTGAAGCCGGCCTCGGCCGCATCGTGCTGTGCGACGACGATTTGGTCGAAAGCACCAACCTGCACCGCCAGATCTTGTTCGACGAGACGGACGTGGGCACGGACAAGCTACGAGCCGCGGAACGCGGCTTGTACCGGCTAGGGGCGCGCCCCGGCAGCATCGAGCTCGTGCATTCACGCTTCTTGCCGGACAACGCGCGCGAGCTCGCGCGCTCGGTCGATGTCGTGCTCGAGGGCGCCGACAATTTCGCGACCAAGTTCCTGTGCGCCGATGCCTGCTTCTTGGAACGGCGGCCTGTGGTGCACGGCGCAGCCGTGCGGCTGCGTGCCACGGTGTTGTCCGTCGCCGCAACGGGCGCGCCCTGCTACCGCTGCTTGTTCGAAGATCTGCCGACGGGCGCCGCCGCCCCCAACTGCGCGGAGGCAGGCGTGCTGGGGCCCGTGGTCGGCTTCGCCGGCGCGTTGTTGGCCGATCGCGCGCTATCGGTGCTTTTGGGCGATACTCGCGTATTTGGCAACTTGGTCAGCTTCGACGGCAAGACCGACCGAGCGCGTGAGCTCACGCTCGCCGCGCGCCCGCGCTGCGCGTTGTGCAGCGCGGAGCCCAGCATCTCCAGCATTACCTACGATCGCTACACGGCTGCCAACTGCGCAGCCTGATTTACCAGTCAAGAAGGAGACCGATATGGCAACCGTGCGCATCCCTACCCCGCTCCGCACTCTCACCGGCGGCGAAGATCAAGTTCAAGCCGCTGGCGACACCGTGAAGGACGTGATTGAAACCCTGGAGAAGAATCACCCGGGCATTCGCGAGCGCCTGCTCGATGAGAAGGGCGTTCGTCGCTTCGTGAACATCTACGTCGGCGACGAGGACATTCGTTTCCTCGATGGCCTGGCCACCGTGCTCAAGGCCAGCGACGAGATCAGCATCGTGCCGGCCATTGCGGGCGGCTGAAATGGAGGCTGAGCACCCGCTCACCCGCCAGATCCGACTCGCAGAAGTCGGAATCGAAGGCCAAGCTCGGCTGGCACGGGCCACGCTCTGCGTGACCGGCAGCGACGGCAGCTTGGCTGAATTCGTCTATCTTCATCGCGCGGGGGTCGAGCGGCTGTCTTTGAAGCCGAATTTACCTGCTGTGCCGTTCGAACACGCGTCCTTGTTTCGGCACGCGAGCGCGCGCCGTCTGGGCGCCGGTGCCTGGCGCGCGCTCGACCAAATCCGGCGCGTGCTCGCCCTTTCTGCGGATCTTCGATGAGCATTCGACTGACACGTTCGCGACGCCTCTCTTCCGTGCTCGACGCGGTGGGCAACACGCCGCTGATTCGCCTGGAAAAAGTCGCGGCCTCTGCGCCCGGCGTGGAGGTTTACGTCAAGCTCGAGTTCATGAACCCGGGCGGTTCGGTCAAGGATCGCCCGGCCAAGCGCATGATGCTCGACGCGATCGACGATGGTCGACTCACGCAGGACCGGATCCTGATCGACTCGACCAGCGGAAACACCGGCGTCGCGTACTCCCTGGTGGGCGCCGCGCTCGGCTACCGCGTGCAGTTGGTGATGCCGAGCAACGTGACCAAGGCGCGCAAAGACATTACCCAGGCCTTCGGCACCGAGATCATCTACAGCGACCCGATGGAAGGCTCCGACGGCGCGATTCGCCTGGTGCGAAAGATCGTCGACGAAAATCCGGATAAATACTTCTATCCGGACCAGTACTCGAATCCGTCGAACTGGCTTTCGCACTACGATGGCACGGGCGTCGAAATTTTGGACGCTCTCGGCGACCGCATCACGCATTTTTGCGCGGGCCTCGGCACGACGGGCACGATGATGGGCACTACCCGCCGCCTCCACACGCACTCACGCCCGATCCATTGCGTGGCGGTCGAGCCCGATCAGCCGTTGCATGGTTTGGAAGGCTTGAAGCACATCGCCTCCAGCATCGTCCCACCAATCTTCGATCCAGGCGTGCCAGACGAAACCATGCCGGTCTCCACCGAAGATGGCTGGGACATGTCCGATCGCGTAGCGCTCGAGGAAGGCCTCCACATCGGTCACTCCACGGGCGCCAACATCTTCGCCGCCGTAAAGCTCGCCGAACGCATCCACCGAGCCGGGCAAACCGGCTGCGTGGTGACGATCGCTTGTGATCGCGGGGACCGCTACTTTGCGCCGATGAAATGGGAAAAGCGCTACCTCTGGTAGCCACGAAGGATCTTCATGTCGAACACTCCTTGGATCGAAGGCGGCTTGAAAATTTCGGCCAGCGTGTTGCGCGAGGTCGAACGCGCCGGCGTTGCTGCCTACGACCGAGACGAAGAAGCGTGCGGTTATCTGACTGGTCCGGCGGGCGATCCGCTGCTCGCCGACGCCGCGGTCGAGCTCGAAAACCTGGCCAACAAGTATCACCAGGTGGATCCCGAAGGGCATCCGCGCACCGGGCGTGAATATTTCAAGATCAACTCGCTCAAGTTCGAGCGTGCGATCGCCGAGGGCATCGCCAGCAATCGCCCGGTCAAGGTGTTCTTCCACTCGCACCTGGATTGCGGCGCGTACTTCAGCGCCGAGGACGCGGCTAGCATGACCATGGGCAACACCGGCGCGCCGAGCTATGCGCTGGCCTACTTGGTGACCGCGGTGGACAAGGGCAAGGTCAGCACGCACCGCCTGTTTATCTGGGATATTTCGCAGAAAGCGTTCGTCGAAGCGCCGTTTTCGAAGCTGGAGTAAGCTCGCAGGCGATCATGATGCGGCGTTGCCTGCTCGGATTCGTACTGGGCAGCGCCGCTTGGCCGGCGTCAGCAGTGGCCGATCTGGCCGGGGACGTTCGCGAGCTGACGGCCGCACACGCTCCGCTTGCGCGCGTCGTGCGCCTGAAGCCACGACTACTCGAGCGCGGCGAACGCCTGCCGCTCTCGATTCCCCCCGAGCTACTCAATCCCAAAGATGGCAGCTGCACGACGGTGTCGTTGCTCGGTGTCGTCGGCGTTCACTTCGCCGTGCGCTTTTCCGAGATGGACCCGAGTGTGCCAAACACGGCTTTCCCAGAGGCCAGCTCTGCCGGCTCGAGCGAGCTCACCCGCTGCGGCATCGCCAAGCCGTTTCTGTCGGGCGCGTACTTGGAAATGCGTTCGCCGCGGGGCGTGATCGAGACGCTCGTGAGCAACTCGGACGGAGCGCTGCCGCGTTTGAGCGAAGTTTTGTCGCATCGTGATGCGGGCAACCAGCTTTCGCTCGGCGATCCCGGGCCACGACCGGCGTTGCCAGCGCGCGCAGCACGCCTTCTGCGGCTGAGCAAGCGTGCGCAACGCGAAGCCGCGAAGGGCTTCGAGCAACAGCCGCTGCAGGCCGGCGCCGAGGGCACCGGCGCTGAATCGTTGATGCTTGGCCGCGGTTGTCACCAATTGTCGTTGCTCGCCGAGGCCGCACCAGCAAGCTCGCAGAGCATCGACCTCGACGCCGAATTGCTGGACGGAGACAGCGGTGCGCGCCTGGACGTCGACCGAGCCGAGGACGCGGACGCCGCCCTCGGCGTGTGCCTGGGGGCGCCCACGCGCGTCGAACTGCGCTTCATCGGTGCCGCCGCGGAAGCCGCCCTGATCCTGACGCACACGCGCTGGGATTTGCCGCCGGGTTTGCCGAGTTCATGGGGGGCGGAAGCACAGGGCCGCCTCGCACGGCTGGCGCGAAACGCGCATCTCAGGCTACTGAGCGCACCCATCTACAGCTCGCTCGGTGTGCAGGGCAGCACCGAATTACCGCTCGAGCTCGAGCCCGGCGCCTGTTACAGTGTGCTGCTCGTCCCGCTGCGCGGCGAACCCCGCAACCTATCGCTGTCCGTGCGGGCCCATGTAGCGGGGGAAGTGCCGCGCGGTTCGAGCGACGCCCAGGGCAGCGCGGTTTCATTTTGCGCGCGGGGAGCAAAGCTTGCGACGCTCGACATCGACAGTCAGGGTGCAGGGCTCGCGTGGCTGCTGGCAGTCTGGCAGAGTGGCCGCTCGGCGCCGGGAGTGACGCTGAGATGATGCTGCCCACCCGAGCCAAGCTGCTGCGACTGGCCGTGCTGGCTTTGGGCTGCGCTGCTTGCGCCCGCAGCCCTGCCCCGGCCAGTCCAAGACCAGGCGCTCCGGCCTTCGGCAAAGCGGCGGGCAAGCCCAACACCCAGAGTTTCTTCCGTCCCGAACGCGAGAGCGAGGTCGTGGCCGTCGAGGCGGGCGTCGCCGGAGATCGCGTGGCGACTTTGGTCGATTTGCCCGAGCGCTCGTGCGCCGTCTTCATCGCCCGCGGCACGGACACGATCACCGATCTGGATCTGATGGTCTACGGCGAAGACGGCGCGGAGTTGGGCATGGACGAGGGCGCCGACAAAACGCCGGCCGTGCTCGTCTGCCCGCCACATCCCGCGCGCGTATACGTCTCGGCGCGCGTGGCGGCGGGCCACGGCTTGGTCGCCCTGGGCGTGGAGCGCATGCCACCCGAAGGCGCCGAGCGCGCAGCCAGTGCCTACCACGCGCGTCAGCGCGCGGGCGAAGGTGACGCGCGGCTCGCCAATTGGCCCGGCCTCGCCGAGCGCATCACCGAGCATCGCGGGCGCCTGGGCGGCAAGTGGACGGATCTGCGACGCGTCGCGCTGCCGCTCGACGCGCGCATTCCCACGCGCTTGAGCGCCAACATCGAAGAGCAACGCTGCCTGCACGCGCTGGTTCTCGCCAGCGATGAGCTCTCGCACATCGAGCTCTCGGCAATCGACCAGAACGGGCACATTCTGGGCCGCGCTGCCAGCCTGGGCCGCGACCGCTCGCTGCTCGTTTGCTCCTCGCTATCGACACCGGTCAGCTTCGAACTGCGCCCACAGGGCGGCCGCGGTGTGGCCGTGCTCGTGCTTTCCCAAAGCGACGTCGGCAGCGCCGCGGACTTCGATGACGCGCCGCGCATCGATCGCTACGCGAGCGGCAACCTGGATGACGAGCGCCAGAAGAACGCAGCGCGCTTGGAGGGCCTGGGCTATCTCAAAGCAAAAGTGCTGAAGACCGGCAAGCTTGCGCCAGGTCGTTTGGATAGCGCTGCGTTTGCGTTACCCAAAGGTTGTGTGCGCCTCGACATCCTCGCAGCGGCGCCTGTTCGGGATGTATCGGTGCGCCTGTGGAGCGCCGATGACTCGCTGATCGCGGAGAGCGAATCGCGCTCGGCGCCGGTGCTGTTCGCGTGCTCCGGCGGCGGCCCGGTGCGGCTCGACACCGAAAGCTTGGCCCGCCCCGGTGACTACAGCGTGGAGCTCAGAATCGAACCGGAACCATCTCCGCTCTTGCAAACGTCTCCGCTCGCCGCCAGTCGTTTGCTCGGACACATGCTGGAGCACGGATTGATCCGCAGTGGCACTCAAGCCGGCAAGATCACGCTTCACCACTTGACCCCCGAGCACCTCGAGACTGCGCAATTTTTGGTGCCGTTCGGGCGCTGTGTCGACTTCACGCTGGCGCTTGGCGTGGGCAGCACGGGCGCCGAAGTACGACTCGTCGACGACCAGTCCGGTGAGGAGCTCGCACTGTCGCGCGGGACGAACGCGACGAGTGCGCGAACTTGCGCCATCGACGCGCGCTCGGGTGGCACGATCCACGCGCGCGCCGAGCTGCGCGTGAATGCCGGCCAGGGCGCGGGACTGTCGACGATGCACATGACCACGCCTGCACGCTGAGCTGTCCGAGCCTCGGGCGTCTCGCGTACGCAACGAGCTGCCTGAGCTCGGCAGGGCCGCGCCCTGCGGCCCTCGCTCAACCGCGGCGACCGCGGCGCGCGAGCACGCTGCCGAGCATGACGACGAAGGCCAGCGCTGATCCGCCGTGCGTGGGACTGGTTCCGGCAGATGAGCAGGCTCGGGCCTTCGTGTCGCCTGGCGGTTTTGCCTCTGGGATGGCGCACACGGGGGAAGAAAGCACCCCGAGATTGCCGAACGTATCCACCGTGGCTGCGGCCACATGTAGGCCACGCCGTTCACGAGACCATCGGCAGTGCCGCGAGTGTCCGCTGCTAGAGCGCTGCCGCAGCGCAAGTGCTCCAAGGAGGCCGCGGGCGCGCCCGCGACCAGCTGCTTGGACTCCGCGCAAAACTGGGCTCCAGCATCCGCGTTACTGGCCACGAGCGCGCCTTTGGCGATCGCATCTGGATCATTCGGCGGCGGATCGCAATAGAACTGCACGCTCGAGGCGAGAGTCTCCGCTTTGGGATACGTGAAGGCCATCGGGGCTTGCCCGTCGCCGATGCCCGCCCAAAGTTGGTTTGGTGGGGGCGAAGCCACCAGACGGTACTGGAATTTCCAGGTGGCGGATCCGCCGACAGCTCCGGCAGCATCGATCAACATCACGTACGCGGTGAGGACTTGCGGAAGGATGACAGCCGTCGCAAGCTCGCACAGCCCGCCGTCGCTCCCGTCGAAGTTTCCGGCCGCAGCCTGCGTGCGACCGCTCAAAAATTCTCGCACGCCAAATTCGGCAATGGAGATGGGGTCGTTCGCTTGCGCAGCGTATAGCTGCCAGCAGGTACGCGTTGGACCAAAGCGGTTCACTTGGGCGTCGCAGGCAGTGCCCGCCCAAATTTCCAGAGAATACTCTTGAAAGCCTGGACCGAGACCCAGCGTCAGTTTCACGCGACCGTCGGCGAGACAGTCGGCAAGATTGATTTGCGAGCTGGGCGATCGTCCACTTTCGCGGCTAACGTCTCGAATCGCCACGCTCGCCTGAGCTGCCGCCGTGGCCGAGAACAGGCCACAAACAAGCCCCGCGCCAAGTGCATGTCCCAATTTCCCCATCGGCAGGATGCTTAGCATATTCCGGCGTCACGAGCTCTCGCGCGTCGAGAAGCGCTTGCGGCGGCGAGTTAGCCGCTCACGGCCGTAGCGGGACGACCTCGCGCACCGTGGCCGATTTCAGCATCCCTGACGCATCGCCCAGCTTCAGCTCCGCGTCATTCAGCGCGCGAACCTGCATGCGCGACCAAGGTTGGGAGGGAGTCACGGGTCGAAGCAGGACGAAATCACCGCGGCGAAGCTCACTCACGAAGCTCGACGGCGGCTCCGCGCTCAGCGCTGACAGCGGCACGGTCGTGCTCCGCTGAGCTGAGCTGAGCGAGATCTCCGCCGTCTCGCTGTCGATCTCGCGCACGTAGCCCGTAAACCATTCGGCTCCGATCTTCACCAGCAGCCGTTCACGAAGAGCGGGTCGCCAGCCGGGTTCGGGTCGGGGATCGCCCGCGCGCGCGGCGGCGTGAGCGAAGGCCTGCTCCGCCTCGCTACGCGCGAAGTAGCGTTTCAAGTTGAGCTCTGTAAGCGCGGACGGCACGATCACCTGTGCGCGTGTCAGCTCGAACAGCTCACCGCTGGCCGAGCGAGCCTGCAGCGCGTTGCCCGAAATCTTCAGCAGCCGACACGGTTGCCAGCTCTCTCCGCGGCCGCAGATGGCCAAAAGATTTGGCGACAGGTCGTGCATGGCTGGCGGCAACCGATAGACATCGCTGGCGACGACCGTCAGCGAATCGTTGCCGCCGATGGCTTGCAGGCGCAGACGATCTCCCTGCACCGAAAGCACGCGGCCTTCGAAGAACTGAGCTGCCGAGTGCTCGGCGACGACCCGGTCGCCCCGTACATAGACCTCCGGCGCGACCGGATTGTCGGCCGCATTGCGCTTGTTGCAGCCTGAAAGCAGGCCCCACACGAGCGCGGGCAGCAGATACCGGCAAAAATAAATCCGTTGAAGCGACACGAGGGCTTTTGTCCTACTCTCGCGTGCCGGAGCAAGCGATCGCGAAAATGGGAGCAACGACGATGACGAGCGCACACGACCCCCGCCAAGCTCAAGGCGGCGGTTACGGTCCCCCCGGCGGCCCAGGTGGTTACGGTCCCCCCGGTGGTCCCGGCGGTTATGGCCCGCCAGGGGGTCCCGGTAATCC
>DATEPG010000042.1:0-8438 GCA_035273265.1 Polyangiaceae bacterium
GTCGAGATGGATGCGATCCACGCGAAGCACGGTGAACCACCCCCTCCTGAGGCTGTCGATGAACGAGCGCACGTCGGGATGCAGCGATTCGGCCCGGTGCGCGCGCTCGAACCGAGTGAGCGCGGTCGTACCGTCTGCCGCACGAAGGCCAAAGGTCGCGTAGGCAGCCAGAAGGGTCTGCTCGTTCGGGGTGAGCGCTGCCGCTTCCGCGCCGCCGCCGGCATCGACGAGCCGGTGCAGTTCTCGCGATGCAACCTCGAACAGCCCTTCTTTCGTCGCGGCTTGTAGCAATGCTTTTCGAAGCTCGGCTGCGGGCGGCAGTCCTGGCTCGGAAGCGCCTTGATACTCGTGCGAGTGCGGCAGGAGCTCCGGTCGATCCGGTACACCCGCAAGGAAGACGATACCCCGCCGCTCTCCCGCGTAGGCGTCCATGACATAGTCGAACCAATAGCGAGGAGACGGCCCAAACTTCAGGTTGCGCCTGATGATCTCTTCCGGCTCGTTGCGGCTCGCCCTTGCTTTCTCTTTCTGGCGCCTCCGCGCCTGCTCCTTGCTGCTGAGCTTACTTGCCTTCTGCGGAGCGGGAGGGCTGGCCGAGCCCTGCTGCTGGGCGACGATGCGAGCGAGGTACTGGCGCCAATCTCCCTCGCTCGCGTTCAACAAATACGGCGAGTCGGCGATGAAGAACCGGTCGCCGAATTGAAGGACGCGCATCAGGCCGAAATCGCCAGTGCGCAGGAAGGGACCGGTCAGTCTCACGCTCAACGCGCCGCCGTCACGCACGTGCTCGATCTCTGCAGTGTGGCTGCTGGCGCCCTTCACGCGATAAAGGTCGAACCTCGACTCGGCCAGGCTCTGCGCCATGGACTGCAGGCGGGCACGCGACGGATCACGAAGGAGCAGGTGCGCAAGCACGGAATACGGCGTTTCGTTGGCGATGCCTTGCGGTACCGCACTCAGAACGAACTGCATCGCGAACGAGTCGTAGACGGGACTCTGGGGTGGGCCGCCCGGCATGTACTCGGCTTCGACTTGATCGTGAAATCGCGCGAGGGCATCGAATGCCGGCGCCCCGAGCAGCTGGACGGCTGCCCGAGTGACAACAAGATAGTGACCGAAGAACGGAAGCACGTCGTCCGGTAGCTTTGGCTCGTTGAATTGTGAACTGTTCTCGCGATGGCCGCGGAGAGCATCCTCGACCGCAGCGAGTGGGAAAAGGTCATCGAGCGAGACCGAGCGCGCAAGCTGCATTGCGATCGGGGCAAACGTGATGACAGACGTCATGGGCGGACCCTATCGCGGAGCTCTGGCCGCTGCCAAGCGGCTATAGACCGACGCTATCACCCTGGCATGTCGCTCACGGATCCATCGCGCCGAGGGCATATTCCCGCTCGACGATGGCGGCAACGTCTGGCCCTTTCAGGTAAGGAGCGATCCAACGGACGCGCTGGTCTTGCCAGCTGCTGTGGGGGCGACGCCAATGGCCGCGCACCCAGAAGCGCTTGACGATCGTCGTGCCGGTTTTCGTTCCACCCTCTGTCTCGGTGGCTTGCTTGGGGCCGATCGGTATGCGACCGGGCAAGTAGTAGACGCCGTCGCCGCTGAGGATCGCGCGATTGTGGGCGAGTGCCGGCGGCGCGGGCTCACGCCACTCCTTCCGATAGTCAGCGCTGGTGGTGTAAAGCACCGCGTTTACCACGAGCGACAGCAACTTCCCCATCTCGACATCTCGGAACAACTCGTCCGTGGAGCCATCCGGATGGCTCTCCAGAATCTCGTCGAGGTTGCGCTTGCCGTCGGTCAGTACGCTGCGGCCTATCATGTACGGCCACTCGCCATCATAGGCGTCCGCGAGGAACACGAAGTCGAACCCGGGCTCGGTCTCGTCACGGGAAGGGAACGCATAGACCGTCAGCGTGCGGTAGAGCGCTCGGGACGTGGTGTGACGATGGATCAAAGCCCGAACCAGCTCGATCGTCGGCGCGTCGTTGAAAACGAAAGCACACGCGGCGAAAGGCAACTCCAGCACGTCTCCCGGAATGTCTAGGTTGGTGTGGAGAAGTGCTTCGGCGAGATCGGCGCTGACCCAGAATGTTTTCTTGCCAACCAGATCGTGGTTGACCGCGGCCGCGAGGTGGGTGCACAGCTGCTGGGCCTCGGTGAGCGCGTCCTCGTCCGACCATCCGTGGAGCTGCCGCACGATCGCGAGCCGGTTTTGCAGCATGGAATCGACGGCGGCCAGCGCGAAGTCACCCTCGGAGACGAGGCGAACCGGAGTGCCGGGAGTGACCCGTAGGCTCTCGCTCAGTGCGGTAGCGGCGGCCCTGAAGGCAGGAATAGCCATCATCGACTCATGTCCCAACCGCGGAGGATGCCGCTTGAGGCGCTTCTGCCTTTGCTCCCGCTTGCGCTGCTGCTTGGTGCCGTTAGGCCGTTTCTTCGTCATGTTCGGGCTCTTTCAGCGAGCGGCCCGTGCTTGCCGTGCAGCCGCCTTGCTGGCACATTATACGTGCGATTTTGAGGAATACGGCATGACGAACATCCACATCCCCGATGAAACGGCCGCGCAGCTTCGGCAAGCCGCGCAGGCCGATGGGCGCACAGTGGACGAGCTCGCAGGCGAAGGGCTGGCCGCATACCTCGCGAGCCGCGCGAAGCTGGACGCGCTGCGCGCTGCAATCGTTGAGGGCGACGCCAGCGGCATCGCTGAGGACTCCTCGCTCGAGGGCGTGCTGGCCGAAATCCGCGCCCGCCGCAGTCGACCCCCGTCACAGCCCTGACGCATGTCAGGCTTTGGCGATTCCGAGTGGCAGCGCAAGGGCGCGACGCTCAGCGACAAGACAGCGCAGAAAGAGTTCGGCCTTACGCAGGCCGAGATCGTCCGAGCAATCCGGGCCGGCAAGCTCCAGTACCGCGACGGGGCGATGCACGGTAACCCCTTCTTGCGACTCCTTCGGCGCGAAGTCGAGGCATTGACCAAGACGAACCACGGCGACGACTTCCTGAAAGAACGGCAGGCGAAGACGGAGCTTGCGCGCATCAACAGCGAGCTCAAACGGCTGAAGACTCAGGTCGCGGCGCTGGAAAATCGCAAGGCAACGTTGCTCGCCGAGCTCGAAGAGTAGCGAGGCCACTCAATCGTGGGCGGCTTCACTGCTCGACCTCCACCGCGTCGCTGAAAGCCTCGACCGCTGCAACCACCGCCCGACGCAGACGGTGCGCCTTGCCCAGCTGGTGATCGAGGCCGTTGGCTCGCAGCTCCGCGATGATCTTTGCGAGTGCGCGTAGCGCAAGGTCGGCCTGGGGCTCGGTGAGTGTATGGAGAAACGGCTCGATCTCGTGAAAGAGGCCGTAGCCTTCCCAGATCGAAAGCTCGAGCAGATCGCGCAGGAGCCCGGGCCGCTCCGCAACGCCGCGGAGTAGATCGAGGTAGGCATGCTCGTGGTCGCGGAAGTGCTGGCCGAGCTCATCCAGGGAGTCGTCGACACGCTCCATGGCACCGATCGACGCGGCGAGCATCGCGCGCTCGATCGCGAGGCGCTCGTCGTCGGTCTGCGCGCTCCAGCGCAACCCCTCGGCAGCCGTCTCGAGGAGGGTGACCGCAAGTCCCGTGCCACGGTAGTCGTACCAGCCCTCACCGACAGCTGACGTGAACTCTGCGAAATACGGAGCAGGCGAGATCGGGAAGGCGGACCAATTTCCCGTCAGCGCTCGCTCCTCAAGCACCTTGCGCGGCGTGCGCGCCATCTCAGGCGTCTGTCGAATCGAGGTTGCGTGCCAGACACGGCGGAATGCCTTGTCGTAAAGCCATTTGCTGGCTCGTTCGACGTCGTCGAGCACCGTGGCTGGCGCCAGTTGCAGCGTCGCGAGGCGCCCTTCGAGAGCTGCGAGCTGCGCGAGCATGGCCTCGGCCACATCCTTGGAGCCGCGAGGTGCAGCCGCTCGACGCCGGAACTCGCGCGCGATGGAGCGAAGTCCTTCAGGCTCGTTGAGCGCGAGCCGCAGAAGCCAGCGATCCCAGTGGCAGAACCGCACGCCGCCGATCTCTCGCCAGGCATCGGTCCCCTCGCGTGCGCCATCATCGAGCGGGATCTCGGTTGACGGCTTCGGGTGGGGCTCGCGCTTCAAACGCTTGGTCTTCACGCTTCGGCGCCTCCGCAGCACTTCTTGAACTTTTTGCCAGAGCCGGACGAGCAAGGGTAGTTGCGACGCACCTTCGACTTCGCAGGGGCGGCGACGATACGTTTCACGGCCATCGTTCTCACCAACGTTCCGATCCCGATTCGCTCGCGCGCTTCCAGCGATCGAAGAAACCTCGCCGCCGCAACTGGCGCTTGCGCATGGCTTCGAAGCGCTTCGCGAAGGCAGCGCTGCTCTTGTCACCAGCGGCAAGGTCACGCAGGTCGACCGCGAGCTTCACCGCTTCGTCGTAGCTGCTCGCGTCAATGAGCTTCTCGAGCTTGACCCAGGCGCCATCCACATCACGTGCGAGTTTCGCGAGGTGTCGCTGGCGTGCGGCTTCGGCCGCAGCCTTCGCCTTCTTCGAACGCGCAGCTTCTACTTTCTCACGCTGCGCGCGCTGCACGTCGGCACCTGCGCGCAGCTCTGCGACGGTGCGGCGTTTGCCCGCGAGTGTGCTTCTGACCGTTGTGCGGAACGCTCGCAGGAGCTCGCCACCGAGGCCAAGACCCGGGTCGTCTGCGGCGCGGTTCAACCAAGCGTCCTTGTGCTTGGTTGAGAGGCCCATCAGCCATCGGCGAAACGGCTCGGCCTCTTCTTGCGGAGTGGCGCTCCCGATGGCAGCCGCCGCAACTAGATCGATGTCGATGCGCAGGAATTCGACCATTGCCTCCTGCGCCGCGGTCAACTCGGCGAGCCCCGCCGGCACCGGTGGCTCGACAGCATCGTCGCCCATGTCTTCCGTATGCACTGCGAGCAACCAAGCAAGGTAGGCAGGACGCAGGTCGCCTTGCATCAACTCGACCCGCAGCGGAGACAGCACGGCGAGCGAGCCCTGTCTCTGTTCGTCGTACTCGGCGTCCTCACTCTCGCTCGTGAAGTCGAGCACCGCGTGCTCACCCGTGTTGATGAGGCGTGCCGCATGCCCGCCAACGAAGTACGGTTTCATCGCCTTCATGTCGACCCGAACCTTCGGCACGCGCAGCATTAACCGATGCGCGCCCCAATTCGAGAAGTACAGGTGCGCGTCGAAGTAGCGTTCGATGAGTTTCGCCGGGTCGGCTTTGAGGTCACCCCACTGGTACTCGTTCCAGAAGCGAGTCGGCGAGATCTCTGCGCGCGTGGAGATCGCGCGCAGCTCGTTCATCTGCTTTACTGTCAGCGGCCGTTCGAGAGCGACGAACTCGTAGCACTGATACTCACTCATCGCTGCGCGCTCTGGTATGCGTTGCCATCGGGGCGATAATCTCTCCTATCCCGCGCGCTCGCTCAGTTGCTAGGGTTTTCAGACGCGCTCGCTCCGTTTCACTGGGCTGGGAGCGAACTCCCTCGACGTTTTTCTATCGAGATGCGGAACCCTTTGCGACTCGTCGCACTGGATCGTATTCTTCCGAAATGGCGAAACCGGTGCTGCCTGTCGCCGAAGTTCTGCGCATCGCCCAGTCGCACGGGGCGCGCACGGTGCGGGTCTTCGGTTCTCGAGCGCGCGGGGATGCCGCGATGACAGCGATCTAGATCTGCTCGTTGGCCTCGAGCCTGGACGCAGTTTGCTCGACATCGTGGCCATTAAACAAGACCTGGAAGACCTGCTGGGCTACCCGGTGGACGTCGTTACCGAGGGCGGGCTCTCCCCCTATCTTCGAGAGCGCATTCTCGCGGAAGCACTCCCGCTGACGGCATGAACGCCCCGAGCCAAATCGCGTACCTTCAGCACATACGCGACGCCCTTCTCTCAGTGCAGGAATATACAGCCACGGGTCGGGACGGCTTCTTCGGCTCCAAGATGGTCCAGGATGCCGTTGTGAGGAACCTCGAGATCGTTGGTGAAGCGGTCAAGGCGCTCGCACCCGAAACGCGAGAGCAACCGCCGACGGTTCCCTGGCGCCGCATTGCCGGCGTGCGCGACCAGCTGATTCACCAATAATTCGGTGTAGATCTCAAGGTAGTTTGGCACGAGGTCGAGGTCGAGATCGACCCGCTTCTCGCGGTCATCCAACGGCTGATCGTGGATTTCAGCAACAACCCCAGCTAACGCCGGATTCGGCGAGCAGCGAGGATACGCCGGCCCAACGCTCTTTTTCGCAACCCGAGGGTGGCCTGGACCGAAAGGGAGCGGGCCATGAAGCTGCTCTTCGACCACGGAACGTTGGTGCTAGCCGAAGCCCCGGATCTGAGCCGCAAGGCCATCCCCGGGCTCCTTTGGGATCCCCGGGTCGAGCTCTATCGAGCGCCCGCATATCGCTACGCAGAGGTCGCGATGGCCCTGCGCTCGCTCCGGTTGCCAGTCGTCGATGAAGTGGGACGCGCGGGTTCTCCCCCGGTAGAAGGCTGGCACTCCACCGACTTGCGTCCCTACCAACAAGCCGCGATTCTGGCCTGGCAGTTGGCCGAACAACGTGGCCTCGTGATCTTGCCTACGGGTAGCGGAAAGACTCGCGTTGCGGCGGCGGCTATGGCGTCAACCAGCGCGCGAACCCTTTGCCTGGTCCCAACCCGAGCACTCTTGAATCGATGGATCACGGAATTGTCGCGATTTTATCCCAGGGCGATCGGCTGTCTTGGCGATGGCCGACAAGAGATCCAGCAAGTCACGGTCGCGACGTTTGAATCCGCACTCCGGTGGATGCCGCGCATCGGCAACCGGTTCGAGTTCTTGGTCGTCGATGAGGCGCACCATTTCGGCTGCGGCGTCCGCGACGAGGCGCTCGAGATGTGCGTCGCGAGGCGACGACTCGGACTATCGGCCACACCGCCAACCGGTCCAGCGCTCACTCGACTCGAGGAGTTGTTGGGCCCGGTGGTGTACCAACTCGGCGTCGGCGACTTGGCAGGCAAGTGGCTGGCGGACTTCGATTTGGTGCTCCGAGTTGCGTTGGATCGGGAAGAACGAGCACACTATGACGCCGACCACCGCCTTTTCTCGGAGCTGAATCGTCAGTTTCGGTCCATGCATCTATCCGGTACCTGGCAAGAGTTGGTGGCGGCAGCCTCCCAGTCGACCGATGGGCGAGCGGCGCTCCGCGCGTGGCGACGAACTCGGCAATTGGTCGGTTTCACGCGCGCGAAGGCGGCTGCGGTAAGGGCGCTGCTGTCACGTCACCGGGACGCAAGGATCCTGGTCTTCACCGCTGACAACGCTGCCGCCTACGCGATCGCGCGCGAGCACCTGATCATGCCAATCACCTGCGAAATTGGCCGCCAGGAAAGGGAGCGCGCGCTCCAGGGGTTTCGCGAGGGCAAGCTGCGCGCGCTCGTCAGCGCTCGTGTTCTGAACGAGGGCATCGACGTGCCGGAGGTGGAGGTCGCCATCATTGTTGGGAGCACGCAAGGTGAGCGGGAGCACGTGCAGCGCATCGGGCGTTTGCTTCGGCCGTCGCCCGGCAAGCGGGCCACGGTGTACGAGCTCGTTACACTGGCTACCAGCGAAGCCAGAAGTGCCACTGAGAGGAGGCGGGGTCTTGCTGCCACAAACGCTCGCACGGCTTAGCACCCGGGTCGGGAACGACCAGCTCGTGCTCCACTACCTGACGGAGAAGGACCATCCTTGGCTAAGAGCGCTGCTCGACGAATACGAACGCGGCGTCGGTTCCAAACAGAGCGACTTGCTCTCGCGTCTCCGGGAGCCGCTGACCATGCCGGCGCCGAAAGCCAAACAGCGCCTGGCCGTGGACGTGCTCCAGCGATTGACCGACGCTAGAGCCAAGGCTTCAGTGCCGCCACGTGAGGCTCGCTGGACCGCGTTCACCGCGGCGGCGCAAACGGCGGCACCCCGTGAGGAGGTCCTCAGGTTGGCCGCTGAGCAGCTCGGCATCGACAGCGAGAGCCTCGATGGTGCTCTGTTTGCCGACCTGCGAAGCGAGCGTGCGGCATGCCCAATCCCACCCGGGGTCTCACCGGAACGCATCGCGCTCGAGGCAAACCTACGTTTGGTGAATAGCTGGATGCAGCGAGCGCGAAGTGTACGCATCACCGCGTGGGGGAACACACGCGCGCTGGTGAGGCAGGCCAGACTTCATGGGCTCATTTGCAACATTCGACGAACCGCTCCGGTTCAGACCGGCTCAGCTCGAGCTGCACCGATTGCTGCCTCCGGACTCGATGCTCTACCGCAAAGCCGAACCGAGTGTCCGATTGCACTTGGAGTTGACCACCCGTTTGCAACGAAGTTGACCACCCCCTGATCAGGGAAGTTGACCACCCGTTTGCACGGGAAGTTGACCAGGGATGATCAGCGGAATTGACCACCATTTGCAGGGTGG
>DATEPG010000043.1:0-24299 GCA_035273265.1 Polyangiaceae bacterium
GGCCCTCCCAAGGGCATTTTCATAAACTCAGTTTCGAAGATTCGGCACTCGCGTCGCTTACGCTCCGTCCCAGCCAGTTCCGTTCGGCCAGGGTGGTCAACTTCAGCGCAAACGGGTGGGTAACTTCACTGCAAACGGGCAACCGAGGGCGTCGAGCTCGAAGTCTCGGGCCCGTTGGCCCTGTTTCGCCATACTCTCATTTACGGCCGAGCACTGGGCGCGCTCATCCCACGTGCCCTTTGGTGCCACAGGTTCGAGCTCCGTGCCGAGACGGGCGCTGGAGCCGCGATGGGCACGTTGACCGTTCGTTCCGGCGACCCGTTGCGCGTGGGTCGCGAACTCCCGGCATACGACAGTCAGTTGGAGCAGCGCTTCGCCAGGGACTTTCTCAAGGCTGCGCCCGACTGGGACCTGGTTCGCGAGCCGCGACCGGTCGAGAGCCTCGGCTCGCTCATCTTCCCTGACTTCGAGCTCGTACACCGCCACGATCCCAAACGGCGTTGGCTGCTTGAAATCGTGGGATTCTGGACCCCCAAATATTTAGAGGAAAAACTACGCAAGCTTCGGGCCGCGCACCTGGAGCACGTTCTGCTGTGCATCGATCAAGAGCGCGGCTGCGCTGAGGCCGAGCTGCCCGACCATGCTCAGACCCTTCGCTACAAGCGCCGCATTGATGTGCGAGCCGTGCTAGCGATCATACGTAAACCGTAAGAGGCGGACACAACCCGGCGTGTGTCGCTGACAGAAGGGGGCGTTTTCGCCTCATAACCCGAAGGCCGAAGGTTCAAATCCTCCCGTGATCTGCGCTTCCGGAGCGTTAGCTCTGGTGGCCCCCTTCTCTCCAGGGGGCCACCAAACGGGCCACCAAACGTTTCGGGTCGGATCGCCAGGTAACGCTATGTGATTGAAATTGCTGTTCCCGAAACTCTCAGTAACGCGCGCAAACGGCTTGTGGGGTGCTTGCCAAGGTTGACGTCGAGGGTTCGAATCCCTTCTCCCGCTCAAATTCGCAGCCAAATTTGGCTGCGCCGTTGAATCTGTGGCCACGCGCGTGGCCAAGCCCTCTTCAGGGCAGGCCTCAGGGGAGCCAGTTTCGCCCCCGTCTTTCCGTAGCGCTCCGTGCACACGGCGGCCTGAATCAGTCCCGGCGTCCGGATCAGGTGAGCCCGCGCCGCCCCCACCGCCGCCGCCCGAAGAAACCATTCGGATGACCTGCGCGGGGACGCGCTTCCAGGGCAGGACGGCCACGACCTCGCACAGGGGGTCCCACTCCGTATGTGTGTAGTGGTCCACCGTGGTTCCCTCGGCGTTGTGGGTGATGCGCTCGGCGTAGACTTCCTTCGCGCCCAGACGGCGGGTCGCCGTGAGGAAAGCGTGCCGACAGGCGTGGTGGCCCTTCCAGAATACGCCACCCGCCTCGAAGGCGTCCCGGGACCGATGATAGATCGACTTCTCGGTGTGATGTCCCTTCTTGAAGAAGTTCGGGATGATCGGGTCCTCGGGGGAGGGCCGCCTGCCGTAGAAGGCTTGCCAGCCCTCGCGCTGCCACCACTGAAGGGCGGAGGCGAGTTCCGGGTGCACCGGGATGACGCGCGGGCGCTCTTTGTCGGTTGAGCTTTTCAGCGGCAGCCGGTCATAGGCCCACTCCAGTGTGAGCGCGCCGAGCGGCATGCTGTGTGGATCCCAGTTGGACCAGATGTGCCCGCATGCCTCGCCGACGCGTTCCCCGGTGTACGAGAGCAGACAGAACAACATCCGCACATCGACGGGCAACGCCTCGCACCAGACGAGCAGCAGGCTTTCGTCGTTCTCGTAGCGGCGTCCCTTCTTCGAACGCTTGGCCGGCAACTCCGAACGAGGCACGACGCACGGGTTGAGCGCGATCTTCTCGTGAGCGACGGCCTCTTGAAACATCGTATGCACGACGCCGTAAACGTTGCTGAACTGTTTTGACGCCATCTTGCCCGCGGCAACCAACGCGCGGCCATGCTGAACCCACGTGCGAAAGTTGGACGGGCGGAAGTCTCGCAGCTTCTTCTTACCGAAATCTTGGAACGTGCAGAAATGCAGCTCAATCTTGCGCCGATCGCGATCCCTGTTCCGCGCCACGCGTTGGGGCGTCCATTCGACCAGCCATGTTGACGGCGTGTGTTCACCCTGCGCGGTGTATGAGTAGGAGCCAGAGGCGATCTCACGTTTGCGGCGGTTCTCGAGCTGCGCCGCGCCTTTTTCGCTGTTCGGATAGCCAGCATCAGCCGCCGGTTCTTTGATGCGGGTCTTGTCCTTCTTCGGGTTGCGTACGTCGATAGGCAGCATCGCGTTCGGCACATAGAACGAAGCCATCCAGACGATGGAGTGCTGCAATTGGCGCTTGTACGGCATGGCCTAGACCGCTTTCAGTTCTGGTACGGGTCGACCACGTCCACGCCACCAGGCGAGCACTTCGTCACGTTGAAACTCAAGCCGGCCTAGCCGGTACGTGTGGGGCATGCCTTCACGCTTCATATATGTGGTGATCGTGCGCGTGCTCAGTCCCAGCAGCTTGGCGACTTGGTCTTTGGAGAGTGCGTCCGCGGAGACGACCATCTGGCGTTCGTCGAGGACTTTACGAACCGCGCGGCACATGAGGTCTTCGAGCTTCGTTTCGTCGATCAACATGGGACGTCACCTGCGGTGATGACGACGCCGAGCTGGTTGCGGTGAAAGCCGCCCGCTCGCCGAGGGTCGAGAATAACAATCTGCTCAAGACGATTTATCGCCCGGCCTTGTACTCTGCCGGTCGATAGCCTCCCACGAACTCTCTTCATGTGAACCCCACGCAGCTTGACAGTGTGGTATCATTTGATACAAGTGGTGCAAGGAAAAGTTTCTCGATGGTGACATTTTCTCGCACTCTGAGTCCGGAGCAGTCCGAGCACGTGCGCGAGCTGATTAGAACGCAGCTCCAGACGCGGATCCCAAAGCAGACTCAACTCGCGGCAGCGCTGGGTGTTGCTCGGAGCAATTTTTCCTTTTTCATGGACGGGACACGTGGCGCGACGATCGGCTTGGCGCTCGGGGTCGCGTTCCTGCTCGGTTGTCCGATAGAGGATGTGCTCGGCATGCAGCGGATGCCGAGCTTCGTGGACGAGCAAGAGCGGCGATATCCGACGCGGATTTTGGCCGCCCGCGCTGCCTATATGGAGGGGGTTCCTCTGAAGCGCATTCTTCAGGTGCTGACGGCGTCACTTAGGTACGACGGGGACCCGGGCGTGGAGTGGTGGGTGAAGCTCATGCGGAACAAAGCGCTCGGCGCCGGGTCAAAGGAAGACACGGAGCGAGCAATTGAGCGTGTTGGACTTGGCGCGCGCAAGCCCACCCCGCGCCCTAGAGTCAAACCGTCAGAGCGAAAGTAGCCGCACTACCCAGCGGGGTGGTGCGGATGCTCCGGACCCGGGTACGATAATCTGATCGCGCCACCTAGAATCGAATTGCTAGACTTGGGAATCCAGTTCAATGTCTGTGCGTTGGGGTGAATCGCGCGGGTGGTACGTGGATTTTTCAAGGGACGAAATCGGTGACGTGCTTGCGCGGGAGCTCTATCTGAGCGCAGGACTAGACCCTACGCTCGCATACGGCGCGCCAAGCGTGGCCGCGGCGGTACTTGGCGAGAGCTGCCTGCAATTCATGCGGGATGACGACTTGCCTTGCCGCTCGCTGATCTCGCACTCAGGCCCGCGTTGGATCATTTACCTCCGCGAAAGCTTGACCGGAAGGCAACTAAATCACGCCATAGCGCACGAGCTTGGCGAATGGTTCCTGCAGTGCCGTGGCTATTCCGAGCCTGATGTCGAAGCGCTTTCGAGTAGCGTTGCGGCGGCGATCTGTGTGCCGCGTGCCGCGTTACTGGTTGCGCTTAGCCAGCAAGGCGAGGACGTGGCAGCGTTGAGCGGTCAGTTTCAGGTGTCCGAGAGCCTGATGGTTCTGCGCCTCGCTGAGTGCCTCGGTTTTCCAACTGCGCTGATTACCGAGAGGGTTGTTCTGACGCGCGGCGGGCCCAGGGAGTGGCCGACCACGCGCCGGGGGTGGACGTGGCTCGTGGAGCAGGTGCGCGCGCACGCGAACGGCTTGGCTCTTCGAAGCTTGGGTGACTCGCCCGAGCGTCTAGTCTTGCAGCTCCACGAGGGGCACGCGCTTTGAGCGCGCAACCGGTCCGGCGTGCGACGCTGGACCGCTGCCACCATCGCACGCGCGCAACCTTCGCGCTTCAGATGGCTACGGTGTCGGACTCCGCCAGGAAGCCCCCGCGTTCGGCTTGCTCTTGGACCTTTGCGGGCAATTCGAATTCGCGCCAGCGGCGGAGGGCCTTCTCGTCGAAGATGCAGAGTGGGTGGTGCGCTGCCGTGTTGCGCTTCCCCCAGGCGCCGCCGCTCTCTGGATCGAACCAGCGCCGGCACTCGCAATCGAGCCAGGAAGGATTGTTCGCGCATTGGTGACGTTCGACCTTTTGGAACGGCGGAACAGCGAATTTCACTTGGGCGAGCGGATTGACCCAGGCGACCACCGAGAGCTGATCGGTACAGACGGCGACTCCAGTCTTCGCGAACTGGTGCGCTAGCCAACGCGCCAACTTGTGGCGCGCTTCCCGATTAATGGCCCAAGCGCGGGTGAGGGGCGTACTCAAGCGGAAATGAGGGATCACGGCGCGATCCCTTTGGCTTCCCCAGCCAAGTACTTAACGAGCGAATCCAGGAAGGTTTGATAGACGGGGTCGACACGGTTGCCGACCTTCCCCTGCCGAAGCCGCTGGAAGCGCAACCACAGCGCCTCCTTCTGCGTGCGCGGGCGTGCGGCGCGACGGCCGCGGCGTGCCGGTGACGCGAGCATTTGCTGAAAGAGCCGACTCTGCGCCTCCTCATCGGGCTCGTCTTCGTCGTCGACCAAGGTGGAGATGCGCAACAAGCGCTGGATGGGGATCGCGTTCGGAGCCAGTTGCGAGAGTCGAACCACGACGGCCGGTGCGAGGCTGCGGGCCAAGATCATGGCAGTCGAAACGTGTCCCTGTGATTTTCCAATCCTGGCGGCGATCTCCGCCTGCGTGAAGCCGGATTCATAAAATCCAAGGTAGGTCCGTCCGACTTCCCACAACGGCACGTCTTCGCGCGCGAGGTTCTCGACGACGTTTTCGAACTCGCCTTCGCCGGAGATGACCAAGCAGTTTACTTCCAGGGACGGCAGTCGCCCATCCTTGGCCAGCAGAGTCAAAGCGCGGTAGCGACGTTCGCCGGCAACGAGCTCGTAGTAGCCAGGCTCGGTACGCGGCACGACGACGAGGTTGTGGATCAAGCCATATTGAGCGATCGAGCGTGCAAGCTCCTCGATTCGCTGAAACGTTTTCCGAACCTGCTTGGGATTGGGCAGAATGCGGTCGAGCGGGATCTTGATGATGTCGCTCATCCTGCCCTCACGTAGTAGAGCTTGCCGTCACCGAAATCGATGGCGCCGACTCCGTCCTCCGTTTCCTTTCGCTTGCTCGCGGCGGCTTCCTCAGCGGTAGCTTCGCGCACGACCTCTCCGGTTTCGAGCTCCACGAGCTCGAGCTTTGATGCCCCGTGCTCGCGTTCCCAGGCACTTCGGAACTGACAGAGTGGGTGGTGCTGTCCGGAATCGCCGCCTGCCCAAATGTGGCACACGCAGGCCTGGGGCTCCGGTGTCGTGCTCGCGAGAGCGGGCGCAGCCGACGCTTCAGGTACTGCTGGGGCGGTGGGCTGCGGTGGCACGGCCGCCACCACTGGCGTCGAGGCTTCCTGAGCCGGCGGCGGCTCCGTGGGTGTTGTCGAGTCAGTAGGTTCGGGCTCATGGGCCGCGGTGATCGATACGACGACCCGTTCGCGCGGCGCGTCGGGATCGTGGAGCTGCTGGGATTCCCAAGCCGACTTGTACTGGCAAATGGGGTGGTGCTCGCTCTCCTTTCCCGCGGGCTTCTGCCACTCGCGGCACATGCATTCGCCCGGGCGAATGGCGTGGTGAGCTGCGCGAAACTTGGCTCGCTCGATCGGAACGCGCTCCCCGGTTTGGCGGGCCGTACCCAAAACGCGCCCGCTCGGTGCGCGGACTTGTGCGACGCCATGCTCGGCAAAAACACGTTTCATGAGCTCCAGGCGCGCATAGTGATCGCGCCATGCCCGGAACTCGTCCTGACTCAGACGGTAGATCTTCATCGCCAGACCACTGACACAACCGAGGTGATTCTCTCAAGAAAACCCAAAGGAAGCAGGGTGGGGTCGCCGCGTACTCCAAGCTCATGGCTCACGAGGCCTCAGCGAACCCACGATTCGTGCCGGTCTACGGCAATGACCAACAATTACCAAAATGCAATTTCAATGATGAACGGTGAGGCCCGGTTCGCGCTCGCACCGGATTGAACGCGACCAAGGCTCGGAGCGCGCATGCTGCACCATCAACGGATGGTGAAAATGGAGCAAAGATGGTCTTCAGTCATGCGCGGTTTGCTAGACTGACCGGAGGCCATCTTTGGCAACCGTATCCACCATGCTGACAAAACCCCTGCTGAATCTGCAGCGCACTTTCGTTCCAGCAAGCCAAGGCGAGCCTAGCGACCGTGGTGCGCGCCGCGCGACGTGGGGCCTCCGCCGCGTATCTTGGGCCGATCTCTTGCTGAGCCCGTGCTGCGTCGTCTTGGGCGAGGCCGGCTCAGGCAAGACCTCGGAGTTTCGTGCCAAGGCTGAAGAGCTTGCCACAGCTGGCAAGTACGCCTTCGTCTTGCCCGTTGAGGCCGCTGCCAAGAAGGGCATCGCGAAGAGTCTCGATCTAACGCAGTCGCGCAAGCTCAAGGCATGGCTGGAGTCTAGCGATCCAGCTCATTTCTTCCTCGACTCGGTCGATGAGTCAAAGCTGAAAGGTCATTCCCTGGGCGACGCGCTCACCGCCTTCGCACATGAGCTCGAAGCCGGCCTTGGACGCGCGCATGTTCTGATTTCGAGTAGGGCCAGCGACTGGCGCTCGAGCGATGAAGAAGACGTTGCTCGTCTCTGGCCTCACCTGATTTCTTCGGCTAAGGGCGACGAAACTCGCGCCCGCATACTTGAACTTGCACCCCTTGCCGATCCCCAAGTTACAGCCCTGGCCAAACACTACGGGCTGGATGAGATCGACCGATTTCTAGAAGAGGTGAATAGCGCGAACGCTTGGAGCTTCCTGGAGCGCCCGTTGGATGTTGAATGGCTTGTTGCCTACTGGTCAGACAAGAGGCGCTTGGGGACTCTTCGAGAGCTCGTCGACTTCAACATTGACGAGAAGCTCAAGGAACGCCAAGGCCGGCCAAGCCGCATCTCGGCCTCGCGAGCACGAGAGGGCGCACGAAAGCTAGCGCTCGTCGCGCAACTCACCTCGGCAGGCGCCTTTCGTCTACCTGGCGAGACTCCAGACCCCGCCGCTGAAGCAGCAATAGATCCAGCCGCCGTACTGAAGCAATGGACGGGCCCCGAAATCGAGGACCTCCTGACGCGCGCGCTATTCGATGAGGCGACGTACGGTCGCGCACGCATCCATCACCGTAGCGTACAGGAGTTCCTTGCAGCAGAGGCGCTTTGCCTCATGCTTGACGACGGCCTGCCACGAGAAGACCTCGAAACACTCCTGTTTCGCGTAAGCATGGGCAGAACCTGCGTGCCCGCAAACTTCGCAGCGGTTGTCGCATGGCTGTCGCTCAAAGATCATGAGATTCGCGCGAAGGCGTTGCGGGTCATTCCCGAGCATCTCATTGATCAGGGCGACCCCTCTGGCTTGTCTGCAGACGATCGGAAGGAGGCGCTCCTCGCCTACGTTGAGCTATACGGCGACCGCGATCGAGTGTTTCACTATTTCGACACGGCTGGCCTGAAACGTTTTACGTCAGCCGAACTTGCTGCGACGGTGCGCGAGCTTCTGACTGACTCAACGACTCGCCCCCACGTAAAGCAGCTCTTGCTCCAGCTTGTTCGTCACGGCAAGCTCGCACTACTCGCCGATGTTGCTCTAGACATTGCGCTCAGCCCCGGTGCGGAAACAAAACTCAGGGTCGCAGCCATCATGGCAACCGCCGAGGCAGGTTCCGCAGCGCAGGCTGCCCGACTCATCGGTCTCCACGGCACTGCCGCTGTTCGAGATAGTGAAGTTCTCGCGCGCTGCATCGAGGTTCTCTTCCCGAACCACATGAGCGTCGAAGAGCTTGCCAAATGGCTTCTTGATGCTCCTCGGCTTGGAAAGCGTAGCGCGACTGAGTTGCAGCTCGTCGTCTCCGATGAACTGCCGAAGCGGCTTAGCGCCGAGGCGCGGCGCTTCTTGCTGCGTTTTCTTGGTGAGGAGATGGTGGGAACTGCTCCTGGTGCTGACGACGAACCGGTCGTCAAGGGCGAGCGCCTGTGGCTGGGAGATCTGCTCGGCGAGGTGCTCAAGGAGAGTGTAGGCGACCCGGGTGTGGATCCGATCGTCCTCGATCGTGCATTTGATGCTGTCGCGGCCTGTGAGAATAGGTACGACTATCACGCGAACAATCGCTTGAGCGATATCGTGCGTGAGGACGCCAGCGTTCGCCGGAGGTTCTTCTGGCGACGCGCGCGAATGAGCAAAGGCAAGGGTGCCCGCTTCCCGCGGTACTACTGGGAGCTGAAGCTCCGAAGCTGGTTCCACTTGGGTACAGGCGACGCTGGATGGCTCTCCGAGGACGTCAGGACCCTCCCCAACGTGCTTGAGCGGTTGTTAGCGTTCAATACGCTCCTCCAGTTTCTGCCGCGCACGACGGAGAATGATGCGATGCTCGATGAGCTAGCGCGGTCTAGTGACGACGCGCACCACACGGGAGTGCTTGCAAAGCATCTCGTGCGTTTTCGCCGATTCGAGATGCCGGAGCGGCACAATCCCTATCGGATGGAGACGCTTGCTCGCGAGCGCCGTAAGGAGAACGAAAGGCGCGATAGCCTTGCCAATCTTCGCGCGATTCTTCCTGAGCTGCGCACGGGCGAGAAATGGTACGCTCTCTGGCACTTGTTTCAGGTTGTTCCTGCTGGCGGGTACCGATCGGACTATGAAACCGTCCACTGCGAGGCGATTGCAGAGCGATATGATGCCGAAGTTGCAGCAGCTGCGCGTGAGGGATTCAAGCGGTTCTGGCGAGAGGCTGAGCTAGAGCCGATCGAGGGACGTAAAAAGGCGAACGACACGTCGGCGGGCTGTATCCTCGGGCTCGCTGGAATCGGCTTGGATGTCGAAGACGGGCTCGTCGTGGCCGACCTGCCTGATGCAAAGTTGCGGCGAGCTCTCACTTTTGCACCCTGGGAGTTGAACAGGTTCCCCCCTTGGGTCGAGTGTTGCGCGGAACGCCATCCGGGCATTGTTCGAGATATCTTCTCGGCAGCGTTGCGACGCGATTACGCGCAAGCACCAGACAGCGAAGGATGGAGGCCATTGCTCTTGGACAAAGTCACCAGCGCTGCGCCTGTGATTCGCCTCGCTTGCGCCCCCCTGCTATTGGACCTGTTGCACCATGAAGATCCGCCTCGCGTTGACGTGCTGCGCTGGGTTTTCAGTGCACTCCAGGTGCCAGGAGGGCCCGAATTCGCTGACACCGCGCTGATACGAGCGAGATTAGAGGACGCGGACCCAGTGCGCTTCTCGCTCTGGTGGGTGAAGTGGCTGTCCCTCGCCCCGGATGAAGCTGTGGTTCATCTGGCGGACGTCGTCTTGAGTTCCGACGACGCCGACGAACTCCTGGTTCATCTTTGCGATCGCATGTGGAAGGTTTACGACGAACGCACGAGAAGCGGTCTGGCAGCGCTCCGCAGGTCGGTTGACGCTCTTGCGGGTCTAATTCCCATCGTCCAGGCCCACGTTAGGCCCGAGGACGATCTCCATCACGACGGTGGCTATTCGCCCGTTCCCCGCGACCACGCGCAGCAGTTGCGTGATTCTCTCATCAGTTGGCTCGCGTCAATAAACGGGGCGGCAACTGTCCGCGCCCTGGAGCAATTGGCGGCGCGCACGGGCGCCGGTGAAGCGGAACGAGACTGGCTCGCACACCTCGCCGGACTGAAGGCAGCGGAGGCTGTCTCGGCACCGCGGTCCGTGGCAGACGCGGTAGCGTTCGCCGAAACCTTGATTCTGCAACCGAGGACGGACCACGACCTATTCGAGATCGGGCGCAATCGATTACGGGACCTGCAGCACGACCTGACGCACGGCGACTTTAGCAAGCGCGAGATGTACAACCCAGAGGAGTGGATCCTCGAACGGCCCTTGCAGATATACGTTGCAGGGGAGCTCGAGGCCCACTCACGAAAGCAGTACACGGTGGTTCGCGAGTCAGAAGTTGCGGACAAGAATGAGCCCGATATTCGTTTATGGAACGCGAGTTGCGGCGGTCCGGTGAGCATCGAAGTCAAAATGGCCGAGCGCTGGACCGTGCGCGAGCTCGAAGACGCCATCACGACACAGCTGGTGGCTAAGTACATGCGAGCAATGAACTCCAACTACGGCATCCTCGTTCTCTGCTCGTCCGGGAAAGCAAAGGTCTGGCACCAGGGGGCCCGCCGTCTGGACTTTTCCGCACTCATGGAACATTTGACGGCTTATGCGAAGGAGGTCCTGCTTCGTACGCCCGCTATCGTCGATATTGCCATAGTTGGTATGGATTTTCACTGAGCGTCGAGCTGCGTTGACCTGGATGAGCACAACGCCGTGGTCTGCTCGAAGAGCGCTCACCCACCACTATTTGACCCGTCGGCTAAGCGTCCTGAGCAGTTTAGCGGCGCTTGCCAGGCGAGCGCCGGCTGTTGAAAGCTCATCGGCCCAGCGCTGCAGTTCAGTCTGGGCTTTTCCGAGTATCGCCGCGGCGAGTTCAAGGTCGGCGACCGCGAGTGAGAGTACGCCGCGCGCCGTTCGGCTGTTTGCGGCGCTCATTGGGCCTCCAGTCGGACGAGTAGGGCGATCTGGCCGACACAGCTCGCGAGGCGCGTCAGCGCGAGCGCCGCACGGGCCGCTTGCGCCACGAGTATCTGGGCGCTCTGGCTCGGGGTGTGCCGATTCTCGACGAGAACCGCGCGCATATCGACGCCGACGGATGAGAGTTGGGCCGCGATGGCCGAAGCTTGCTTGATCGCTCGTTCGAGCTCGTGTGATACACTTTTCCTAGGTGCCATTGAAAACTACGCTTTCGGTGGTACTAGGGCGTCCGCGCGTCTCGTAAACGCTCGGCGCCCGCCTGTATTGTTTAACGCTTCTTTTTTGCCAGACCGAGTTCCTGTTCGAGTGATTCAAGCCCGTGTTCGATCGCGACACGAACAACCGTCCCGCGCTTCAGTGTCACGCCCGCTGCGCGCTTTCCCAGCGCTTCTGCAATGCGCTCGAGCCGCAGAATCGTTTCGTCATCTAGTCGGACGGTAATCGGGTGCTCGGTCATCTGCACTCAATGTGTACATTGAGTGCACTCTGCGAGCAACCCGAATTTTTTGCAAGCTGAAATCTGCTCACTGTAACGGGAACAGCACCGTTGCCCCCCGTCTCCTTCAAGTCCGTACGACGCGAATTCGTTTCGTGCGTTAATCTCAGCGGCGCCGCGTGCCGGGGCGCTCGCGCCCCGTGTTTGCGCGATTCGCCGACAAGGGGGCGGGCGCGAAGCGGCAGGCCCACGTAGGGGCGGTGCGTTCTGTGTTGACCCGCCTCCAGGTGTCGATCATTCGGCAATCCGGGTCGAGCAATCGTTTGTGCAACCCGATCACGCTGTCTAGCTTGATCGACATGAACGTCGTGTTTTGGCGAGATAGCGCCGACGGACGCAGCGAGAACTCGTTTGCTATACCGTCGAGAAGCCGCTTACACAGGGCGGCGAGTTCGTTCTTGTTCTCGAGCATTGACAAACTGACGTCGCGGGTCGTGCGTAGGCTTGCAATGGAGAGCTCCGACGAATTGTGCACCTCCGGCTCGAGCGGCGGACAGTTGAAGTGCGCGACTGTTGGCGGGTCTGTCTTCGGAGTGCGGACCGAAAGCGTAACCTTCGAAGAACGGAGCGAAAGGCTCGGCATGAGCTTCGAAAGGAATGTCAGAAAAAGCAGCGTGTCGAAGCCGAGCGTGCCGAAGTCGAGCGCGATCGTTTCGTTGTCCCAAAAGCTCGCCCGTTGAAATCCAACGGTCCCACTTCTCGCGGCGAAGAATTGCTCGTCCCCGCACTCATTTCGGGCACCGGAGGAATACGCATGCGACCAAACTTGACTCCCATCAGCGAGCTTGGACGCCGTCGCCTCTGGCAACCACAATACACGAGGCCAACGTGCAGTTCTCGAGTAGTTCTGAAGGTCGTACTCGACGACCGATGACGTGAGCGCAGCAAGCAGTTCGGACTTGGTTCCTGTGAATGGTTCCGGCGGCTCGAATCGTAGCTGCCACAAGAGCGGAAGCACGAGCATGCCGTTGTCGCCCCGAAGCGAACCTACGCAAGGCAGGAACCCTTCATTGAGATCGCCACCCTCGCTCGCCTTCGCAGACGGCGCATGGGGGCCGCGAACGGTAGACACCTCGACTGTCGGTGAGGTGGAATCGACGACGCCCGGCGCGACGGGGGTTGTTCGCAGGTACGCTCTTGCGAACGAGGCCGCGCTTCGACAGGCGTACTGCGTCCATTCCTCGTCGCGCGAGAACCCTACGATGTCGCTGATGCCACGAATGGCGAGCATCGCAGAGCGAGTGCCGGCGGCCCGATAGACACCCGCGGCCTCCATCTCGACCGCGCGCAGGTTGCGAGCAGTTTTAAGCCACTCAATAAGCGGCGCTGGGTCCTTAAGAAGGCCGTCGCTAGATCCGAGCACCCCGGAGACAAAAATGGGGAATTCTCGCGGCTTTGCGCGAAAGTGACGCTCGAGGGACTTCCGTATCTTTGCCTTCCAAGCGTCGTCGCCGGAGTAGAGCCCCGGATCATCGACGTCCACATCGGGCCTTGGCGGTAGGTCAGCCCACCACGAACCCAGATCCAATTTTCGTGCTGGCAGGTTTGCTATGCCGCGTGTGATCGCCGCTGCGATCGGTCCGCCACTAAGCGCGTATACTGTTTCGCCCCCAATCTTTGCGTGCACGGTGTAATCATGAACATGCGTCGAGACAACGACGTCGCCAAGCGTTAGGTCGGAACTTGGCGGTGCGCCGGCGATGCCAACGACGAGGATGAGCAAGGGCGAAAGGTCTTCAATCAAATCTCGGGCCAGAGCTTGTGCCTCGCCCGTTCCTTGCTCCGTCTGGCGAACGATTGCAATGCGATAGGAGTCCGCTGTCCCGCTTTCCGCTTGGCGAATATTGTAGTGGCGCCTCGTCGAGCGGCCAATGTGGAGCGCGTTGCCATCCTCCATCGGAAACGCATCAAGCGCCGCTTCGAACTCATCCTCGCGAATCGTGATGATGCCGATGTCGACCGCACGGGCGTCATGTCGCGAATTCGCAGGTCGCAGGTCGATCGGCGTGCCTCCGGATTCGCCGGGTGGACGTTCGAGCTTGTGGCGTGGGTTGTCGTTCCCCGCGTCTCGACGTTCTTCCACTGAGAACTCGTTAGGGTCCACGCGTAGAACGTGCTCCTGCATTCCGACGACTTCGTCTACGCCGTCGAGCCACACGCTGAATTTATGGAAAGCCGGAAAGTGGCTCAGAAGCACGAGAGCGCGTCTGACCTCATCCGGCTGCCGCCATCCAAGGATCTTTTGCACTTCACCGAGAGGATGCTCAGCCGACCCAAACTCGACGTATAGATCCTGCATGGCGAGAAGGGCTTCCCGTCCGCGACCAAGCTCGTCCGTCGCGAACGGAGTATTCTTACCGATCGCCTTCAGTCCAGCGACGGTCCAAACGGTTCTACCAAACAGCTGAAGAATCAGCCTCTTCGTCTCCAGTGAGTCGAACGCCTTCCAGCGGGCTCGCTGCGCCGCGAAGAATTCGTCCCGACGTGGAAAGAAGCCGTTGCGCCTAACGTAGGCGACCAACTCGCAAAGGACCACGGACTCATCGTCCATGTTGCGTATGGACACCGGATTTGGGTCTGGCGCCGAGGCTCGCTGATTCGATGGTGCCGATCCGGCAAAGACGCCAAGACCCGGATCAATATCTTCGAATCTATCAAACTCCAGCGGCAGTGCGTCCGGGGCCGCGACAAACCATTCGTCAAGCGGCTCTCCGCCGCGCCGGGCAACTTGAACGCGAATCGAAGCAGCCGGTCGAAGCAACTCGGTACGAACGGACGCCGCGGCCTGCGCGAGCGGACCGTCCACCCAGCCCGCTCGATCTTCGATGGCAGAGGTGACGACCAGTGAGTCCAGGTTGGTGCCCTCGAGGGTAACGTCGACCGCAGCACGGTCACGCTTAAAAGTGACCCCCGTGATGCGCGCAGTGTAGTCCCAAGATGCAAGCGATAGGCTGCGCAACCGAATGTCTGTCCGGGACGACGGTGGCTCCTCGAAGCCGTAGAGTCTCGCGGTAAAGCTATTGACGGATCTGGCTGGCATTGTTCCGATGGCTCCGACTAGTTTGCCCGTTGGCTCTGGGTACCAGGTTTCAAGTTCGCCGGAGCCGAGCTCTACGGTTGGCCACGTGGCGCAAGACTCTGGAAGTCGTCGCCCCAGCGACCTCCCGAGTTTCTTGAACGAGTCGGATGGCAGCTCGTGCCCGTCGCAATGGAAGACGCCGCCGCCGAGTGCCCGTTGAACGCGCTGCATCAGCTCCGTTGCCGTTACGATTTCAACGAGACTTTTGGCGAGTGCGAGATCCTCACTTGTTGGTGCGTTCAGGTCAGAACCCTTTGCGAGATCTATCCTCCCAGATCCAAGCCGCCAAGCGTCGTCGATGGTCGACCGCACGAGCACGAATCGAAGCAACGCTTGGCGCGCATCTTCCTCTCCTCGTTTGACAAGCTTTAGTAGCCTGTCTCTGACTGTCGCTTCGTCGGATGACCAGTTCACAGTTCGGCCAGACTGTCGCTGAACGGCCAACGAATCAACTCCTTGACCAGCGGCTCGACCAAGACGGCACCCGTGTTGGCGTAGCCTGGGGCGGCCCGCTGGGACGGCAGCGCGCTCTCCCGTCCGGCCAAGATCGGTCAGCAATTCTCGCCGGTCACGGCGAAGCCCGAGATGCCGGAACACGACCGGAGCAGAGCTAGCTGATGCGTTTGGGGCGGCTCCGGAGCCAGCCGCTCGGGAAAGGCGTTCCACGAGAGCCCGACAAGAATGGCCAAGGCGGAAACCAAGGGCTCGCTCGATTCCCGAGGTCCGGGCGGGATGCCCTTGAAGACACCGCCCGCCGGCCAAAGCTTCCGCGCTCGATTCGCAAAGAGTGCGCGTCCTGGCCGCCGCCGCTGGCAATGAGGGATCAATCTAACGTACGCGGGAACGCAAATCTTTGGGCATGAAAGCCGGCGCGAGCTGGTAATGACATCGAATTGCGCGAGCGAGTTCTTGGGATTTGCGACGCGGCGCGCGCACTGTCTGACTCGAGGAGAGTCTACATGCCGTTCATCAGCGATGCGGCGATCGAAAAGGTCGCGACCAAATTGCAAGGTTTCGAGGCGCGAGAAGAGAAGCGCAAGGTTGAGGTACGCTCGAAAACCAAGGAACTGCTCCTTGTGGGCGAGGGCGCGATTGGAGCTGCGGCCGTCGGGTTCTTGCACGGTCGTTACGAAGACGCGGATGCAAATTTCTTCGTTCCCCGTACGAGCCTGCCGCTTGATTTTCTGATTGGGGTTGGGGGCGTCGGTCTGGCGTTCTTCGGTGCATTCGGTCAGGCCAATGAGCACGCGCTGAACGTTTCGAACGGCGTGCTGAACGGCGCGACGGCGATGTATTTCCGGAAGCACGCGCAAGCCGGCAAGCGTTCGGACAAGTTTTGGGCAGGCGAGCCGGACCTTCTGGCGCCCATCACCCACAACCATCCGGCGATTGGTGTCGGCGCGGCGATGTCCGACACTGAACTTGCAGCGGCGCTGCGCAAGGCGCTCTGAAGTAGTGACTTTGCGTGGGGGTAACGGCGAGCTCGAGCTCGCCATGGATTCGTGCGTCCTCGACTCTCGTCGTGGCGGGTCCTTCATCAGGAGAGAACAAATGGCGAATTGGGAAGAGATCATGGGTGACGACGACGACTTCGGCGAAATTGGCGCTGAGCTCGATCTAGTCGCGGGAATGGGAACGGCCGAGATCGTTGGTGAAGATGAGGAGATCGGGGACGCGGACTTGCTTCACGCGCTGTCCATTGGTGCGGCTCGCCGCGGGAATCACCGCAAGGCAAGCGCCCTCAAGAAGGCAGCGAGCAAGCTCACCGAGTTTCGGAAGATCGATCCCGGTGCAGTAGCCATTCGCCAGCGCGATTTGAACAAGCGCCGCCGTTTTCCGCTCGGTTTTCAGCCGACGACGGTGCTGGCTGGATCAACCAGCAACATTCCGGCGGCGCCGCAGGACATGTTTCGCCCAGAGCGCTTGGTGATTCCGAGCGATATCGCCTTCGACTTCGGCGTTCAGGATGTGAAGGTCGGCAATACCTCGCAGCTCGTCAGCGGCGGAGAGGTGCCCGCTGCGATCTTCACCGAAGTGGCGATCGACACGCATGTGCACTTCAAGACCGCTGAGATCGGTAACCAAATGTCGGTGTCGGTCCGGAACAAGACCGGCGCCTCTATCGAGTTTTCGGCCGGCGTTGTCGGCACGGTTGTGCAGGCGTAAGGCCTGCCCGGCGCAGAGGTGCACGCGATGGACCTGATGGTCAGTCTGGGCGACGTCCCGCTACTTAAGCGGAGCCGATTTCTCGGGCTCTTCATCAAGCCGATTCTCGACGCGCTGGTGGTCGTCAACCGGCTCTTCCTTCGCGCGCACCAGGTGCAGCCACTGTATCAATCCGGGGTTCGATATCAGCAGGAACCGGCGGACGGAAAACCAGAGGAATTCGCGGCAATTCCGGTAGTGCTGAGTCGCGGCTGGGGCGACTGCGATGATCTCGCGCCCTGGCGCGTGGCCGAGCTTCAGGAAGCCGGCGAGGACGCGAAGATTCGGATCACTTGGCGCCGCTACGGCGAGCGCCGGCTGTACCACGTGCTGGTTCGTCGCGGTGACGGACGCATCGAAGACCCCTCAAGATTGCTCGGAATGTAGGTTGTCATGATCGGAAAGTTGTTCGTTCCGCTCGCCATCGGTGGCGGTCTCCTCTTCCTGTTGTCATCGAGCGCAGGCGCGAGTCCCGCGTCGAGCTCACCGAAGAATGCCTTCAGCCAGGTACCCGACAACTTGCGTCAGCTCGCCGCCCAGGCGCAGGCGACGAACAACCCGAGCATGCTCGAACAGGTAGCAGCTCAGCTCGAAGCCAAGGGGTTCCGCGAGCCGGCGAGTCTCCTTCGTGTCCAGGCTGGCGCTCTTCGTCAGCGTTCGCAGAACACTTTCGACTCGCTGCCGGAAAATCTGCGGCAGCTGGCCGGGCAGGCCCAAGGCACGAACGACCCCAACATGCTGGAACAAGTTGCCGCGCAGCTCGAGGCAAAAGGCTTCCGCGAGTCGGGCAGCGTGCTTCGCGTACAGGCTGGCGCGCTTCGAGAGCGGTCGCAAAGCTTGGTCGCCCCGGCGAGTTCGCCGGGACCCGTCCCATCAGTGCCCGCGACGCGCACAGCCGCACCGCCCGCGACCGTGCCGGCCGCATCGGCTGCGGTCCTCTCGCCCGAGCTGCAAAAAATGGTGGCCGAAGCCGTTCAGAACGGGACGCCGCCGGTGCTGACGAGCACCGCGTTCGTGCTCGAAAAGGCCGGGTTTCAGCCAGTCGCGGACGAACTCCGTCGGCGCGCGAAGGACGCGGCTGCGAGCCTGCCCGTTCCGCCCGTGCAGGACCATCCGAACGCCGCGATCGATCCCGGCATGCCCGCCGATCTGGCGCTCCAGGTCGCTCGTCAGCTGCAACTGCAAGGAGATCCTGGTGCGCTCGAAGCGCTTGCCGCTGAGCTCCGGAAACGCGGTTTCGGTAGCACCGCCGATCAGGTGATGGCGAAGGCGCAGCAGATCCGAACCATGCTCGATGCGGCGCGGACGATGCACGCGATCGACGCCGAGTTCAAGTCACCCGGGGTTGCCCCCGCGCAGGCGGCGGCTCTGCCGAGCACGGCTCAGCCGTTGCCTCTACCGAGCGCCCCGCCGGCCGCGACCTTTCCAACCACCGTGACGGCCACGCCTGCCGCACCCATCGCAGTTCCGAGTCGACCACAGCCCCAGCCGGCGGCGCCTGAGAAGTCGAAGGTGCAGATCCTCGCTGAAACGGTCTCGACCAGTCTGAACGATCTGCTCTCCCGCTACGGGAGCGTGCCGAAGGCCCGCTTCAAGGAGGACAAGCCGCTCGTGCAGCGTTTCCAATCGCAAGCGGGCTTAGGGACGGATGGGAACTATGGCCCGGCAACGGCCGAGCACGTTGCTCGATACGTGTCGGACGTGCCGCCGCCGTTCTACTGGAAGAAGGGCGCGGGGCAGCGTGACCTCGGGATCTACCGTTCTAACTTGGAGACGCTCGCGCTCGACGCGGCGCAGCAGGGCAATTCGGACCGCGCTGAGCGGCTCCGCCAGAGCGCGCTCAAAGCGTCGCTCGCTTGAGTCGAGGATCCAATGACTGAATCCTACTTCCCTGCCATTTCGACGTTCGAGACGCGCGCTGCCGAAGAACACGCGATCGGTGGTGTCTGGCTTGGTGCGGACGAGCCGGATACGGAGGACACGGTACGCCTGCGCATCGCCCCCGCCGGGGTCAGTGTTCGCGGGCGTTTCTGGCGTGAGGGTCGCTACTTGAAAGCGATGGTGCACGTGCAAACGGCGGGGGCAGCGCCGAAGACAATTTCCGTAGACGTAGATCTCCGTCCGATCGCCCGCGCCCTTCATCATTGGTACCGCAGGAAGCATGGCGTTCAGGTCGGGGGTTTCCCCGGAAGCTTCTTCAAGCAGGTGAAGAAGCTCGGCAAGTCGAAATTGATCAGTGCCGTAGGGAACGCGGTCAAATCCGTCGTGAAGAGCAAGATAGTGGCCGCTGCAATCACTGCAACGGCGGTTGTTTTCCCTCCCGTCGGTGTCCCCGCGGCCGCTGCCTACGCGACCGCGAACGCTGCACTGACGTTGCTCGACAAGGCAAATGCGATCAAGAGCAAGGCTAAAACAGTGCTGGCATCCGGATCTCAGGCGGAAAAAGCGCTGATGCAGGCCAAGGCGCCCGAAATAGCGAAAGCGTTGAGCCGAGCCGCAAACGTGCGGACGAGGCTGCAAAAGATCGCTCAGCGCGCGCAGCAAGGGGATTTGGCGGCACGCAAAACTGCCAGCATCTTTTCGCACGTGATGGCGCACCGGGACCGCGTGCAGTCGTTGGGGAAGAACGCGGCGCAAGCCTGGACGCCCGGATTGCTCGTGACTCCAAACGGGAAAATCGTTCCTGGAAAATGGCTCCATTCGCAATCCGTTGCGGTGGCGAAGGGCGTGCCCGCTGCACCGGTGCGCGCAGCTCTCGCTAGCCCAAAGAGAGCGCGCCGGTCATGACTCGAGAGCAGCTTCAGCGGTGCTTCGCCGCGCTTCCGCCGGAGGTGAGGCAGCAATTCGCGGAGCGAGCGACCGCCTTTCGCGACTACCTCGAGAAGGCCGGCAACGTGCGGGCGACGTTCGGCCGCGAGCTTCCTACGATCGACCCACGTGTGGCGGCGTTCTTGAGCCTGGCGATTGCGAGGTTTCTATGATTGTCGAGAACCGACTGACACCGCTGACTCGCCAGGACGCAACGAGTGCCTTGGTGGAGGCGTACAGCCGCGTCACGGGCGGAGCTCCGACCGCGCGAGTCCTCGCGTTGCTGCTCGCACAGACTGCGTTCGAGACGTTGCGCTGGCAGAAAGTCCACAACTTCAACTTCGGCAACGCGAAGGCCGACCTCAGCTACCCGCTCATCACGCAGTTCCGGTGCTCGGAGGTCGAGCACGGGGTCGAGCAGCTCTTCGATCCGCCCGACCCGCACTGCAACTTCCGCGCCTACGCGACCCCCGCCGACGGGGCGGTCGACTACGTCCGAATGCTCCAGCGCCGGCCGCATTGGTGGAAGGGCCTTCATTCAGAGGACCCGAACGCGTACGTCGACGCTCTAGCGACCGAGCCGAAGTACTTCACGGGCAACCCCGTTGTTTACAAGCGCGCAATTGCGTCGCTATTCGACGAGTTCCGCCCTTTAGCCGGGGCGGCGGTTCGGCGGTCATGCTTGGCGCCGTCGCCGTCGCGGCGGCGATCTTCATCGGCACACTTCGCCAGCCTAGGCGTCGTTAGGCCAGCACGCGATGGACTGGCGGATGTCAATTCCAGTGCCGCGGTCGGGAGGCTCGGATGATCTTCAAGAGCGCCATCATCGCGGCCGCAGCCTTTGCACTCGTCGCCATTCTGACGGGCAAGGATATTGTCCGCCAGCACACGGTTGTGCTCGCCGGCAGGCGCTACGAGATCACTCGCTTCAGCAACGAGACGATCGAAGTGTTTCGCGAAGATGGGGTGCAGTTCGCGGTCGATCTGAAGACCGGTCGTCCGACACTCCAGGTCGGCACCGACAGCCAGATGCAGGAGGCACTCGCCGTCATTCAACAGATGGCCGTCGACCAACTCTCGAGGGCCGCGTGACCACGGCCGTCGGGGATCTCGGTTGCCTGGGCGTCGACGTCGACGACTGGCGGAAGCGCAACCGTGTTCCGCTGTTCCCCGGCAAGGTGAATCGCTGGGTGCTGATCCGCACGACGCGTGACGATCCGACACCGGATGACTTGAAAAACACGCTAGCCGCGGTGTTTGTGAAGTGGTTCGAAGGCACGGTATTGGACCCCGCGTTGGTCTTCAAGGGCACGACACGCAGCTCCACGGCTGACCTCATCAAGCTTGAACGCGCGTCGAAAGAACGCCTGTCTTTCGAGAAGGTGGCGCGCCGTCGTGAGCAGCTGCCCGGGATTGGCCCGACGGTTGCCCCCGGCGAGGTTGTTTGGCTGGAAGTGAGCTTCGCGTATCGTGGGCAGCAGGCGGACATGCCTTGGCCAGTGCGCACGGGTGCGGCCATGCTGCTCACGAGTAGCGCTCAATGCCCAATTGGCGCCGACTGGGTACTCGACAGCGCCCAAGTGCCCACGGTCGACGCCCCTCGTGAACAGTCAACCTCCGAGAAGGCATCCGAGGCTGGCAGCGTCGTGAACGACACCGTGACTAAGGTAGTCAAGAAGGCGGCGGGGTCTCTCGCCGGTCTGCTGTGGCTGCCGCTCGTCGTATTGGGTGTCACAGCGCTGGTGGTCCTACGAGAACAGAGGCAGTCATGAGCTTCCCGTCAACCACGTTCGTGAAGTGGCTCACCAAGCACCTGGCCGATCTCACCGAGGGGGGAATGATCAGCCGCTTCGAGCTCATTCACAAGATCGAAGCCGAGCACGCTGAAAGGCTCGATATTTGGCGCAATGACACGGATTCTGGCCATGCGCCCCAGGAGCTGGCGCAGGAAATCCAAGACTCAGCCGAGCGCGACGCGCAGTCGCGCACCAGCGGTCAGCCGCAACGCTACGTCGTGTACGCGTATCGCGGTACTGAGGAGATGCATGAAAGTCAGCATGCGTTTTTGGTAAAGGCCACGCTTCAACACGCGCGCTTCGGCGACGATTCTGAGCCGGCGACCGAAAAGGGCATCGTCACGCACTACATGCGCCACGACGAGAACGTTCATCGGCTCTTGCTCAGCGCGGGGGACGCCTTGCTGGGAAAGCTCGCGGCCGACCTCGAGCGTGAGCGGGCCTGTCGCGTGAAGGCCGAAGAACTCAACTGGTCGATGACCGAGAAGTACCAGACTCTGCTCGACCGGGAACATGAGCGCCGCATCGACGAAGCCAAAGAGCTGATGAAGGCCCGGCGCATGGACGAGCTCATGGGGGTCGCGACCGCGCTGTTGCCGATTCTGGCCACCAAGTTTCTCGGCTCGAGCGCGGGCCAGGAGCCCAAGCGCATCGCCGCGCCGCCAGATCCGAAGGACGTGGCAATTCGGCAGCTGTTTACGAGCCTGTCCGAGACGGAGGTCACGAGCATTCTTGGCTGCCTTTCAAGTGCCAACCAGATCGCCTTGGCGGAACTGCATCGCGCGTTCAGCTCCGCGACCGCCGAGCCTCCTGAAGTCATGGCTCGCCAGCTGTCTGTTCGCAAATTCCTGAAGGGCCTGACTGAGCGCGAAGTCACACAGGTCTTCGCTTCGCTCGGTGATTCGAATCGCGCGCTCTTGCTCGGACTCTATTCGCAATATCGAGATATCGAGCAAGACGAGCAGGGTCGGAAGCCAGAGATTCTCCGTTCGTAGCCGAAGCAGGGAACCGCCATGAAGAAGAAGCATCATAAGAAAACGAGCCGGTCGAAACTAGCCAAGCCTCACAAACGTCGCCGGTCACTCGGGCACTCCGCGCACGCGAAGCGTCCGAGCCCGCACGCGAAGCCAGAACACAATTCGCTTGCGCTCTTGCACGCCATTCGGCGCCGTCGAGATGCGGAGCGAGGAGAGCACCACGAGCCCGGGCAACTGCCGTCAGCGGGTCATCACAGGCGAAAACGCAGCGCTCACCCCGCGCGCAAGCCTAGCCACCGCCAGGCCGAACCGGTCATCACGGAGAAGAGCTTCGAGAAGATGCTCGCTCTGCGGAAGTTCCAGCATCACACGCGCTGAAGAACCATGTCGATCTTGGACCTCAACGATCAACTCGCTTGGTACGCGGTTCGCGTCACCGCGCAGCGGTACGGACCGAAGGGCTACCTCGGGGTCCAGTATCAATGGTCGAAACCAAAGTATCTGAGCAACATGGACGCGCTGGGCCAAGCGTTCAATCTTCACCCAGGCGTGACGACAAGGGCGGGCGTCCAGACCTTCTATCAATCTGAGCTCTATCAGTGGGACGGAAGGCGTTGGGCAAGAATTCCGCCGTAGGGCGGGGCACGTGAACTGACACGCAGCGCTGTTCGGACTGCGTGTCTCGTCACCCCATTACCGATTTGTGAGTCGCAGTTCGGTGCTCGTTACCGGAGCTGCAGAGGCGCCCGTGCGCGCATCACGTCGAGCGACTGAGGACAAAATCATGAGTCCGGAAACTTCAGAGCTACTTTTGTTTGTCGACAACGACGAGCCTCTGTACCTGCACAAGCTGGTCATCTTCCGCGCGCTCGCGAGAAAGAAAGACCGCGGTGTTTACAATCCCAAGCTCGCGCCGAAGGCTTTCGCCACGCTCCTGACCACGGCAGCGAAAAGGTACCTGCGCGATTTCGGCAGTCCTGGTGATCGCTGGAATGTGATCTTCCCGGTGGTTGCTCGGCAGCACGCAGCTGAGGCGTGCGCAGCTGAGTTCGTCGACTGGTACGAGGTCGACTACCAGGCCCTGAAAAATTCGCTGAGCCGCTCTTGATGGGAATGCTGCGATGCGAACTGGTCTCGATAGGAAGCGCCTCGAGCGTGAAATTGAGCGCGAACGCCGCGCCAAGGTCGGGCATCGCCTCGCGGAACTGGGCGTGTTGCTCAAAGCAGCGCGCGCAGCACGACGCGAGGCCATTGACCGCATTCGGTCCCAATGCCGAACGGCACGCGAGAAACTGCGCGCCACGTGCGGCGCACGGCGAGAGCGGGCCCGAAGCGAAGGAACGACAGTCATTACGGCGCGCCAACACGAAATTCAGGAAGAGCGCCATCTCGATAAATTGCAGCGAACTGCGGGCAAACGTCCGAGCGCCAAGGGGCATCGGCCAATCGGAAAAGTCCGCAAGGCGAGTCGCGAGCGCGAGTCAGAGTCCGACGACGAAGTGCGGCGCGACATTCCGCCCGAGCTCGTGGGGGTGTTCAACAAAGTGCGACGCAGCATCAAAGGCTCGGACCGCAGGACCCGAAGCGAAGCGTTCCTGGAATGGGCGGAGGAAAATCCAGGAGAGATCTACGCCATGCAAGAGCAGGAAGCGGCGCGCGAGATCAACCGGCTGGTCAAGGAATACCAAAGCGAAGCCGGCGGGAAGGCAGACGATCGTGTGCCGTTCTAGCCGCCCGATTCCGCGTCCATCTCCTCTGTCACGGCGCCGATGGTCGGCACGTGACGCTAACAAGAATTTAGGCGCACCCCGCAAGCGGTGCGCATTTCATTTCAACAAAGCAAAGGAAGTTCAAAATGGAACAGCAAGTGTTGGCTGCGTTTAGTCCCGTCGCGATCTCCGCCGTAATCGTCGCGATCTTCATGGCAGCGAGCCGCCTCGCGCCGTTCACGAAGCCCTACT
>DATEPG010000044.1:0-20374 GCA_035273265.1 Polyangiaceae bacterium
GGGGGCCTTCGGCGTCAGGTGCAGCTCGATAGAGCGCTCGCCCGCTGGGCTTGAATACGCTCGGCTGGTTGGCGATGCGGCGGGAGCTCAACCTCGCCCGTCGCCTGCATCGGCGCCCCTCGGCTCCTCGGCTCCGCCTCGCCGCAGAGCGATCCAGCGTGCTCACGGCGCTCGAGGCACGGAGCACCTAAGCGCTGACGGGCATCACTCTCGAGGCGCACTCCTTGGCGCGCTTTCGAGCTTCGCCAACGTCGTCTGCTGTGGCGAGCGCGACGCCCATGCGACGCCGCATGAAGGACTCGGGCTTGCCGAACAGCCGCAGATCGCTCTCCGGCACGCGCAGCGCTTGGTCGACTCCTTCGAATGCGATTGCGGCTTCTTCGCGTGCTCCGTAAATGACCGCGCTGGCACCGGGTCGGCGCAGGCCGACATCGACCGGCAAACCGAGGATGGCGCGCGCGTGCAAATCGAATTCGGAGAGGCGCTGCGAACACAAGGTGACCAGGCCCGTGTCGTGCGGGCGTGGACTGACCTCGGAGAACCACACCTCGTCGCCGCGTACGAACAACTCGACGCCGAAGATCCCGCGTCCACCCAAGTCATCGGTCACGGCGCGCGCGATCTGCCGCGAGCGTTCGAGCGCGAGCGGCGACATGGCGTGCGGCTGCCAACTCTCCACGTAGTCGCCCTTGACCTGCACGTGTCCGATCGGCTCGCAGAAAAAGGTCTCGACTTCACCACTTTCAGCGATTGCGCGTACGGTCAGCAGGGTAATCTCGTAGTCGAAGGCAATCAGCCCCTCCACGATCACCTTACCTTGATTCACGCGGCCGCCCTGACTCGCGTATTGCCAGGCCGGCGCGACATCTTCTGGGTTCTTGAGCAAAGATTGTCCCTTGCCCGACGAAGACATCACGGGTTTGACGAAACACGGATAGCCGATGCCGCTGTCGATCGCCGCGCGCAGTTCTTCCAAGCTCTCGGCGAAGCGATAGGGCGACGTCGGCAAGGAGAGGGTCTCGGCTGCCAAGCGCCGGATCCCCTCGCGATTCATGGTCAGCTGCGTGGCGCGCGCCACTGGGATCACCTGAGTCAGCCCCGCGGCCTCGACTTCGCGCAGGGTGTCGGTGGCGATGGCCTCGATCTCTGGCACCACGAAGTGCGGCCGCTCGCGCTCGATCAACTCACGCAGCGCGGCAGCGTCGGTCATCGTGATCACGTGTGACCGGTGCGCAACCTGGTGACCGGGCGCATTCGGGTAGCGATCCACCGCGATTACCTCCACCCCCAGGCGCTGCAGGGAAATGATCACCTCCTTGCCGAGCTCGCCGCTGCCGAGCAGCATGACACGGGTCGCCGAGGGGGAAAGTGGAGTGCCAATTCGCATCGCTCAGCCACTACTTCCGTTGCCTGACCCGGGCAAGCGCAGCGATCGGGCAAGGGCGTTGAAATGTGTTTCGGAACGGAGTCCTATTGCGCGAGAACGCATGCGACGCGAGCAACGCGCAACGCCAGTGATCAGCCCGAGCGAGTATCTGGTTTATACGGATGGTTCGTGCAAGGCCGCCGATGGCGCACCTGGCGGCTGGGGTTTCGTGATCAAGCGGAGGGGGTTCGCTACGCTCGAAGGTTACGGCAAAGCTCGAGGTACGTTGGCCAAGGCGATGGAGTACTTTGCCGTGGCCGAAGCGCTCGCGGCGCTGCCCGCGGGCGCGAGCGCGGTCGTGTTCTGCGACAACCAATCCCTGGTCGAAAATCTGACCAAGCAGTTGGCCAACTGGGCACGCTGCAACTTCGCCAACGTCGATCCGCAAATCGTCGACAGCGCCCGCAGTATCGACGCTTGCATTCGCGGCAATGGACTCGCGGTTCGCTTTCAATGGCTGCGCGCGCACAACGGCAACGCCGGCAACGAGCGAGCCGACGAACTCGCTGCCCAGGGCGCACGCGAAGCGAAGGCAGAACTCGCGCTGCACAGACGGCCAAAGCGACGCTGAGCCACGAAGCGTTCGCGCCGAACGCTCACGAATGTCACAGCCGGTTCCCGCTAGACATGGCGTCACTGCGGCCCCATCTAGCTGCACGGAGCGCCCTCGCGGGCCTCGCGTTTTCAACCAAGGAGCTGAAAGATGTCACTCGATCATTACGTCACACTCGGCCGGTCCGGATTGAGAGTTTCGCCATTGTGTCTGGGCGCCATGACTTTTGGGGAAGATCTCGGGTGGGGTAGCAGCGTCGAGGAATCCAACGCGATCATCGATGACTACCTCGAGCGCGGCGGCAACTTCATCGACACCGCGAACATTTACACCCATGGCCATTCCGAAAAGATCATCGGCGATCATCTGGCGAAGGATCGCTCACGGCGTGACCGCGTCGTGCTCGCGACCAAATTTTTCGGCGGGATGTTTCCCGGCGATCCCAACAGCGGCGGCGCCAATCGCAAGGCGATCGTCAACTCTCTGGAGAACTCGCTTCGACGGCTGCAAACCGACTACATCGATCTTTACTGGATGCACACCTGGGACGAGACCACGCCGATCGAAGAGACGATGCGTACGCTCGACGATTTGGTGACCAGCGGCAAAGTGCGTTACATCGGCTTTTCGGACACTCCTGCGTGGAAGTGCGCTGAAGCCCAGACCATCGCGCGCTTTCGAGGTTGGGCGCCGCTGGTCGCGCTGCAAATCGAGTACTCGCTGCTCGAGCGAACCGTAGAAGGCGATCTGGTGCCGATGGCTCGCGAGCTGGGGCTGGGCATTACCCCGTGGTCGCCGCTCAAGAGCGGTGTCTTGTCCGGCAAATATACACGCGCCAATCACGGCGACCAAAAGTCCGACCGTGGCGCGTGGGCCGAGGCAAACTTGACCGACAAGGCCTACGGCATCATCGACGCGCTGATCGCAATCGCCAAAGAGGTGGACTCCAGCCCGGCGCGCGTGGCTCTCGCCTGGCTCGCGCAAAAGCCCGGTGTGTCCTCGATCATCCTCGGCGCTCGCAGCAAGAAGCAGCTCGACGACAACTTGGCCGCGGCTGAGCTGCTGCTCGGCGCGAAGCAAATCGAGAAACTGGACGAGCTTTCGAAGCCGACCCTGAACTTCCCGGCGGACTTCATGGGCATCATCCCGGGCTTCGCCTATGGCGGCACCACGATCAATGGGCGCTCTGGACCGATCTCACCGTTCGTCCCGCAGAAGGACGGCGTCCGCTACTGAGCTCACGCTGAGGGGCAGCGCTGCTTCGCGTTGGCGCTCTCTCGACCACGCTGGCTGGGAGGTAGGGCCCACGAGGAAACGGGCGCGCTGCCCGTGCTGCACGACGCTGGGCAACCCAGCGTCGCGCAGCACGCGCAAGCGGCCACGCCTGCCCAACCCTGCGGACGGTTGCGGCGTGGGGCGCGACGAGCAGAAAGTCGATGGGCGCTTGCTCTCCGCCGCGAAAAAGGCGAATCGTCAGCCGCGATCATGCCTTCTACGCCGCCTCCCGAGTCACGGTCACTGAGTAGTAACGACTATCGAACGCTGGCGTTGGCAGCGTTGGGCGGCGCGCTCGAGTTTTACGACTTCGTGGTGTTCGTGTTTTTCACCAAGGCGTTGAGCGGCGTGTTCTTTCCGCCAGAGATGTCCGAGTGGTTGCGGCAACTGCAAACGTTCGGCATCTTTGCGGCCGGCTATTTGGCGCGTCCCGTGGGCGGTATCGTCATCGCGCACTTCGGTGATCTGCTGGGTCGGAAGAAAATGTTCACGCTCAGCATCTTGCTGATGGCGGTGCCCACGCTCGCCATGGGCCTGCTACCAACCTACGCGAGCATAGGCGCGGCAGCGCCGATCCTGCTGCTCTCGCTGCGTATTTTGCAGGGCGCGGCGATCGGCGGGGAGGTGCCTGGGGCCTGGGTGTTCGTCTCGGAGCACGTCCCCGAGCGCCACACCGGGTTCGCCGTGGGCACGCTGACTGCCGGGCTCACTGCGGGCATTCTGCTGGGATCGCTGGTGGCGACGAGCATCAACACCGCTTTCGTGCCCGCCGAAGTGGCGGCGTTCGGCTGGCGGATCCCGTTCCTACTGGGCGGCGGGTTCGGACTATTTGCCGTGTACTTGCGGCGTTTCCTGCAGGAAACGCCGGTATTCAAGCAAATGCACGCCACACGCGCGTTGAGTGACGAGCTGCCGCTCAAGATCATCGTGCGCGGGCATTTTTCGGCGGTGCTTTTGGCGATGGCGCTGACCTGGGTGCTGTCCGCGGCGATCGTGGTCGTGATCCTGTTCACTCCGACTTACTTGCAGACGGTGTTCAAGGTCGCACCCAAGGTCTCGCTCCAGGCGAACAGTTTGGCGATCGTTTGCTTGAGCTTCGGCTGCGTGCTGTTCGGTTATCTCGCCGATCGCATCGGCAGTAAATGGGCCTTGTGCTCGGGAAGCTTGGCGTTGCTCGGCTCGAGCTCCTTTTTCTACCACTCGCTACCGCTCGAGGGTTCGGCGCTGTTCGTCGCTTACGCGGTCACCGGCTTCTTCGTGGGCAGTATCGGCGTCGTCCCCTACGTGCTCGTGCGCGCGTTCCCCGCCAAGATCCGCTTCTCCGGTTTGTCGTTCTCTTACAACGTGGCGTATGCCATTTTCGGCGGCCTGACACCGGTCGTGCTCACGCTCTGGCTGAAGAGCGACAAGCTGGCGCCCGCGCACTACGTGGGCGCGCTGGCCTTGTTCGGCTGCCTGCTTTCGTTCGTGAAAGTCCCAGGCACGGCGGCAGCAGAGCTTGCGCCGTCTCGCCGCTGAGCGCGCCGACCGGCCCGGACCACACTTCTTCACAATCCGAAGCGCGACGCCGAAGGCTAAGTCGCGCGCGACGCAGCGCGTGACCATCGAGCCATTTCATCCCCATTTTGCTGGACGACATTGCCGCTCGGACAGCGAGTACCCAGACCTATCGGGTTAGGGCAACCGCGCGGCGGGTAGCGACGAGGCATCGTCCGGCGGCGAATGCAGCAAGGGCTGCGACACCGGATCGAAGCTGTGCTATCCGGGGCCCAGCCATGCCTGACCAGCTATCCTCCGACTTGGCTTCGCTGAAGATCGACCGCGCCGTGCGGCCGAAAGGCAAGAGCCCTGTCGGCGTCATCGTCACCGTGCTGCTCGCGCTCGGTGCCGCCGGCGCGGCCTACCAATTCGGGCTGCCCTATCTCGAATCGGCCGTGTTCAAGACCGAGGTAGAGACCACCGAAGTGATCACGGTTTCGCCCGCTCAAGCCTCGGTAGAGCTCACTTCCACGGGCTACGTCGTGGCGCAGACCTTGTCTTCGGTAGCGACCAAGGTCGCCGGCAAGGTCCGGGTACGGCACGTGAAGCAGGGCGCCAAGGTCAAAGCCGGGGATCTGCTGCTCGAGATCGACACCGCCGATCAGAAGGCCGGCATTGCTTCGGCCGATAGCCAAGTGGCGGCCGCTCGCGCGCGCGTGATGACCGCAAAAGCCAACCTGCTCGACGTGGAGCAGCAGATGCGCCGCGCGCTCTCGCTGTCCGAGGCGGGCATCGGCCCGAAAAGCGCGGCCGACGACCTGATCGCGCGCACCGCCTCGCTGAAGGCACAGGTCCAAGCGGCGGAGGCCGACGCCAAGGCGCAAGCGGCGCTCGCGGCGCAACTGCGTGTGAACTTGGTCAGCTACACCGTGATCGCGCCCATCTCTGGCACGGTCGTGAACAAGCCACCGCAGGTCGGTGAGTTCGTGGGGCCACAACCGGCGGGCATCGCCATCGACATGGGCGGCGTTCAGATTGCGGACTTCTCGACGTTGATGGTCGAGACGGATGTGCCCGAGCAGCGCCTGTCGCAGATCAAGATGGGCGGGCCGTGCGAAATCGTGATGGATGCCTTTCCGACCAAGCGCTACCGCGGCAAAGCCATGGAAGTGACGCCCAAGGTGAATCGCACCAAAGCGACCGTCACCGTCAAAGTCGCCTTCGTCGACGAAAACGAGGGCGTGCTGCCCGACATGGCCGCGCGCGTCAGCTTCCTCAGCGGCGAGCTCGACAAAGAGGCTCTGAAGACCCCGCCGAAAACCGTGGTCCCGGGCAGCGCGGTCGCAGAGGTGCAGGGCAGCAAAGTCGTGTACCGACTGGAGAGCGGCGTCGTGCGGCGGACGACCGTGACGCTGGGCCCCGCGGTGGGCAGCGGGTTCGAAGTCATTGGCGGCGTGAGCGCCGGCACCAAACTCGTGAGTAACCCGCCGCCGGGGCTAGCGGACGGGCAGAGGATCAAGGAAAGGAACGCGCGATGAGCGAGAGCAACAACGGCAGCGGCAAGAGCGATATCATCGCCCTGAGCAAAGTGGGGAAAACGTTCTGGCGCGGCAAGGAACGCCTGGACGTGCTGCAAGAACTCGACCTGACGATGAAGGAGGGTTCGTTCGAAGCGCTGATGGGCCCGTCCGGGTCGGGCAAGTCCACGCTGCTGAACTTGATCGCGGGCTTGGACGTTCCGAGCTCCGGCTCGCTCAAGGTGGCTGGCGTCGAGCTGAGCCAAATGTCCGAGGGCGATCGCGCGGGCTTCCGCGCCGCCAACATCGGCTTCGTATTCCAGACTTACAATCTGCTGCCAGTGCTCACGGCACTGGAAAACGTGGAATTGCCGCTGCTTTTGGCCAAATTGCCTGCCGCCGAACGACGTAAGCGCGCGCAGACGGCGCTTCGCATCGTGGGCCTGGAAGAGCGCATGGACCACTACCCCAGGCAGCTGTCCGGTGGTCAAGAGCAGCGCGTGACGATCGCGCGCGCGATCGTCAGCGATCCCAAGATCATCGTCGCGGACGAGCCCACTGGCGATCTGGATCGCGTGGCCGCCAACGACATCCTCAACTTGCTCGGCAAGCTCAACACCGAGTTCAACAAGACGATCGTGATGGTGACGCACGATCCGGCCGCTGCAGAGCGCGCCTCGATCTGCCACCGCTTGGACAAGGGAGCGCTCGCGCTATGACGCTGCTCGGCGTCGCCGTGCGCAACATCAAGCGCAGCAAGCTGCGTACCACCTTGACCTTGGCCGTGGTGGCGATCGCGACTTTGTTCTTCATCTTGCTGCGTACGGTGATCTGGTCTTGGACCTCGGCCTCCGAGTTCTCCGCCAAAGATCGCATTGCCACACGCCACAAGGTCAGCTTCGTGATGAGCTTGCCCAAGCGCTACGCCGAAGAAATCGGGCAAATCCCAGGCGTGAAGGCGGTGGTATACGCTAGCTGGTTCGGAGCCAAAAATCCGAAAGACGAGAGCGATTTCTTCGCCACCATCGCGACCGACCCGAAAGCGCTGCTAGACGTCTACCACGAGATCAAAACCCCGCCGGAGCAGAAGCAAGCTTGGATCGAGAACCGGCGCGGCGCGCTGGTCGGTGATTCCTTGGCCAAAAAGGAAGGTTGGAAGGTCGGCGACAAGGTCACGCTCTCCGGCACGATCTACCCCGGGGATTGGGAGTTCTTCGTCTCCGGGATTTACACCACGACCACGACCAACGTGGATCGCACGACGCTCTACTTTCACTGGGACTACTTGAACGAGTCCCTGACGGGCGCGCGCAAAGATCAGGTCGGCTGGATTCTAGCCAACATCAATGATGCCGGCTCCTCCGGTCGTATCTCCAAAGAGATCGACGCCAAGTTCGGTGAGCGCGACCTGCAGACCGTAACGATGAGCGAGGCCGCCCTGAATCAATCCTTCTTGGGCATGTTTTCAGCGATTTTGAAGGCCGTCGACATCGTGTCGATCGTAATGATTCTGATCATGGGGTTGATCGTCGGCAATACGATCGCGATGGGCGTGCGCGAACGCACGAACGAGTATGGCGTGCTCCGCGCGATCGGATTTTTGCCCAAGCACATCGCGCAGTTCGTGCTGGGCGAGGCCGCGGCGATCGGGTTCTTTGGCGGCCTGATCGGCGTCGCGCTCGGCTACCCGTTCGTCAACGCGCTGGTCGGCCGCGCTCTGGAAGAGAACATGGGCAACATGTTCCCGCAGTTCCGTGTGCAACCCGAGGTCGCCCTGCTCGGGCTCGGACTCGCAATCGTGCTGGCCATGGTTGCGGCCGTGCTGCCCGCTCGACAAGCAGCATCATTGAAGGTCGTCGACGCGCTGCGGCGGGTCGGTTGAGGAGCTGAACGATGATCCCCATCTCATATAACGTGCGCAGCCTGATGGTGCGCAAGACGACCACGCTGGCCACCGCGGGCGGTATCGCACTGGTGGTGTTCGTGCTGGCCGCGGCGCTGATGCTCTCGGCCGGTGTGAAGAAGACGCTGGTCGCTGGCGGCCGCGACGACAACGCGATCGTCCTGCGCAAGGGCAGCGGCAACGAGCTCTCTTCCAGCATCGAGAGCCCGACCGTGAGTTTGGTCTTGGCCTCACCCGGTGTGAAGAGGGACGAGACCGGGGCACCGCTCGGTACGGGCGAGGTGGTCGTGGTCATCGCTCAACAAAAGCTCAGCGCCGAGCCCGGCCAAGTGTCGAACATCCTGGTCCGCGGCGTGACCGAGAACGTGTTCAAGGTGCGGCCCGAGGTGCACTTGGTCGAGGGCCGCGCGCCCAAACCTGGCACGGATGAGTGCCTGGTCGGCAAGGGCATCGCCGGCAACTTCGAAGGCATGAAATTGGGCGGGAAGTTCGAGTTGAAGAAGAACCGGCCGGTGGAAGTGGTCGGCATCTTCGAGGCCGGCGGCTCTTCCTTCGAGTCCGAGGTATGGGCTAACATCGAGACCGCGCGCACGTCCTTCGGCCGCGAGGGCTTGGTTTCTTCCGTCACCGTGCGGCTCGAGTCCCCCTCCAAGCTGGACGGCTTCAAGGCCACGGTCGGCACCGACAAGCAGCTGCAGCTGGAGGCCAAACGCGAGACGGCGTACTACGAGGAGCAATCGCAAGGCACGGCGCTGTTCATCTCGGCCATGGGCTGGGTGGTTTCGGTGTTCTGCGCGTTCGGCGCGATGCTCGGCGCAATGAACACGATGTTTGCCGCGGTCGCGCAGCGAAAGCGCGAAGTCGGCACCTTGCGCGCATTGGGCTTCTCCAAGTTCTCGATTCTGTTCTCGTTCGTCGTGGAATCCACGTTCCTCGCCCTGGTGGGTGGACTCGTGGGTATGGGCGCTTCGCTCTTGCTCAGCTTCGCCCGCGTCTCGATGATGAACTTCTCGACCTGGCAGGAAGTGTCGTTCTCGTTCGCGCCCACCCCGAGTCTCTTGATCGGCTCTCTCGTCGCCGGCGCGCTCATGGGAATTTTGGGCGGCTTCTTGCCCGCGCTCAAGGCCGCACGAACGTCACCCATCGAAGCCATGCGCGGCTAAGCCCGCGCACTCCCCCTCACGGGCAGACGCGAGCCAGAATTTCGGCGACGGCGCTCTTCACGTCCGTCGCCGTCAGGCTTTCGTAGAATTTCGCGTCACCCGGCGTGCCGGTCTGTCTGGGTCCCGGCGTTTCGAACAGCGCGCCCGAGCGTTGAATCAGGAACATGACTTGCACGCTCGAAGGTCGAAACTGGTCTTTACTTATGGCGCCGAGCGATTCCTCAACGCGGCAAGAAACGCAGGTCGTCCAACCACACGTCGTACGGCGTGTCTTCGGGGCGAATCAGGAACGCTAGGCCATGCAAGCGGCGGGCGTCCAGGACCGGTTTGCCGTTCCCCCGCTGGCGCAGCTCGCTCCAGCGCACTTGGTACGTGCGCCAAGTCGGTTCCAAGTCGATCTTAGCCGCGTGTGAGTTGTAACAATCGACCTCACAGCTGCCACCCTCGGCGATCGGGATCACGGACCTCTCACGCGGCGCGAAGTAGATGCGCCCTGGGCCGCGCGCTTGAAAAGACACCCCGACGTAGCGGGAAGCGTCGTAGCACGCGGGACGAAAGGCGACCTCGACGGTCGCACCCCAATCCACGAGCTCACCACCCTTGATGTGCAGCGCCAGGCGATTCGTGCGCGTCGCGTCGGAGCGAGGCACAGGAATCAATGCTGGGGCGGTACCCGGCGCGTCGATCTCGCGTGCCCAGCGCCAAAACCCCACGCGGCCCTCGAGCGGGCGGAGCGCGTCGTCTCCGTCTTCGAAATCGTCGATCGAGGGGTCGCTGCCGCTGACCGGCGCGGGCGTGAGACACGGATCGATTGCTAGCGCTGCCGGCTGCGGCGTGGAACCCGAGGCTTTGGCGCCTGCGGGCGCCGCTGCAGACTTGCGGGTCGTGGCGGAATCTTCGGCGGCGATCGGCAGATCGACCGTTGGCTTGAGAGCGAACACGAGCAACAGCACGCCGGCCGCGAGCAGGGCAAAGGCTCCTGCAACCGCGCGATAACCGCCACGGCGCGACGGGACAGTGATGCGCGCCAGCCGCGTGCGATAGGCAACCTGCTCCAAAACACGCTCGCCCAGCTCGGCTGGTGGGGCTTCCTCGCGAGCTGCATCGAGCAGGCGCTCGAATGCTCGCCGTTCGTCGTCGTCAGAAGTCGTCATCGTGCTGCCCTCGGTCGTGAACGCAAGCGGCGCACGGCGTTCTCGAGCGATTCGCGCGCGCGCTTCAAGCGGGAGGCGACCGTGCCCTCCGGGATGCCGAGCACCTCGGCTACCTCGGCGCGAGTCATTTGTTCGAGCTCCGCCAGCACGAACACGGATCGCTCGAACTCATCGAGCATGGCCAGCGCTTCATCGAGCAACGCACCCGCGCGCCGAATGTCCAGCGCCTCATCAGGCAACGGAGCGTCACTCACGCGAGCTTCGATGTCCAGCCCTCCGCTCACCGAGCGGTGCCACTTCGAGAGCCGGCGATCCGAGGCCACGCGTAGGGCGGTGGAGACCAAGAAGGACCGTTGGGCTCGCTCCGGAACGTCCTCGAAGCGTTGCGCCAAGATCCAGAAGACGTCTTGAGAAGCATCCTCCGCGTCGGCCGCGCCGAGCCCTGTGCGGCGCAGCACTCGCCAGACCAGCGCGAGGTGATTGCCGACCGCGGCGCGCAGCCGCGCGTCAGCTGCAGGCATGCGCATGACCGCGGGCTTGGGGGTCGGTGTCAGTATCGGTAGAACGATACGCAGCGCATCCTGGGACGGCTTTCCGGCCAGGGCCTCGATACCCGGAGGAGCCAAGCTGCGGATGTGAGCGGACACGCCGGGTAGATGGGAGGAGCGGGCGAGTCTGATCGAAAAAAGCGCCGGGGCTCGCAAATCGGCGGCCCGGGCGCGTTCGCGCGCCAAAAGCACGACCGGCCGCAGCCGTGGTCGTCGTCTCGAGGGTCTCCCTACAGAATGCTTTCCTCCTCCAGCAACCAATCGCTTGCATCACGCTCATGACTGCTTTCCGCTGCACGCTGACACGCTCGGCACTGCCGCTAGCCGAGTCCCAGGCGTTCGATAGCACCCAGCCGGGCGGATCAAAAGCCCTTGCAAAGCCGTGCCCGCTCCCTCGCGAGATTTGACAAGCACACGCTCCTCCGACAAGAAATTCCGGGTGACCGACGCCTCTCTGTTCGAAATTGCGCTGCAGTTCCACCAGGCGGGCCAGCTCGAGCGCGCAGAGCGCTTCTATCGCCGTGCACTCGAGCGAACTCCGGACCATGGCGACGCGCTGTTTCTGCTGGGCGGGCTCGCGCTGGAGTCCGGTCGGCTCGAGGAGGCGGCCGCGCTTCTCCGGCGAGCCGTCCAGGTCGATCCGAACCACGCCTTTTATCTGATGAGCCTCGGCGAGGCGTATCGCCACCTCGGTCGAAGACGCGAAGCGGTCGCCGCGTTGCTCATGGCCGTCGCTCGCAAGCCCGACTTGGCGGAGGCAGTGCTCAAGCTCGCTTCCTCGTTCGAGGAGCAAGGGGACTTGGCTGCGGCGGCAGAGTGCTACGAGCGGGCGCTGGTTCTCGATCCGCATTCGACGCAAGCCGCAGCTCGCCTCGCGAGCCTGAAGGACGAACGGCACCAACCTGCCGCGTCGGGCGGGCCGGTGCAGGCGCGCAGCACCGAATTGGGCATGAGCGCGGCGGAGCTACTGGCGGCTGTCGCAGAGACGCTGCGTCTCGGCGGCCGGACGGACCACGCTGCGGCTTGGTACCAGATCGCACTCAAGCTCAATCCGCGCATGGCCAATGCGTACACCGCACTCGGCGCGATTCAGGCGAACGCGGGCCATTTCGACCGAGCAATCGACGACTTTCGACGAGCCCTCGAGGTCGACGAGAACTGCCATCAAGCACGCAGCTACCTCGCGACCGCGCTCGACGAGACGGGGCGACTCGATGAGACTCAGTCGCTTTATCGGCAAGCGGTCAGCCTGTGTCCCGACTCCTCCGCCGCTCACAGCGCTCTGCTTTTCAACATGCCATTTTGGCCGAACGTCAGCGCCAGCGATATCCTTGCCGAAGCTCGCGCCTGGAATGCCCGGCACGCGCGGCCGCTCGCCGCGCAGGCTCTGCCGCACGAAAACGACCGTTCGCCCGAGCGCCGGCTGCGCATCGGTTACGTGTCACCCGACTTCCAAACCCACGTCCAATCGCTGTTCACGATCCCACTGCTGCAAAACCACGACCACCAGCAGTTCGAGATTTTTTGCTATTCGAGTGGCGACAAGCCGAGCGACCTGACCGCTCGCATTCGCGGCTACGCGGATGTCTTTCGCGAAGTCGGGTCGCTGGACGACGCTGCATTGTCCGAGCTCATTCGACAGGATCGCATCGATATCTCGATCGATCTGACCATGCACATGACTGGCTGCCGGCTGCTGGCGTTTGCCCGGAGGCCCGCTCCCGTTCAATTGTGCTGGCTGGCGTACCCCGGAACGACCGGCCTCGAGACGATGGATTATCGGCTATCCGATCCCTTTCTCGATCCCCCGAGCACGAACGACGACGTCTACTCGGAAGAGACCATTCGGCTTCCGGACTCGTTCTGGTGCTACGACCCACTCACGGACGTGCCCGAAGTGAGCTCCCTGCCCGCGCTCGCGCTCGGCAAAATCAGCTTCGGCTGCCTGAACCACTTCAGGAAAGTGAACGACGCCGTGCTTCGTCTGTGGGCGACGGTTCTGACGGCGGTACCCGATTCCCGACTCTTGCTGATGGCCCCCCAAGGCACTGCCCGGGATCGCGTGCGCTCGATTTTCGCACGAGCAAACGTCGCACTCGAGCGGATCGAGTTCGTCGATCGCAGCGGGCGACTCGACTACCTGCAAAGGTACCGCGAGATCGACATCTGTCTCGATACTTTCCCCTCCAACGGGCACACCACGAGTCTCGATGCGCTGTGGATGGGCGTACCAACGGTGACGCTCGCAGGGACTACGGTCGTCGGACGCGCTGGCGTGTGCCAAGCGATGAACTTGGCTTTACCGGAGCTGATCACGACCACTTCCGAACAATACGTGGCACTCGCCCGCTCGCTGGCCAGCGATCTCGAGCGACTGAGCGAGCTGCGCCGAACGCTCCGTGATCGTCTGAAGCAATCGCCGCTCATGGACGGTGCGCGTTTCGCTCGCAATCTCGAGGCGATCTATCGCGACGTCTGGCGCCGCTTCTGCGCTACCTCTGAACGCCGAGAGAGCACGAAATCAGAGCGCGATAATCACCCTCAAGAGTGACAATTCGCACTGACGAATACGGCTGTAATTTTCGTTCGCGTGCGGCATCGGCGGGCGAACCGAAAAACGAGTTGCAGGGCGCCGCTGCGGTGACAACCTACGAACGCGAGTGTCGGACCGTTGCGTTCAGGCAGCCGTCCCGATGACGAGCGCAGCTCGGGGTCGATCATTCCAGCCGCGGTTTCTTTTTGCAACCACGCCAGAAAATAATGCCCAACTATTCAAGCCAGCCCGAATTACTACGGGGAAGCATGCGAAAAAATTCATCTCACGAGCTTGAGATCAATTGGCTAGGTTCCTGAGTAGGTAGTGCTGCGCAAAATCGACAAGGTGTCGAGTTGGTTCCCAACCGACGGAAATCAAGTCCGTAATTAGGTGGTCGTCATGAAAGAAAAACGGTTACGGTTGTTGGTTGCTCTAGGAGCACTCCCCATGGCGCTCGCGTGCGGGTCTGCCACCGATAATACGGCCGCTCCGGGTAATACCGCGGGAGGGAGCACGATCCCGGGCGCTGGCGGTGGCGCGGTCGTAGGTGCAGGTGGTGGCTCAGCCTCCGGCCCGAACGCGAGCGGTGGAGCTGCCGGTGGCGGTGTCGACGTCACCCCGGTTGGCCCCTGCAAAGCCGGCGTCCCCGTGACGACTCAGATCCCGCTGCTGCTGAATCGCCAGTACGCCGCCGTCGTCCGTGACCTGCTCGGTGTCACCGCAGTGGGCACCACGCCCGTCGCGGAGCTGCTGGTCGGTGATTTTACCGGTGCAATGACGGCTCCGGCTTGGAAGGTCTACCAAGACGTGGGCGAAAAGATCGCCAAACAGGTGATGGCCACCCCGGACAGCAAAGCCAAGTTCATCAGCTGTGCCCCGACGGCCGCCGATTGCTTGAAGACGACGATCGAGACTTTCGGTCGCAAAGCCTTCCGCCGGGCCCTGACCGCCGAAGAGGTCGCGGCCTTCATGACGCTGAACAGCGCGACGCCCGCGGGCACGCCGGATGAGGTCGCCGAGGCGATCCTCAACGCCTTCCTAGTTTCGCCGTCGTTCCTGATGATCCCGGAGCTCAGCACCGAGCTCGCTACGGACAACCCGCCCACCGCTGGCGCCATCAAGCTCTCCCATCAAGAAGTGGCCACTCGGCTTTCCTTCTTGCTCTGGGGCTCCGTCCCGGACGCCGAGCTGAACAAGGCCGCCGACGACCAGCTGCTGGGGACCAAGGACCAGATCTTGGCCCAGGCCAAGCGCATGATCCTCGTGCGCGAGAAGACCGGCGAGTTCATCTCGACGTTCCACAGCGACTGGGCGCAGATGAACAACTCGAGCGCCCACTGGTTCAAGGGTAAGCACGACACGGCCGTTTATCCGGACTACACCGACGCTTCCCGCGTCGCCAACAAGAAGGAGCTCGACGCCTTCTTCGAAGAGGTCGCGTACACGGGCTCGTTCAAAGACCTGCTCTTGAGCAACGTGGCCTTCGTCAACAAGGACAACGCCGTTGCCTACGGCCTCGACCCGTCCAAGTACACGGATGCCCTGACCAAGGTCACGCTCGATTCGGCCACCAATCCGCGACCGGGCTTCATGACCCGCGCCGGGTTCTTGAGCTCGTACGCGAGCTACGGGTCCACGAGCCCAATCCTGCGCGGCTCGTTCATGGCCATCTGGTTGCTCAACGTCAACGTGCCAGCGCCGGATCCATCCTTCGCCTTGCAGACGGTTACCGGCGATTTCAAGACGAACCGCGAGTACGTGGAAGCGCTGACGCAGAAGGTTCAGCCCTGCAAGAGCTGCCACGAAGCATTCAATCCGCTCGGCTTCGTCATGGAGAACTACGACGGTATCGGGAAGTGGCAGACCAAAGACCCGAGGGGTGGCGACATCACCGCGGCAACCACCACCGCGACGATCACCTTCGCCAGCGGGCCGAAGACGATCACCTCACCGGTGCAGCTGATGCAAGAGATTGCCTCGCAGCCGGCGGCGAAGCAGCTCTACGCGCAGGCATGGGTTTCCTTCGCAACTGGACGTAGCGCGAACGAGAATGATCAATGCACGGTCGACTCGCTGCAGACCAAACTAGCTGACGATGGTTACTCCATCCTCGGCCTACTCGGTGATCTCACCCAAGCGGATTCCTTCCGTTTACGAGTTCGTGGCTCGCTCTGAAAACCTGAGGAATTTCCGAACATGACTAACCATATGAACCGTAGAATCCTCCTCAAAGGCCTGGGCGGAGCTGTCATAGCTGCCCCAATTCTCACCTCGCTGTTGGAGCGCTCCGCAAAGGCCCAGGCTGCTGCGACCCAGAAGCGAGTGATCATCATGTTCACCTACTATGGGTGCATCACGAACAACTGGTTCCCGAAGAAGCTCAACGGCGACCTGCTGCCTGAGGATCTCAAGGGCACCAGCCTCGAGGCGCTCTCCCCGTACACCAAGAAGCTGCTCATGCCGCGCGGCATGCGCACCATGAATGAGTGGACCGCGTCCAACAAGGGTGCCGGCAAGGGCAAAGGCCAGGGCAACGACACCCACACGCAGCCCGCTGGCACTGCCTTGACCTTGCAGCCGGTCACCCCGAACAGCAACGACCCGTTCAGCTTCAATCGCGCGACCAAGTTCGACGCCATGCCGATTGGTCCGTCGATGGACCACATCATGGCCGCGCAACTCAGCCCGGACGGCACTCCCCTCTACTTGGACATTTCTGGGCAGTCGAAGGTGTCGGCGCAGTCGGCCATCTCGTACAAGGCCAAGGAAACCATGTTCAGCGCCTTGAACGCCACGCAGGCGTACTCGCAGCTGACGGGCCTGTTCAAGACCGGTGCTCCCGTGAATGCGGACACCTGGGCCAGCCAAAAGGGCAAGAAGATCGCCGATATCGTCAAAGGCGATCTGAACCGGCTCAAGAGCAAGGACATGAGCAAGGCCGACAAGGACAAGCTCTCGGCCTGGATCGAGCTCATCAACGATGTCGGCGTGGCAGTTGCCGCAGGCTGCAACGCCGAGTTGGCGATGAAGCTCGGCGCTTCGAGCAAGCTCGCCACGGGTTCGACCGGTGACGTCGTGACGCGCAAGATCACCGACGGCATGGACAACGCCGACCTTTACATGGCGATCGCGGCGCTCTCGGCTGCGTGCAACGCCAACCCGGTCGTTCTACTGAGAATGCCGAACAACTACGTGTTCAGCGGGCTCGGCATCAATGCCGATTCGCACAACCAGTCCCACCGCCTGGACGATCCGGGTATGTCGGGCCCGTGCGTCAAGGGCTCGGTGGAAAATCTGAAGACGATCGACAAGTACTACGCCTCCAAGTTCGCCAGCCTCGTCCAGAAGCTCGACAGCATCCCGGAGGGCGATGGCACCGTGCTCGACAACAGCGTCGCATTCTGGCTGAACGAGCACTCGGACGGCAATGCGCACAACATGAACAACACTCCGTTGCTCCAAGCGGGCAGCGCCGGCGGCTACTTCAAGCAAGGCAAGATCATCAATCTCGACACCACCTCCGGTGGCACCGAGACTGACTTCCTCGGCCGCAGCCTCTCGCAGTGTGTCGATGGCACTCCGCAGACATCCGACGGCGTGAGCCAAGGAACTGGAACCGTGGCGAAGTTCGGCAACATGCCGATCAACAAGTACTTCTGCAACGTCATGACCGCGATCGGCATGAAGGCAGACGCCGCCGGCTTCCCCGCGAAGAACGGCCCCGCCAGCGAAGTGACTCACTTCGGGTACTCCGACAAGACCGAAGAATTCGCCGGCGGCGCGGGCGCAGTGCCGGGCGCCAAGATCTGGAGCCCCGGTGGATACACGGAGCTCAAGGCCTGAGAGCTTGAGCTGAAGATCGCGTCAAAGACCCCTCCAAGTGAGGGGTCTTTGTGCTTTTGTGCGCTACTATCGAGAAGCGAAATCCTTCGCCGTCGGGCCGCTCCGATCACGCTCATGCTCGCGAAGTTTCTGTTGGTCGTCGTTGCGCTATTCGTCGTCGCCTGCTCGGACGACCAACAGGCTCAGTGCGCCGCTGGCGGCCTCAGAGTCAGTGGCGTGCTCGACACGGGCAACCTGGCGGGCAACACGGCTGACGACGCTCTGGTGGTTCCAGCGGGCATCGCGATGACCCCGCGCCCCGGCATCAACAGCACGTTCAGTATGGTCGCGCTGACGCTGCTCCCGGGCGCGGACGGTGTCGACCTCTATGCGGCGGTCCGGAATGACGGCAAAACTCTGGCCTGTAACCCATCATTTTCAGTCGAGCTCCGCGACCAAGACGAGCAGACGGTCGGCACCGGCATCAACGGCCTCATGTCGCGGCGCTTCTATCGGTTCAAGGACGGCTCAGGCACCATCGCCAGTTGCGTGGCCCCCGGGGACGTGACCATGGTCGCCATGCAGGGCCTGTCCTTGGACGTCCCAATCGAAGCCGTGCACAGCGCCCTCTATCAGTCCAACTACTGGGGAAACCTGGATCTGGACGCGATCGACGGCGTAGGCCTCAGCAACGTCAAAGCCGTCGCTGATAGCGCGGGCGTTGCATACACCGGCGCGCTGACCAACGGTCTCGAGGTCGATCTCAGCGATCCAACGGTGGCCGTCTTCCCGCTCAACGCAGCGGGGCGCCCGCTGGGAGTGGCCTACGGCGGCAGCTCAGTCGTACTTCCACCGTGCGGCACTTGGGACTTCCAGACCAACGCGCTCAGCGACGTCGGGGTGAGCTACGACGCCTACCCGATGGGCGGGCCGTGAACCAACAATGGCCGAAACGGTAATCAAAGGAGGAAGAGTGCTGCTCGTATCTCGTCTGCGCATCTTGCAAGGGTTGATGATCTTGACCACCGCTGGCTCGCTCATGGCATGCCGCAAAGAGGCACCACGGAAGCCAGCGCCGGTGGTCGTCAAGAAGAGCCCCGCGGAGATCAAGCAACTCGCTGATTCGGCAAGTCAGTCGCTCGAGGGGCTCAAACAGCCAATCGGTGCGCTGTCCGCGAAGTTCAAAGATCTCCACCAACGGTTCGACGGGTTGCCCCCCGATCTGCCCGAATTCGGCCTACTCCGTGGCAAGTTCTATTCGGCCGACGAGGGTATCGGCAGATTGAGTGCCAAGATCCCTTGGCTTACGGGGCAAATCGAAGCCGCCGTGAAAGCCGGAGACGGCGCTGAGCTGGAAGAGATCTCGAAGTCGATCGATCGCACGTACGCTGAGCTTCCGGAGATCGATCAACTCGCGACCGAGCTGCTGCATGAAGTGATGCCGTTCACTCGCATCGCCGCGGAGCTCGAGGCCCGGCGAAAGGCGGCCTGTGAATCCGACAATACCGGCGCGATTACGGCAGCAGCCGCGGCAGCGATGTCCAAGAAAGCGCCCGCTCGCTAGGGCCGGACGCTATTTCGACGGCATGCCTGACACGGCATGCCGTCGGACTCGGCCGATTACTTCACTTCGGCGCGCCCTTGGCGATCCACGCCTGAATCGCCGCGATCTTCGCGGGCGACACACACGACTCGGTATCGACGTCTCCCTCGAAGCACTTACCGTACGGCATCCGAGGAGTGGTCGTCGCTTTGACCCGCGGGATCGGACCGCAATCCCCCTGCAGTACCTTGATCAGCGCGCTGTCGGCCGGGTTGGTGGTGTTCACCAACTTTCCACAATACAGGGTCATATGGCCCATGATGGTCTCATAGAGCATGGGGTCATTGGGACCCCAACGCAAAGGAACGGCCTCCTCACCGTGGCAGCCGCCGCCGGTGCACGGCATCAGGCGGATCATCTCTCTCACTGTGGTGAATGAGGCTTCGACCGTGTCGCCTGCCCCAGCGCTGCCCGCTGAAGCGCCGCCCGACGACGGAGAACCGGCGATTGCTGGACTGCCGCCCGCCCCCGCGCCTGCAACCGAAATGTTGCCGGCCCCAGCGCCGCCTACTCCCGGAGCGCCGCCTGCCGGGGCGCCGCCTGCCGGAGCGCCCGCTGAACTCGAGCCTGCGGTGTTGGTCGGCGCTGGACTATCCGAGCTGCAGCCCACGACACAGGGCAGAACGGCTAAGATTGCTGGGGCAATAAAGAGTGTAGATAGGAATTTCATGGCTCCGACGAAGGCAGTGAGGTTTGGAACACTATAGCTTCGGTCGCCGTTCGATCAACTCAGAAGGAGTCGGCATTTCGCCGCTGATGTGGTGAAGGACGATGGCTCGCTGGCTCGATTGGGGGCGAGTTTTTTTGCACCTCGACGAGTGTAGGTAAGTGCGATCGCTTATTGCCGACTTTTCGCGGATGGCATAGTTGGCAGTTCATGCCTGGCCCCGCGAAAATCTGCCTCAACATGATCGTGAAAAATGAGGTGAAGGTGCTCCCGCGCCTCATCCGCTCGGTCAAGGACTACATCGACTACTACGTGATCGTGGACACCGGCTCGACCGATGACACGATCGAACTCATCCGCCGCGAGATGGCCGGGTACGGTATCGAGGGTGAGGTGCACTCGCGGCCGTGGGTCAACTTCGGCGTCAATCGTCAACAGGCGCTGGAGCTCGCGCTGGCTGCAAACCAGGGCGACTGGCTGCTCTTCATCGACGCCGACGAGGAGCTCGGCGTTTCCGATCCGAAGTTTTACGAGAAGCTCGAAGCTGGGGTCAGCTACGAGATCGAGAAGCACCAGAACGATGTTCGATATGCCGTGCGTCACCTAGTCAACATTCGGAGCACGACCTATCGCTGGGCGGGCCCGGTGCACAACTACCTGCTCGTGGTCGAAGGCGAGGAACGTCTCGAGCTCAGGAAAGACGTTTGGATCGTTTATCACCACGCCGA
>DATEPG010000045.1:0-9727 GCA_035273265.1 Polyangiaceae bacterium
CCCGAGCTGCAACGCGGCCGAGACCCGTACACGAAAATCCGCGTCGCCCTTGAGTTGCTCGACCAGCTCATCCAGCCCGGGCGTAGCCAGAGCGGACGAGACGGTGCACAGGAGGGCGAGAGTCAGCAGCGCGCGGCGGGACGAATGCATCAATGTACTTTCGAAACTGTACTGATCATCTGCCTCGGCAGTTCCCTCGAGCAAGCGCATTTCCGAATGCTGCTCAAGTTAAGTGTGCTTCTAACTCTCGAGTCCGCACATGTCCGGCGCGTGTCGACTCGCGAAATACAGCCACAAATGCCTGCGATGCTGGGAGCCTGCTGGCGCGAAGCCCCAGCGCACAGTGTCGGCAGACGGCGCTTCGAGCGCCGTCTCACTTCAGCATCACTTCAGCAGCGAAGTGATCTCGGCATCGAGCTCGCGCTCTTCACCGGAGTGAAAGCCGCTGTGCACGAAGCGTACGATGCCGGTCTGATCCACCACGAAGCTGGTCGGCATCGTGGGCGGTTGATAACTCTTGGAGGTGATCTGTCCGTCGTCCCAAGCCAACGGAAACTTGGCGCCGGTCTCGTTGGCAAACTTCGGGATCCCAGCCGGATCTTCGTCGACACTGATGCCAATCACCGTCAGCTTGCTGCCGAACTTTTGCGCCAAGCGTTGGTAGACCGGAAAGGACTCTTTGCAGGGCACGCACCAGGTGGCCCAGAAATCGATCACCACGACTTTGCCGGCGTGCTCGGCCAGGCTGACTTTTTTCTTGCCGCTCGGCGCTTCGAGTTCGAAAGCAGGCGCGGCCGCGCCGAGCAACGGGTGCTCGGCGTCCGCCGCGCTATTTGCGCCGCCAGCACTCGTGCCGGGAGCGCAGGCGAGCAGGCACAGCGTGAACGCCGCGCTCGTCGCATGCCGAATCAGCGAGCTTACGGGCAAGTAGCTCACTTCTTCTTCTTGCCGGCTTTCGGATCGTCCGGGCAACCGTCCTCGTCCTCGAACTTGTTGCGATTCTCGGGCTCGTCGATGCATTCGTCTTGGGCATCCGGGATGCCGTCGTTGTCGTTATCGAGATCCGGGCAGCCATCCGTGTCCTGGTAGCCGTCGGTGTCTTCGGCTTCTTCCGGGCACTTGTCGCGAGCGTCGGGCACGCCGTCGCTGTCTTTGTCGGCCTCGTCCGGGCAGCCGTCGTCGTCTTTGAAGCCGTTCTTGCTCTCGGGCTCGTTCGGGCATTGATCCGAGACGTCGAGCACGCCGTCCTGGTCGTTGTCCGGGTCGGGGCAACCGTCACGGTCATCGAAGTTGTCTTGATCCTCGGCCTGGGTCGGGCACTTGTCCGTCACATCGGGCACCGTATCGAGATCGTTGTCCGGATCCGGGCAGCCGTCCGTGTCTTCGTTGCCGTCTCGATCTTCTTTGTCGGTCGGGCATTGGTCGACGCCATCCTCGATGCCGTCGTCATCGCGGTCGCGCTTCTGGACGGCGTAGATCACGCCCAGGATGCCGCGAAACTTCGGGGCGCCCACGCCTTCGACCACCGCGGTCCCGCCCGCGACCGAGATCGTGACCGGTGAATTGAGCGGCATGACCTGAAACCCGCCGTTGATCTCGAGCGTGTTTTCGCCTGCCGCAGTGGAGAAGCGCGTGGTGCCGAAAGCGTCGGCAATGATCCGAAAGACCGGGCCAATGCGATAACCGGCGGCCACGCTGTAGCGACCCTCGGAGCCAATCGTCGCGCTGCCGATGTGAGCCGTGGAGCGGTACGCGCCGCCAATGTTGGCGCCGACCGAGAACGGTCCCTTGGCCCCATCGAGGATCACGCGAAAGCCGGCGCTCGGCTTCATATCCCCCAAATACGAGTTCTCAGCCGTGGGATGACCGAGTGGCGCCGTCACGAAACCCGACAAGCCGAGCACGAATGGATCGGTGACCTGCCCGTGCACGCGGAACTTGGCTTCGAGCTGCGGATCGCCCAGACCCACGGTGTTGATGCGGCTCTCGACCGGCGCGAACGTGCCGTCGGCGCTGATACCCTGACCCTTGACCCACGAAACCGGGATCTTCAACGCCAACTGCAAACGCGGAAAGGGCGTCAACGTGCCGAGCAGGTCGCCCGTGAACTGGTTCTCGATCACCTTCGCGGTGGCGCGGGAGGTTGCGCTTGGAGAACTGCAATCAGAACCCTCCGGTGCCTCGCAGCTACCCACCTGGAACGGTAAATAGTTGTAGTTGGCGAAGAGCCCAACGCTCCACACCATTTTGCCATCGATGCGCGCGCCGCGCGTGCTCAGGTAATTGTTCGGGCCCGCGGCAGGGTCGAAGCGCTGAATTGCGAAGTCGCCGGAGACTTGGGCGTGTGCCTCGTGCGTCGCCAGGACGCTCGCCAGGACGAGACACGCCGCGCCTGTAAACCCCCGCCGACGCGCTGCGTTGGGAAGCTGGGAGGCAATCATCGGAAGCGCAATGAACGTGCGAAGTTTACGAAGCAACGTGGCTTTCCTCCTGACCTCCGCCGCGCACGAAATAGCCATACTCGGCAGAATCCTCGCAAGACTCCCACAGAGCAGCCGCCGACCGCAACGCTCATCGGCGAGGGACTCGGCGCACATTTCAGTACGAGCGCGCCTAGCCGCTACGATTTCCGTTATGCTTCCGAGCCGTGGCGATCTGTCCGGCGTGCAGGAGCGACATTGTCGATGAAGCGCGCTTCTGCCCGCAGTGCGGAGTGCCGATCGTCAAAGCAGCCAAGCTCACGATCGGCCCGGGCGCAGAGCTCGATCTAGAGGACTGGGGTCGAGCGGTGCTCGGCCACGCCATTGGCGAGGGCGGCATGGGCGTCGTCTACCGCGGCTGGCTCTATTACAATCCCGCCGGCCGGTTCGCGACCACGCCGCCACACCCGATCGCGGTGAAGCTGCTGCATCCGCTGCTGCAGGGCAAAGCGCGGGCGCGCAAGCTGTTCATGCGCGAAGCCACTGCGCTCGCGCGTTTGTCACACCCGAACATCGTGCATTTCTTCGGCCTGTCGGATTTCGACGGACAACTCGCGCTGGTCATGGAGCTCGTGCACGGTGAGTCGCTGAGCGAGTTGATCGCGCGCGTGCGCCTGGAATCGAAGCGCGGCCCGTTGCCCGCGTTACCGTTGGCGCAAGCTTGGCACTACTTCGCGCAGCTGCTCGGCGCGCTGGCGTCCATCCACGGGTTCGGCATTCTGCATCGCGACATCAAATCCTCGAACGTGCTGGTGCGCGGGGATGGCGTGATCAAAGTCACCGACTTCGGCATTGCCCAAGTGCCCGCCGAGGAAGCGCGCAACACCGGCGGCATGGCCCCCGGCACGGGCGCCTACATGTCGCCCGAACAAGTCTTGAACCAGCCGCTCGATCCGCGCGCAGACCTCTATTCAGCCGCGATCGTGCTGTACGAAATGCTGACCGGAGTGACCCCCTTCGACAGCCCCGAGCGAAGCGAGCTGATGGTGCGCGCAGCACAGATCGAGCAGCCTCCGGCACCGCTGAGCTCGATCTTGAAGCAAGCACCGCCCGTGCTGGACATGCTGATGGCGCGCGCCTTGGCCAAGGACCCCGCCCTCCGCTTCGGCTCGGCGGTGGAGCTGGGCGAGACCTTCCGCAGCGCGCTTGGTCTGCCCGAGACCCCCGGTTGGTCGCTCCAGCAGGAGCTGGCAAACGTGGCCAAGACCATGTCCCAGCTCCAGCTCCCCCTCCCGGTCAGCGCCGAGCTGGGCCTACAGGCGGCCCGGATGGGCACGGACCTCATGGCTGCTTTTCGCAAATAGGGGGTCAAACCCGGGCAATCTGCGACCTCCGGGCGCGCGGTTGACAGTCTTTGGCCGCGCGTGCGAAACCCCCCGGGTCCGCCGCCGGTACCTCGCGAAGATCCGCATGAAACACGCCTCCGTTGCCTCTTTAGTTGCGCTCGGTTTTTTGACCATTCCGGCGCTCGCGGACGCGCAGCCAAAACCCACTGGCACGGCCGCTGAAGCCGCGCCCCGGGGTGCCGCTGACGCCGCCGAATCCCCAGACGGCGCTGAAACGCCGGCCGAAGCCACAGCTGAGGAAGCCCAACCGGCCGCGCCTACGCCTGCGCCCGCGCCCGCCAACGGCAACTTTGCTCCCCTGCCCGCCTGGCCCGAGCCGGGCAACGACGCGGCGGAACTCAAGCGCCAGAACGGTGAGCGGCCGACGGATGCTGCCGGCAAGCGCGCCGAGGGCCAGGTCTTCGCCGAAGACTGGTGGGCGCACGCCCGACCCGTGCTGGAGCTGCACGGCAATTTCCGCGTGCGCGCGGAGTTATTCTATCAGTTCGCGCTCGGCCGCGTCGATAGCCCGGGCGATGCCATGTGGCCGCAACCGGCCGACAATTACTATGTCGATGGGACCGGCTACGCTCGCGGACCACAGCTGTGCACGCCGGACGAACTCGGCGCGGGCAACAACAACAGCGGCACCAGCGCCACCCTGGGCTGCAAGACTGGCACGCAGGCGGGCGCCAACATGCGCTTCCGGCTCGATCCGGAGTTGCACATCTCCGACAATCTGCGCGTCATCAGCCAGATCGACCTGTTCGATAACCTGGTGCTCGGCTCGACGCCCAACGACTACCGCAACACACCGGCCGCAGATGGCGGCTACGCGGTCGCTCCGCGCAGCGGCTACACCCCGATCGGCTTCAACACCACGACCACCGAGCCCCCCACCTCGGGCGTGAATAACCTGCGCGATAGCATCCGGGTGAAGCGCGCGTGGGCGGAGTACGCGACGCCGGTGGGCGAGCTCCGCTTCGGCCGCATGCCGAACCACTGGGGTCTCGGCATCCTGAACAACGCTGGTGACGGCCACGACGACAACTACCAGTCCACGGTCGACCGCCTGCAATTCACGACCGGTATCAAGCCGCTCGATCTGTACGTGACCGGCGCCTGGGACTTCATCAACGAAGGGCCCACCAGCGACAACATCGGGATCCGTCGCGGGCAAGGCTACGATGTCGGGCAGCTCGACGACGTGTCGCAGTACATGTTGGCCGTCTCGCGTCGCAAGAGCCGTGAGCTGACCCGCTTGTCGCTGGCCAGGGGCGAAATGGTGATCAACGTCGGAGCGCAAGTACAATACCGGCACCAGCTGATCGCCAGCGATGAAACCCAAAACCTGGCAATTCCCCCCAGCGGTGGCGGCTGCCTCCCGAACGGCGCTGCCAGCTTGAGCTGCACGCCAGGCCAAATCAAATACAACCGGCGTGGCGCGACGTCCTGGACCCCCGACCTTTGGGTGCAGCTTCTGTACAAGAAGTTCCGCTTCGAGGCCGAGGGCGTGGCCATTCTGGGCAACATGGACAACAACAGCTCCAGCAACCAGCCCAGCGCGCCCACCAATGTTGGCTACAAGATCCGCCAATACGGCCTGGCCCTCGAGCTCGAGCAGCGCCTGGTCGAAGACAAGCTGCGCCTCGGCTTCAACTTCGGCTGGGCTTCCGGTGATTCGGACGTGCAAGGTCTCGCGCCTCCGTACAGCGGGGCCCAGAGTCAGCACGGCGACCGCACGGATTCGACCTTCCGTTTCAACCCCGCCTACAGCATCGATCTGATCTTGTACCGCAACATCCTGGGCCGCGTGCAGGGCACCTATTACTTCCGGCCCAGCGCGTCTTACGACTTCTTGCGTGATGCTTCGGGCCAAAAGCTCGGCGGTGGCGTGGCGGCGATCTGGTCACGCGCTTCGGAGTTCGTGCAGTCCCCGGGGCACGCCTATGATCTCGGCGTCGAGTTGAACGCCAACGTCTACTTTCAATCCAAAGACGGCTCGCGCAACGATGACCCCAACAAGAAGGGCGGGTTCTTCACCAAGATCGAGTACGGCGTGCTGTTCCCGATGGCGGGTCTCGGCTACACCCAGAACCAAGTGAACATCATCAATCAGACGTTGAACTACAACGCCGCCAATACCAACACCGCCCAAACCGTGCGTTGGTACATGGGCGTGTTCTTCTGATTCGCGCGCCGCTCGGTTTGCTGGCTCCGCCTCGAAAGCGCTGAGAAATGCCCCGGATTGGCGGGGCGGCGCGGGCTTGTGTACGCTTGGGCGCACCGATGCACCGTCCGACGACACTGACGCTCTCCGCCGCCTTCGTCCTCTTGGGCTCGTTCGGTTGCGGTTCCAGCAACGAGAAGGTGAGCAGCGCGCCCCCTGCGGTGTGCGAGGCGATCGGCTATCACGTCGAAAGCAACGCCGTCGCGCTCGATCGCGTGCGCGCACGCATTCGCCTCCCTTCCGGTGAGGCCGCGGCGGATCTGCCCGTGCAAGTGTGCGGCATCGACGCCTGCGTGCCCTCGGACACCGACGCCAATGGCGTACTCGATGTCCCACTGCGGCAGTCGATGACTTTGCCCGCGTTGAAGTACGGCGACGGCTTCGATTTCGCCGAGCTCGCGGCGCCCATCAGCGAGGACAACCAAGATCTCGGCGAGCTGGTCGCCTCACCGCTCCCTCCCTTCTCGGAAGGCGCCAAGTTCCCTAGCAGCGGCGCGCTGACCAGCGGCGATCTGACGCTCCAGCTGGCGAGCAACGGCAGCGTCGAGCACGACATCCTCACCTACCGTGACGACCAGTTGGTGTTCCGCAGCGTGCCGGTCCCGGTCGCCGAAAGTCCACGAGCGCTCCCGCCCGAGTTCGGCTTCGAGCTCGCTTACGGCGTCGCCCCGCTCGGAACCACGTTCTGTCCCCCGGCCAAACTCAGCCTGAAAAATAAGGAGAATTGGCCAGCCGGCAGCGAGGTCGAAGTATTCGTGCAGGGCCTGGACGTCTTGGAAGATTGGGCGCCCTACGGGACTTGGCTGAGCGTCGCCGAGGCCCGCGTCTCGAGTGACGGCCGGTCCATCGACACCACCAGCGGTGGCATTCCGATCCTGTCGTCGATCGCGCTGCGCCGGAAGTAACATGGCCAGGGCCGCACGCATGAATCGCCCTTTCGTCCGCGCGTGCTTCACCTGCCTCGCCTGCCTCACGCTGGGCGCCTGCGGCAGCAACGCGCCCAAAATCCCGGCCGAGCTCTTGGCCACCGGCGGTTGCAACTCGCCCAATTATCCGAACGGCCCGTTTGGCACTGAGGAAGGCGACACGCTGGCGGACGCTTGCTTTCAAGGCTTCCGAAACCCGGCCAAGGTCAGCCACAGCGCGAGCTCACTCGAGACGATCGCGTTCGCGGACTATTATGATCCGACCGGCAGCAAGGGTTACCAGTTGCTCTTGATCAACACCGCCGCCGTGTGGTGCTCGGCCTGCCGCAGCGAACACGAGGGATTGTCCGAAAAGAACCGTGAATTCGGCCCGCGCGGCCTGCGCATCCTGAGCGCGCTGTTCCAAGACGCGCGCCGCGATCCAGCCACTTTGCGCGATCTCAGCACCTGGGTCGAAACGTTCTCGTCCGACTACGCCATGGTGCTCGATCCAGACTATCAACTGGGCGGCTTCGCTTCGGCCGAGACGGCGCCCTTGAACCTGATCGTCGATGCGCGCACGATGAAGATCGAAAAGAAGTTGCTGGGCGACCAAGCGACCGTCATCTGGCCGTTCATCGATGCGTCGCTCGCGCAGCCATAACGCGCGTCGAACGCTCAGTACCCGGCTGGCGCGAGCGATTGCGCTGGGGCTCCTCGTGTTCGCGCCGAAGCTCAGCGCGCTCGAACCGGTGACTTTGTTCGGCAAGCCGGTCGCGTTCGACATCACCAATACCTCGACCCTTTCGTACAACGTCGACAATCGCGATACGCGTCCCAATCAGGTCGCCACGCTGGCCAACGACGATTGGGGCTTGTTCTACAATCGCCTCAACGTGCTCGCCAACGGCGGCTCGTGGCAGGCGGGCTTGCGCTTGGACAACGCCTGGTTCTTCGACTCCCCTGATCCCACCCAGATTGCGCTCGATTTGTGGCGGTCGCGCCCGCTCACGCCGGGCGGCGCGCCGGCGCCCGTGTACTTCCGGCAAAAGCTTCAAGAAGCCGGGGTCGAGCTCTCGAACCGCTACATCAATTGGATGTACCCCGCGAAGTACTACTTCACGTACACGAGCCCCGCGCTCGAGCTCGGAGTGGGCGATGTGTACGTTGCCTTCGGCCGCGGCATGGTGCTCAGTTTGCGCAAGCTCGACGAGTTGGCCAGTGACACGACGCTGCGCGGGGCGCGCGTCACGGCGCGAGTCCGCACTGACCAAGTCTCGCTGCGAGCCACCGCGGTCGCCGGCAGCTTGAATCCGCTGCGCATCGATCCCGCGAGTGGGCGCTACCTGGGCGTCGATTCGAGCGTCACGCCCGGCTTCGTCGCGCTGACCGAAGCCGGCATGCCGCGCGCCATCGCCACCGATTTCGTGCCCGACACCGGCAATTGCAAGACCTTTGGCACGTGCAGCTACGCGCCCGACCGGATCTTCGGCGGGCAGGCGGAGCTCAGCCATAAATCCGCCAAATTTGCGGTTCAGGGCTCACTCCTTCAACGCAGCACGCCGCTCGCGAACGACATCGTACGCAGCGCCGATCGCATCGCGACCGGCAGTGCATCGTTCGAGCTCGCCGATCTCGGCGGTCACGGCGGGGCTTATCTCGAGGTCGCGCTGCAAGACTTGCGTCACCCCGATAGCTCGACGCCCAAACTCAATCTCGGGCAAGCCGTGTACCTGAGCGTGAACGTGCTGGCCGGTCCACTCACGCTGTTGTTCGAGGGCAAACACTACCGACGCTTTTTTCCGCTGCTTGCCAACGTGAGCCCACTCCGCGCGCGCGAGTTCAGCATGCTGGCGGCCAGCGCACCGCCCACCACCGAAGCACTCTTCATCGACACCGCCTTCGAAGGCTTCAACACCTGCGTGACCGGTGGACGCCTGCGCCCCGACGTCGCGCTCTCGCGCATCGTCAGCGTGTATGGCTGGGCCGGCTACTACCAGTCCTTTGCCGAATCCCTGGCCAATGAATCCTGCGAGGTCAGCAAGAGTACGCGTAATCGCGTGCTGGATAGCGCGGTCGGCCTCGAACTGCGGAGTCGCGACCGCCGCTCCAAAGCCGACATCTCGTTCGGTAGCCGAGTCGACGACAGCGATCGCGCGCTGCTCACGGACCAGGGCGAAACCCACGTCTTTTATCGGGAAGTTTACACTCGCCACCAGGCCACCGTGGCGCTCGGAGGCCCCTACTCCCTCGAGCTCCAGGGCTGGCACCGCCGTCGTCACCAAACCCTCGGCGGTCCGGGCGTGCCGTGGAACCAAGGCGACGAACTGATCGGCTTCGACTACGCGCCCCATTGGTCGGTCGCCCTCGGCTTTTCTTACGACACGAATCCCGCCGTTCCACCGACCTATGTCAATGGCCAGCTCGGCTACCGGATCAGCTCGGACTCGAGCATCTCGCTGTTCGTCGGGCAACGCCGCGGCGCGCTGCGCTGCGTGGGCGGTGTGTGCCGTGTGTTTCCGCCGTTCGAAGGGGCGGCATTGGATCTCACGCTGCGCTTCTGAGATTTTTTGGGTTAGCGGGCGCGGGACAACCGGCCCGTCGCATAGCTCGGGGCTCGCCCCCGCGCTTTGTCAGCTCGCAGCGGCGTGGTTCGGCTCGTCGCCGTGGGGCGCCCACGCAGGCGGCAAGCGAGGGTCGCTCCCGCTCTCTCGGAGAGTCGCGGAAGCGCCGCCTGCTGGGTATCGGAGGCGTCGGGGGCCTTCGGCGTCAGGTGCAGCTCGATAG
>DATEPG010000046.1:0-5792 GCA_035273265.1 Polyangiaceae bacterium
ACGACGCCCACGGAGGGCACGGGCAGCGTCGGGAGCGCAGCGCTGCCCGCGCCCGAGCTGGCCAGCAGCAAGGCCGGCACCGGGCGCGCGTCGGGCACGAAGGCTGCGGTGCCGGGCCTGGCTGGCCGCGCGCAATCCAACAAAATCCCTGCAAAAGACGGTCCGGCTGAGCCGGCGAGTGCCCGAACTAACACCAGCACGGACATGGGTTTCTGAGCGTTCCGCTTTCCCCGCGCGGTGCGCCATCTTAGAAAGTAGTTTCATGACTCAAGCGTCTCTCCGATCTGCCTCTCTTTCGCCGAAGTCTCCCGGTCATGTCTTGGGCGCGTTGTGCGCTGCGCTCGTGGGGTTGCTCGCGAACACGGCACACGCCGATGAATCGGCGGAGAACACCGCGGCAGCGCGCTCGCTCGGTATTCAGGGCGTGCAGCTAGCAGACGCCGGCAAGTGCCCGGAGGCGATCGAGAAGTTGCAACGCGCAGAAGCACTGCACCACGCGCCGACGATCTTGGGTCGGCTGGGTGAGTGCCAAGTGAACGTGGGCGAGGTGGTGACCGGGACCGAGAATCTGAACACGGTGGTGCGTGAGGTGCTGCCTGCGAACGCGCCCAAGGTGTTCTTCGACGCGCAAGCTCGCGCGCAGAAGGTGCTCACCGCGGCCACGCCCAAGATCGCGCATCTGGTGATCCGCGTCACTCCCAGCAATCTGAAGGCGAGCGTCGCGGTCGCGGGCAAGCCCGTGCCCGCCGCCCTGCTCGGCGCCGAGCGCCCCACGGATCCCGGCACTCACCAGGTCACGGCCACGGCCGAAGGTTACAAGCCATCGAGTGCCACCGTGACTTTGGCCGAAGGCGGGCACCAAGACATTACCCTGCTGCTCGAGAAGGATCCGAGCGTCGTCAGCGCGCTGCCCCCGACAACCACCGGAGCGGTTGCAGCGACGCCTGCGGTCGACAGTGCGCCCGAGCCGGCAGCCTCGAAGTCGAAGACTCCGCTCTATGTCGCGTTTGGGATCGGCGGCGCGGGTCTGCTCGTGGGCGGCATCACCGGGGCGCTGGCGTTCGGCAAGGCCTCGGAATGCCCGAACAAGGTGTGCCCCACACAGGGCGACCTGGATAGCGCCAAGGGCATGGCCACGGTCTCCACGATCGGATTTGGCGTGGGCATTGCGGGCATCGCGGTGGGAACGATTTTGCTTTTGACCGGCAATAGCCACAGCGACACGGCAACCTCGCACGCCAAGCGGGCGCCAGCGCCCAAGCTTGCCGTGCAGCCCTGGTTTGGCGTCAGCAGTGTCGGTGTGACAGGCTCCTTCCAATGAAGAGACCGCTCGCGAGCCAGCTCGCCGCCCACCCCTCGCGGCTCTTGCTGCTCGCCCCGCTGGCAGGCTTGAGCTTGTTCGGCTGCGCCCAAATCATCGGCCTCGATGAGTACACCGTCGCCAAGAGCAGCAGCGCTGGCGCCGCGCCCGGGGGCGGCGCGGGCAAGGGCGGGGAAAGTGGCGGGAACGGCAAAAGCGGCGCAGCCAGCCTCGGCGGAGAAGGCGGAGAAGCGGGAAGCGACGCTGAAGCGGGAGGTGGCGGTGAAGCGGGGGGCACTCAGTCGCCGCCGGTCGGCTGCGACGGCAAAACCGGGTTCGAACCGAACGCGCAGATCGTGCGCTCGTGCCTCCTGCGCGCGGGTTGCGATCCGACCTTTGCCCCGCTGCGCACCATCTCCACCTGTGTGACGTACAACACGCAGGCCGCATTGCCCGGCGAGACTTGCAACCTGACCTCGATGACTTGCGCGGACTTCGAGGACTGCGAGCACATCGGCATTGCGCATGACGACCTATGCGGCGGAACTCAAGCGACCGGCACGCGCTGCCAAGGCAATTTGGCGATCAATTGCGGAAACTATGCCGGTGACGACCGCTTCTTCGATTGCGCCGCGCTGGGTGGAACGTGCGGCACGCTCAACTACGAGAATGTGTTGTTCGCGGACTGCAAGATGGACATCGCTCCGGATTCTTGCGTCGGTCTGCCCAGCAGTGAGGCGCAGAATTTTTGCCACTCCGGCGGCGGTACTACGGACGATCTGCGTTACTTCTGCTGGGAGGGCCAGGCCTTCGGCAGCTCGTGCTCTTCCCTCGCCTCTTGCATCGACACGCCCGAGCAGGGCACGGGCGGCGCTTCGGCAGTCGGCAATGCGCAGTGCTTCTACGACACCGACCGCTGCCAGGGGCCAGACAGCGTGAGTTGCAGTGGCGACGTTGCCACGGTCTGTTCGGGCGGCTCACAGTTCAAGTACAACTGCGGTTCGGTCGGCCTTTCCTGCGACATTAGCGCGGGCGCCGAGTATTGCTTGGCGCCTGGCTGCGAGCCTGCGGACGTCGACAGCAAGTGCCAAGAGAGCTGCTCGGACGACGGTGCGAGCCTCACCTTCTGCTACGGCGGTGCGCCTTTCAGCGTCGCTTGCAAAGACTACGGCTTCGCGCGCTGCTCGACGGGCACGGACTCGGACACTGGTCAGACCTTCGCTGCCTGCCGCTTCTAGTCCGCACGAGATCTAGACAGAATCGGCGCGTATCGTACAGATCGTGGCACCTTCCGGCGCGGTGACTCAAGCTCCGGTTCCCAGTCTGCGCGTGCGCGCCGTCAACGGCGCCGAGCTGCGGGCAAGCGGCAAGTACGTGCTGTATTGGATGATCGCCGCACGCCGCACGCACGACAATTTCGCGCTCGATCGTGCGATCGAGCACGCCAAGCGCCTGCACAAGCCGCTGCTCGTGCTGGAGGCCTTGCGCGTTGCTTATCCGTTCGCAAGCGATCGCTTTCACCGCTTCGTGATCGACGGCATGGCCGACAACGCCGCCGCCTTTCGCAGGGCCGGCGTCGCCTATCATGCCTATGTCGAGCCAACCCCGGGCGCGGGCAGCGGGCTGCTGCAGGCGTTGGCGAAGGACGCGGCCGTGGTGGTGACCGACGATTTTCCCTGCTTCTTCTTGCCTCAGATGCTGGCCGCGGCCGGCAAGAAGCTCGTCGCTCGGCTGGAAGCGGTGGATTCGAACGGCGTGCTGCCTATCCGTGCCTTGGACAAGGCCTGCTTCCGCGCGTTCGACTTTCGACGCGCCGTACAAAAATCGTTCGCCGCCCATTGGGCCGCCCGCCCTGCCCCCGCGCCCCTCAGCCGGCTCACGTTGCCGAAGCTCGAGTTCCCGAAAGCGATCCGTGAACGCTGGCCGAGCGCGAGCGCCGAACTGCTGAGCGGCGATCCGAGCGCGCTGGCCGCGCTCCCGATCGACCATGGCGTGCCGATCGTCGGCACTCGCGGCGGCCTCTCCGCCGCAAAGAAGACGCTGAGCGAGTTCGTGAACCAGAAGCTCGAGCGCTACGACGAGGATCGCAATCACCCGGACAAGAACGCAACCAGCGGACTCTCACCGTACCTGCACTTTGGTCAGCTCTCCGCGCACCGCATCGTGAGCGCAATCGCCGACCGTGAAGAGTGGACCCTAGCCGACTTGGGCGAGCGCGCGCGCGGTGAACGCAGCGGCTTCTGGAAGATGCACCCCAGCGCCGAAGCATTCATGGATCAGCTGATCACCTGGCGTGAAGTCGGCCTCAACCATTGCGCCCACCAAGCCGACTACGAAAGCTTCGCTTCACTGCCCAATTGGGCTCAAAAGACGCTCACTGAGCACCGAGCCGATGCGCGCCCCCAGCTCTACACGCGCGCCCAACTGGAGGCCGCGCGCACGTACGATCCGATCTGGAACGCCGCCCAGCGCGAGCTCGTGCAGGAAGGCCGCATCCACAACTACCTGCGCATGCTGTGGGGCAAGAAAATCCTGGAGTGGAGTAAGACCCCAGAACAAGCGCTGGGCACTGCCATCTACCTCAACGATCGGTACGCCCTCGACGGCCGCGATCCCAACTCCTACAGCGGCATCCTGTGGTGCTTCGGTCGCTACGACCGCGCTTGGGGACCCGTCCGGCCAATCTTCGGCACGGTCCGTTACATGTCCTCCGAGAACACGCAGAAAAAGCTGTGGCTCGCGGAATACCTCGCGAAATTCGGCAATTCTGCCTGAGCTCAGCCGGCGTCGGCGCGGGCCGACACGAGGATCGTCCAATACCTCGCGAGGAACAGCGCAAAAGCCGCGGACCAGGCAACCGTCGCGAGCGTGAGCGCGGCCAGATATTGGGAGCTCGGAAGCAGCGGCGCAACGACCCGCACGAGACCCGCCGCGAGCAGGCAGAGAAATGCGGCATTCATCCCGAGCGGCGCCCGGAGCATGCGTCCAGTATGGCCGAGGCTCACTCGGGCCATCATGCCCAGCGTGAGTAAGCCGATCGCGCCCGCGGTCAAGGCATGCAATGAGCTGCTCTCGAGAGCCAGCGGGGTCAGCGGCGACGCGGCTCTGAGCAACAAGCCGAGCGGGAGCCACAGCGTTCCCACGTGCAAGATCCAAAGCAGCGGCTCTCCGCCGGTGCGCGAGCTGCCCCAGAACCGCATGCGAGCGAGCAGCAGGACTCCCGCTGCCCCGGCAGACGCAGCGCTGAAACGGTTCAACGGCAACCAGACGTCCGTCACAGTCAGCACGAGCAGCGCGGCGATGGAGCCAAGTTCCAGCGAACGGACGCTGCGAATCCAGGCGAGCCGCACGGCGTTGCGGGTAAACATGGGCACGATTCGACCGGTCACCAGCACGAGCATGAGCACGATCACATCGAGCGCGACGCGATGCGCGATGCGCACGGTTGCGAGATCGCCGAGCAGCGCAGCCGAGTGGGCAATGCCGTTCGCGAGGGAGAGCCCCAAGAGCAGGCCAATGAAGCCGTAGTTGCGCTGGCTCCGCGCTAAGATCAGCGGCAACGCGCAGCTGACGGCGAGCGCTGGCAGGAGCGCGAGATCGAGCACTGCCGGCAGATAGCGCGGCAGCTGTTCGGCAAAGAACATGGCCAGCCGTCCCAGAAGCCAAAGCACCGCCAACGCCGCCAACCGCCAGCCAGTCGCGGTTTCGCGTCCGGTCCAATTGCTGACCGCAGTCAGCAGGAATCCGCAGATGATCGCGCTGCAGAACCCGAACAACATCTCGTGGGCATGCCATTGCATCGCGCCAAAGGCGCCTCCCGGCTGCAGCCCGCCGCGCAAAGCCAGCAGCCACAGCGGCACCGCGAGCGCAGCGAAGGCGGCCCCCAGCAAGAAGAATGGGCGAAATCCTTTCTCGAGCAGCGGCAGAACCGCGTCCGTTCGAGCGGTTTGCGAAGACAGCAAAGAGCGAGCGGTCATGATTTTTCAGCCAGCCATTCCTCGGTGAACCATCAAAGAGCGAGCGTGACAGCGGTACTCAGGGCGAGACCGGCGAGCACGAGACCCAGCGGCTTGAGTTGCTTCACGGTCGGACGAGCCCAAGCGAACACCGCACATACCCCGCCGGCAATCACGCACGTTCCGGCTTCCGCTCCCCGGCCCAGCGCGAACAGCAGCGCGGCGCTCAGTGCGGGGATGACCAAAGTCGCGCCGTACAGCAATACACTCCGCAATTGTCCCCCGCGCGCCGCGCGCGCAAACGACGCTCGCACGACCAGCGCACTCGTGACGAAGACCACGACTCGCGCAAAGCCCGCCCAGGCAATGCTCGCAAGCGGTAAAGCGCCCGCAACCTCGACAGGCACGCTGGATAGGGCCAAGGCCGCCGTCGCTGTTAGCTGTGCGGCGCTACTCTTGCGGATCTGCCGATGGCTCGAGCTGCCCGCGGCAATTGCAGCGCTCGTTACTAACAGGGCCGCGACCACACTGGCCGA
>DATEPG010000047.1:0-8552 GCA_035273265.1 Polyangiaceae bacterium
CGACTGGTCTCGAAGAATCGCCGTGCCACCTTCGACTACACGCTGGGCGAAACCATCGAGGCTGGCTTGGTTTTGATGGGTAGCGAGGTGCGTGCGCTACGCGAAGGCCCCGCCAACTTGATCGAAGCCTGGGTAGAGCTCGATCGACGCGGTGAAGCGTGGGTCAAAGGCATGCGCATCGCCACCCTCAAGCACGCGGCGTTCGCTCACGAGGAGATCCGTACGCGCAAGTTGCTGCTGCACGAGGCGCAGATCGAGCGTCTGCGCGAGGGCGTGCACCGCGAAGGCATGACGATTGTCGTCACCAAGTGCTATTTCAAGAATAACCGCGCCAAAATCGAGATCTCACTGGCGCGCGGGAAGAAAGACTACGACAAGCGCCAAACGCTGCGTGAGAAAGACGGCCTGAAAGAGGCTCGCGCAGCCATGCAACGGGGGCGTAAAGGATGAACGTCCCGCTCTCGATCGTGAACGGCGGCGAGGCCGCGATCGTGGAAAACCAAGCCGACCATGTGGTCGTGCGCTCCAGCGTCGCGTCACCTCCTGGCTCGACGTTGAGCATGAAGCACGGCGAGCTTTCGGTGCTGGTAAAGGTGCGCGGCTGTAAGCGCCTGGCTGAAAGCCATCTACCGTTCCGCATCGAGGGGCGCCTGGTCAGCTTTACCCGCGCCGCGCGCGAAGCGTTGTTCGGGATATCTCCCTGATTAGCGCGGCGTGAGCACCACGCCAACGCCGAGTCCGAGCCACGCGCCGTGCAAGCGCTCGGCGTTACCACTCAGGGATTCGAATCGGACTTGACGCAGCAGCAGGCCGGCCTCCGCTCCGAGACTGAGTCGTATTTGCCGGCTGAGCCGCGGCTCGATTCGAACTACGGCCGCCGCGCGCGCCGACCAGGTCTCGTTTTGGTCCAAAATGGCGTCGACCCCGCGCACTTTGCCCAACCTGAGCCACGCAGCAGCCACGGCCAGCCCCAGATCCAGATCGCTGGTTTCGGCCAACGAAAAGCGCTGCATCGGCGCCAGCGACAGCTCGAGCCATTCGGCATTGGCGGCCCCGGGCGCGCTACCGGCGAGCCAGGCAAAACCCGCCTCGATCCGCGCGCGCCCCGCGAACGTCCATTGCCCGAGCAGCCGTGGCCCCATGAGCTTTGCCCCGAGTCCGCCGATGGTCGCGATCTCGAGGCTGGAACGCAGCGCGAGCGGCCCGTCGAGCGCCCGACGCGCCTCGCGTGCGGCCTCGGCAGCGCGCGCGCTCTCTGCCGCACGCTCCCGCTCGGCCTGCACTTGCCGCTTTTTTTGCAGCCGCCGGCCCAACTCCGCAGCAGCCAGCGCCACGCGACGCGCGCCGAGTTGCCCCGCGGCGTTGCTCACCGAAACGACGCGTGCCCCGTAGTATTCACCGCGCTCCCAGAGTTCGACGCGCAGATCGTGGTCGACCAGCAGCACTCGGAAGAATAGCGGCGCACGCGCACGCTTGTTGCCGCTCGCCGGCGGCACGTCGATCTCCGAAAGCTCCAGTTGTACCAAGCGGCGCGTGGCGCGCGCATCGAGCAGAGACTCGGCGCTGTCACCAATCTCCACCAATACCGGACCGCGAGCAAACCCTTCGCGGCTCAACAGCAGCAGTGAAAGCAAACAGCACGCCGCGAGTAGCGCGCGCAGGCGATGCTCAGTGCGCTTCGCTGCCGGGCGTGTTCGGCGCTGCAACGGAGCTGGGCGGCGCGTGGCTCTCGTCGGAATCGTCGTCGGGCTCGTCGTGCACGGTGTCCGTCTTTGGGCCGGCGTCCCGATCGCCATTTTGACTGCGCAGCGCGCGCTCGGCTCTGCGAAACTCGCTGAGCCGTCTGCCGTGGGGAAAGTCGCGCGCATAGTCGGAGGCCAATTGCGTGACCAGCTCGAGATTGCCCTCTGCGAGCGCCACATCGACTTGGCGAGCCGCCGCATCTTCGGCGAAATCACCGGCCGGAGACAAGCGCCGATACAGAGCAAAAGCTTGCGCAGCGCCCGGCTGATCGCCCGCCTGATCGAGCAGATTGCCCAAGGTCCAGGCGGCCAGCGGGGCTTCTGGAGCCTCCGCGTGAGCCAGCACTTGGCGCAGAGCACTGGTCGCCAGGCCGCGCTCGCCGGACGCGCGCGCAATGTCGACCAAGCTCATCAGCTCGGAAGGCGAGGCGTGGGCCATTGCGACATCGAACCCGCCCTGACGATCGAGCGCGCGCCTTGCTCCCGGGAAATCCCCGATTTCAACCAGCCGCTGCCACTCCGGCGCAGGTGCCTGGGTGGGCGCGGCGTAGGGCGAGCTATCGAGCGAGCCGTAGCTGAGTGGCACGGCCGCTGACGCGCTGAGCCGGGCGGAGCGTCGCGCGTGCGGATGCTGCACCTTGGCCTCCGGCAGCGAAACCTCAGGCTCAGCGGTATTTTTCGTGGTCACTGGACCCGCGGCGGGCACGGGTTGCGCGCGAGGCTCGGCTTGCACGAACGCCAACGCTTGCGGTCGAATCAAGCGCGCGCCAACCAACACGCCCGAACCGAACAGAACTGCGGCGAGCGCAGGCGCCCAAACCCAGAGCAACGGCGAGCGGCGTTCACGCGGCTTGTAGCCACGTAGTTCGCTCTTCAGCCGACGCCAGACGGCGGCCGACTGCTCGCTCGAGTCGTAGTCGCGCAGTGAAGACTTCGCGATTTCCGGCAAGCGCCTGCGGCCCATCACTCGTCCTCCGCGAAAGCCGGCACGAAGTGCTCGCTCAGGAAGCGCTGCGCGCGCAAGATGCGACGCTTGGCGGTAGCTAGCGAGCAATCAACCAGCTTTGCGACGATCTCGAGCCGATGATGATCGACATAGCGTAACGTCCAGGCGATGCGCTCGTCTGCTGGCAGAGTCTGGAGCAACGAGTACACCTGAGCGAGCAGCACCCGGCTCTCGGGATCCGCGTTCGGCGATGCAATTGCATCCAGCTCGATCGGCTCGGCGTTCGCTAGACCCAGTGAGCGAAGCAGCCGTTGACGGCGCAGGCGCGTGCGCACCAGGCGCACCACGATGCTGCCCAGCCAGGGCCGAAAGGCAGACGCCTCGCGCAGTTCACTCAGGCGCTCACTGGCTTTGAGAAAAGCATCGTGCACGATGTCTTCGGCATCGTTCGCGCTGCCTTGGATACGGACTGCGAGGTTGAGGGCAAACCCCGCATGGCGCCGGTAGAGCAGCTCGAAGGCCAGGAGATCACTGCGCAAGGCTCGCGCGACCAGCCGCTCGTCATCCGCACCCGAATCGGACGCTTTGCCGGGCTCGGCGGGCGCAGCGCTGCCTGGAATCAGGCGCAAATGGGGGGCGGCGTCGGACGGCACGGATCTCTAGGACGCAAGAATGACCGTTTTCGGCTCAAGCGAGCCCCAAAAAGCCGGGGACAGCCGAGGGAATCAACGCTTCCGGCCCTGCAACTGAATGAAATAATTAGCCTTTGATAAGTTGTCCCGCAAAATTCGATTTTCTCGTGAGCCGCTTCTTAGTAGTCGAGCGTCTGGTCACCACGTTCCAAGCCCACTCCGGTGTGGGCCGGCAAGAGGAGTCTGAAATTATGTCGATTTCCAAGTTGTTCGCTCTGGTCCCCGTGTGCGCTCTGGCTGTTGCTTGTGGCGGCGGTGCCACCCCCGAAGCAGCTGCTCCGGAAGGCGCGGCGGCCGCCGAGGCCAAGCCGGCCGAGGGCGAAGCCAAGGCGGAAGAAACCAAGGCGGAAGCCGCCCCCGCGACGGACGCGCCGGCTGCCGAAGAGAAGAAGTGAGTTCGTAAGAAACTCGTTCTTTTTGAACAGCCGGGTGAGCATGCGCTCGCCCGGCTGTTTTTATTTTGTCTCGGCTCTCAGGCGGCGCGATGTCGAGGGAAGTCCACGACTAGCCGCGTTCGGCCGATCAACAGCTCGTCGCCGTGCGAGAGCTCTTGTTCGCCGCGGACGCGCACGAACACTCCCGTCCGTGAACCGAGATCGGTGATCACGACGGTACCGGCTTGCTCTTCGATCAAGCAGTGTTGCTCACCGACCAGCGGATCGTCCGGAAAGACCAGGTCGCCGATCGCCGAGCCCACTTGCAATGTGTTACCGCGGGCGACGACGCAGCAGCCATTGGCTCCGCCCTCGAAGATCTGCAGCACGCGGAACGACGATGGCCACTTGGGCGACGAATAGAAGTAGGTCGGAGCCGGGTCGGGGCCGTCGTCCGGTACTGGGTTCTTCTCGATTCGGAGCAGTTGATCACCAACCACGAATTCGTCGCCCAGCTCGAGCTCGACTGGCGTGCGGATGCGCAAGAACACTCCGTTGCCGCCCTCCAAGTCTTCCAGCCAAAGCCGACTGTCGCGGGCGCTCAAGCGCGCTTCGCGCGGATGGCAGAATTGCTCCCCCGGCAGCTGAACCGCACCTTGTGAGCCGATCAACGCCTCGGTACCGGCTGGATCGTAGCGCTCTGGGCCGCCGGAGAGCGAGCGCAGCACGTGCAGCGTCACGAACGCTCGCACCAGCTCGGGGGCAGCAGGTGCGGGTGGTGGCACTACCGCGGCAGCGGCGGGCGCCGGAGCGGGTGGTGGCGTCTCGCGGCCCGACGCCGGAGCGCCTTCGGCCTTTTGTGTGTTGCCAGTCGGGGGGCGCTGCTTGGGTCCGGTGGGCGCCTCGGTGAGTAACGAAACACCACCGATCTCACGCCCAGCGATGATGCCGTCGAAGCGACCGTCGCGGAGCGCCATCACCATTTCGAGGTGCTGTGCCTTCATCAACCCGCGCACGTACTCGGCGACGTCGGGACGCGACACGTGCTCGTTGTAGGCGCGCTTGTGGCTCTTGATCACGCGCCCGCCATCAGCAAACAAGTGCGTGATGATGTGCGGCTGGTCCAGCCCCGAATCCTCCGTCTGCACGTGGAACACGGTGGACCTGAATTTGATGTTGTTGTTGAAGCCCATCTGCGCGCGCCGAAAGCTCGGCCGCTTCATCTCGGCGTCTAGCTTGGCGAGTTCTGCGGGCGCGTAACGCGCGACGGCTTCCCCCAATGCGGCGTGGTCGCCAGCCATGCCTTCCATGCGCTCGAACGCGAGCTGGGCGATGCGCGCTCCGGGATCGATACGCAGCGCCTGAGCGAGCAGCTGCTGACCTTCGGGATCGCTCGGACCATTGGCTGCCCACGCGCTGAGCAATGCGACAGCCTCGTCCGGGCGCTGCTTGTCGACCAACCAGGCCGCCACGCGCGCCGCCTGCGCGCGCAAGGCCGATATGTTGCCTTCTCCCGTCATCGCTTTGGGGGCAGCTTAGCCAGATCTCGCCCCCGGGGCCTAACGGCTTCTTCTACGTCGAAAACGGCCGGGCCGCTGGGCCCGCAGGACAGAACCTTTCTGCGGGCTTCGTAGGTCGGTCAGGGGGTGTTGCACACATCCGGGTTGGGGCAATCCTGCTGCAGGCAACCGTTCACGAAGTCGGCAAAACAGTCGCATTTGCCGTTACCGCACAGGCTCTTGCACTCGTGGCCGCACTGATTGTAGACGTCCTTCGGATTGTCGCACTGGCCGTTGCCGCAGGTGCAATCATTGGGGCAGCCGGTCAGCGTCTCGCCCTGACCGCAATAGCCGTCGTTGTTGCAGGGTTGACCGCAATCTTGCGGGCAGCTGAATTGCGATTCGCCGAACTGCGCCTCGCACTTCTTGTTGCCACAGTAGCAATCCGAGGGGCAGCTGGTCGGAGTCTCTAGGTCCTCACAGACGCGGTTGTTGTTGCAGGCGGGGCAATCGCTCGGGCAGGTGTCCGGCGCTTCCTTGAACATCGGCTCGCATTGAGCGTTGCCGCAGAAGCAGTCGTTCGGGCACTGCCAAGGCGTCTCCATGCCCTCACAGCGCTTGTTGTTGTTGCACGCTCCGCAGTCTCCGGGGCAGCTGAGCGAGTTTTCGTTGAGCTCGCACACGCCGTTGCCGCAAAAGCAATCGTTCGGACACTGCTTGGGGTTCTCCGCGCCCTCGCAGACCGAGTTGTAGTTGCACAGCCCGCAATCGTTGGAACAACTGAAGGTCGTTTCGCCGAAGTCACACAGCCCGTTGCCGCAGTAGCAGTCCTTGGGGCAGGTCTGGGCAGACTCGAAGATCGAGCAAAAGCCGTCGTTGTTGCAGGGCGCGCAGTCGACCGGGCAGCTGGCGACGGTCTCGTTCGCCTGGGAGTCGCACTGGCCGTTGCCGCAGGCGCACTCGTAGCCACAACCGTTGATTTGGTCTGGCCCGTTGTCGCAGTAGTTGTTGCCGCAAGTCGCGCAGTCTTCCGGACAAACCAACGGATCATACTGCAGGTTGCACACGCCGTCGTGACACAGCGGGTAGCAGTCCTTGATGCAGTTGTTCATGTTCTCGCCGGGGCTACACAGGCGATCACCACAGACGGGGCCGCCGCCGATGCCAGCGCTGTTGCCAAAGCCGGCGCTATTGCCGAAGCCAGCGCTGTTGCCGAAGCCACCGCTATTGCCGGTATTGCCGGAGCCGCCGCTATTACCGAAGCCAGCGATCGGAGCACCGGACGCGCCACCCTGGGGCACGCCTCCATTGGCCGGCAGGTCGTTACGCCCGCAGCCAGCGCTCAGCATGAGCAATGCCATCCCCAAAACGACGAAACTGCGGAACCGCTGCGAAACTTTAGCCATGGACCAGACCTTCCCCACGCAAATTACACGCCATACTGGTGGACAATCCACGCGCCAGCGACTCACCACGTTGAAGCCGGCATTTTCGCAGAGATAGGGGCGCTTGTGCCAGTTCTCGTCGAATTTGGAGTTGGCACAGCCCCTGGCAACGGTGTCTCGGTACAACCTGAACGGGTGACGGGGTGAAAGGCCGAGCCGGGCAGCACCGCGCCCGCCCGGTCTCACGCTTCATGACTGACCGTAGGCCGTGTTCTCGAGCAGGATGACGTTGGTCTTGGAGCGTGTTTCGCCCGCGTTGGTCACGTAAACGGCGGGTTTGTCCACGATCGGGCAGACCTTCTCGCAAGCCCCACAGCCCACGCACAGGCCAGGGTCGACGTGCGGGCGCTGCACCTTCACGGTCAGCATCGCCGCCTGTTCGCCTTCTTTTTGATACTTGCTGTCGCGCTTGGGCACTTCGACGTCTTCCGGCCAAATCGCCTTCGGTGACGTCGGGCAGAACTCTTCACACACGATGCAAGGCGTCGCCATGGCCCAAGGCAGGCACCGGCCCTGATCGTACATCGCGGTGCCGATCGAGATGGGCTTTTGGCCGAGACCCATCTTCTGCTTCTCGGTGATCTTCTGGATCGCCCCGGTCGGACACACCTGACCACACAGCACGCACGAAAATTCGCAGTAGCCGATGCGCGGGATCAGGATCGGCGTCCACAGACCCTCGATACCCGCCTCGAAGAACGCCGGATGCAGCGCATTGTTCGGGCAGACCTTCATGCACTCGGCGCAGCGAATGCAGCGCTCGAGGAAGGCCCGTTCTTCGACTGCACCTGGCGGACGAATCACCTTCTCGCTGTAGGCTTTGTCCGGCCAATTGCCGATGCGCATCGCGGGGATGCAAGCGGCGCCCGCGGCGGTAACGGCCCACAGCGTGCGTCGCTGCAAATCGGGCTTCGTAATCGTGCTCGTGCGCTTCGGCAAAAAGCGGAACTTGATCACGTCCTCCGGGCAGGCGTTCTCGCAGTTCAAGCACATGTGGCACTCGTCCTGCCGGTGCTTCACGCCGCCTTGCGGGCTATCGGCGCCTTGGCAATTGACCAAGCACAGATTGCAATCGGTGCATTTGGCGTGGTCCTTCTCCATGCCAAACAAGGAGAAGCGCGAGAACAAGCCCAAGAACGCGCCCAGTGGACAGAGCGCCCGGCACCAAAAGCGCGGGATGAAGCGGTTCATGAACAGCACGCCCAGCAGGAAGAACACGATCAACCAGGTCTGATGGAAGTAGCCCTGATTGGCGGTCCACACCGTGCGCGAGAGCACGTCTTGCGCGCCGTCGGTGGCGTTCTGCAAAACCCGCACGTTGCTGCTGGCGATCACCGTCGCCGAACGCACGCCGAAGTATTGCAGCGCGGGGATCACGCCCATGCCGATCGTGCGCACCGCGACGCAGATCGGATCCAGCAAGCCGCCAATCGCGCTGCCCGCCAGCGCGGCGCCGAGCGAGGCCCACATGATGTAGTACTTGCCGGCTTGCCACCAATGCGTCTTGTTCGATTCGACGCGCTTGTTGCCACGCAAGTAGCGACTCGGGAAAATCCAACCGAAGAAGTGATGGAGCGTGCCGAAAGGGCAAATCCAACCGCAAAACACCCTTCCGAAAACCAACGTGAGCGCGAGCACCACGAACGACCAAGCAAGACCGCGATACACGGTGTGCGTACTGAGCAGGGTCATCGCGCCGACGAAGGGATCGGCGAGCAAGAAGCCCTCCACCGGCAAGGGCAAACGCACCGGCTCACCGGCAGTGGCGGTGAAAGTGCCGCGGAACGCCGTGGCGGCAAGAAAATACAAGAACAGCGTGACGAAACCGATTTGGGACGCACGCCGGACCCAAAC
>DATEPG010000048.1:0-13307 GCA_035273265.1 Polyangiaceae bacterium
CGCCCGACGCCGGCTGCGGCGCCGGACGTGGGGGCCCCGACGGCTGCGCTCGCCGGGCTTGATTCGTAATCGCTTCGCATCGTGCGCGTGAAACTCTGGGTGGCTTTGGTTCGCACTCGCTCCTTTCTCCGGCTGGCGGCCGACCTTCGCGAGGCGCGCAGGAGCTGCGCCGCGCGACCTCAAGGGCTGCGTTCGTTCGCCTACGAACGTCTGAAACGAGCCGCGCGGTAGACGAGCCTGCGAGATCTCCAGATCTCCGACACCGGTCCAAGGAGCCGCGGAGCTCGCGATCGGCGGTGGGCGAGGTTGAGCTCCCGCCGCGTGGCACACAAGCCGCGCGCACTCAACGCCAGCCCGAACTGCAAGGTGACGCCGAAGGCCCCAAGACAAACTGCGGCACCCATGAGGCGACGTCCCCCAAGACACTCAATGTCCGCGGGAGCGACCCTCGCTCACCGCCGAACGCGGGCTCCGCGGCGACAAGCCGCCGAGTGTCATCCGCGCGTGAGCGGGGGTACACAAAGAAGAAACGGCCACCCAAGTCACCTCGAGCAGCCGTTCTTCGACTCAGTTAACCTTGCCTACGAAGTTCAACTTCGCGGGCAAGGCGAACGAAGCTCACTCGTCGCCGACAGCGACCAGCTCAGCCGGAGTAACCCGCACGAACGTCGGAGGCGCGTACGTGGGCGACTTCTCGTCCAATACGACCTGCAAGCGCTTGTACGCCGGCAACCCCGTACCAGCCGGGATGAGCCGACCCATGATGACGTTCTCCTTGATGCCGCGGAGATCGTCCGTCTTGCCGCAGATCGCGGCTTCCGTGAGGACCTTGGTGGTCTCCTGGAACGACGAGGCCGAGATGAACGATTCCGTCGAGAGAGAGGCCTTGGTGATACCGAGCAACATCGGCTCGGCCACGGCGGGCTGACCACCGCGTTCCATCACGCGAGCGTTGTCGCGTTCGAACACGTACTTCTCGACCTGCTCGTCGACGAGGAAGTTGGTGTCGCCGACCTCCTTGATGCGAACGCGGCGGAGCATTTGGCGAACGATGGCTTCGATGTGCTTGTCGTTGATACCTACGCCCTGCAGGCGGTAAACCTGCTGGATTTCGTTCACGAGCCAAGCGGCCAGTTCCTTCTCGCCCTTCACGCGCAAGATGTCGTGGGGGTTCGCGGGACCGTCCTGCAGCGGGTCGCCGGCGCGGACGTGATCGCCCGGTTGCACCTGGATGTGCTTGCCCTTGGGGATCAAGTACTCGCGACCTTGATCCGGGAGCAGGCCACCGTCGATACCGAACGGGGTGATGACGACCTTGCGCTTGCCCTTGGTGTCCTTACCGAACGAAACGATGCCGTCGATCTCGCTGATGATGGCGTGATCCTTGGGCTTACGGGCTTCGAACAGCTCGGCAACGCGGGGCAAACCACCGGTAATGTCCTGCACCTTCGTGGTATCGCGCGGGATCTTGGCGATGGCTTCACCGGGGGTGATGCGCTCGCCTTCGCCGCACACGATGTTGGCGCCGACGGGCAAGAGATAGCGCGCGTCGAGGTCGGTGTTCGGGAGCTTCACCGGCTCGCCCGTCTCGGCATCGATGATCGCGATCCGCGGGCGGAGATCCGCGGCGCGCGACTCGACCACGATCTTGCGGGAAAGACCGGTCACTTCGTCGACCTTCTCGATCACGGTGACGCCTTCGACGAGATCGCCGAACTGCACCACACCGCCGACCTCGGTCAGAATCGGAGCCGCGAAGGGATCCCACTCTGCCACGATCTGGCCTGCTTCGACGCGACCGCCGTCCGTGGTCTTGAGCACCGCGCCGTACAGCAGGCGGTGATGCTCGCGCTCGCGACCGGTGTCGTCCATGACCACGAGCTCGCCGTGGCGATTCATGAGCACGACGCTGCCGTCGTTCCTCTTGGTCAGCTGTGCATTCTTGAGGTGCACGGTGCCTTCAGTGCGCGTCTCGAGCGAGCTTTGCTCGATCTTGCCGCGCGCTGCCGCACCACCGATGTGGAACGTACGCATCGTGAGCTGCGTGCCCGGCTCGCCGATCGACTGAGCGGCGATGATGCCGACCGCCTCGCCGATGTTGACGCGGTAACCACGGGCCAAGTCGCGGCCGTAGCAGAGCGAGCAAACACCGCGGCGCGTTTGGCAGGTGAGCACCGAGCGGATGACGACCTCTTCGATGCCCGCGTTCTCGATTTGATCGACACGCGCCTCGTCGAGTTCGGTGTTGCCTTCGACGATGATCTCGCCCGTGAGGGGGTCGACCACGTCTTCCAACACCACGCGACCCAGAATGCGGTCGCCGAGGGGTTGAATGACTTCACCGGCTTCTTCCAGCTTGGTGACGCGGATGCCGTCGAGGGTGCCGCAATCGAACTCGGCCACCACGGCGTCCTGCGCGACGTCGACGAGACGGCGCGTGAGGTAACCGGAGTTGGCCGTCTTGAGCGCGGTGTCGGCGAGGCCCTTACGAGCGCCGTGCGTCGAGACGAAGTACTGCAGCACGGTCAGACCTTCACGGAAGTTCGCCGTGATGGGGGTCTCGATGATCTCGCCGGAGGGCTTGGCCATCAGACCGCGCATGGCAGCCAGCTGACGCATCTGCTGTGGGGAACCACGAGCACCGGAGTCAGCCATGATGTAGATCGGGTTGAAGCTGGAGTCCTCGATTTGCTCCTGCGTCTCGGGATCGGTCATGACTTCGCGGCCGATGCCGCCCATCATTTCTTCCGCGACGCGATCGGCAACGCCGGCCCAGATGTCGATGATCTTGTTGTAACGCTCGCCGTCCGTGATCAGACCTTCTTGGTACTGATCGACGACCTTCTCGAGCTCTGCCTGCGCGGCATCGACGAGATCCTTCTTCTTGGCCGGGATGACCATGTCATCCATGCACACCGAGATGCCGCCGCCCGTCGCAAAGCCGAAGCCGAGCGTACGCAGGCGATCCGCCAGGAGCACGGTCTCCTTGTTGCGGTGCTTGCGGTAGCAGATGTCGATCAAGGAGCTGAGGGCCTTCTTGTTCATCACCTTGTTGGCGTATTCGAACGGCAAACCCTGCGGCAGCACTTCACTGACCAGCACGCGACCAACGGTCGTTTGCACCAGCTTGGTGTCGTGGTTGCCGTCGTCGTCGATGTCGGTGATCCGCACCTTGATCGAAGCGTGCAGGTCGACCGCGCCGTTGTCGTACGCCATGCGTACTTCTTCCGGCGAGGCGTACACGCCGCGTAGCGCGCCGACGAGCTGGTTCGACTTCTCGTCGTAGGTCAGCGTGTTTTCACGGTGGCTGCCCGTTACGAAGCGACGCATACGAGTCGCGTAGTAAAGGCCGAGCACGATATCCTGCGTCGGATTGATGATCGGGCGACCGCTGGCGGGCGAGAGGATGTTGTTCGTGCTCATCATGAGCACGCGCGCTTCCATCTGCGCTTCGATCGAGAGCGGCACGTGCACGGCCATCTGATCGCCGTCGAAGTCGGCGTTGAACGCCGCGCAAACCAGCGGGTGCAGCTGGATTGCCTTGCCCTCGATCAGCACCGGCTCGAACGCCTGAATGCCGAGGCGATGCAAGGTCGGCGCGCGGTTCAGCAGCACCGGGTGCTCGCTGATGACCTCGTCCAAGATGTCCCAAACCTCGGGACGCTCTTTCTCCACCATCTTCTTCGCAGATTTGATGGTGTTGACGTAGCCGCGCTCTTCCAGCTTGTTGTAGATGAACGGCTTGAACAGCTCGAGCGCCATCTTCTTCGGAAGACCGCACTGGTGCAGCTTCAAGGTCGGACCGACGACGATCACGGAACGACCCGAGTAATCGACGCGCTTGCCGAGCAAGTTCTGGCGGAAACGCCCTTGCTTGCCCTTGAGCATGTCGCTCAAGCTCTTGAGCGGGCGCTTGTTCGGGCCAGTGATGGTCTTGCCGCGACGACCGTTGTCGAACAAAGCATCGACCGCTTCTTGCAGCATGCGCCGCTCGTTACGGATGATGATTTCCGGGGCGTTCAACTCGAGCAAGCGCTTGAGGCGGTTGTTCCTGTTGATGACGCGGCGGTACAGATCGTTCAAGTCGGAGGTCGCGAAGCGACCGCCGTCGAGCGGCACGAGCGGGCGCAGATCCGGCGGCAAAACCGGGATCACCGACAGCATCATCCACTCCGGGCGGTTTCCGGAGCCGCGGAATGCTTCCACGACCTTGAGGCGCTTGGCGTACTTCTTACGCTTGGCTTCCGAGGTCGAGGTGCGCATGTCCGAGCGGAGCTGCTCGGCCAGCGAGTGGACGTCCACGCGCTTGAGCATCTCGATCACGGCCTCGCCGCCCATGCCAGCTTCGAAGCGCTCGTCGCCGTACTCTTCGAGCAGCTGCGCGTAGCGGTCTTCGGTCAGCAGCTCACCGCGCTCGAGGGGCGTCTCGCGCGGATCGATGACGATGTACGCTTCGCAGTACAGGACCTTCTCGAGATCCTTGAGCGTGATGTCGAGGATGTTGCCGATGCGCGAAGGCAGGCTCTTCAAGAACCAGATGTGCGCGACCGGTGTGGCCAAGTTGATGTGGCCGAGGCGCTCACGGCGCACCTTCGACTGAATCACCTCGACGCCGCACTTCTCGCACACGATGCCGCGGTGCTTCATGCGCTTGTACTTGCCGCAGATGCACTCGTAGTCCTTTACCGGGCCAAAGATCTTGGCGCAGAACAGGCCGTCACGTTCCGGCTTGAACGTGCGGTAATTGATGGTCTCCGGCTTCTTGACTTCACCGTGGGACCACTCCCGGATCTTTTCCGGGCTGGCGAGCGAAATGCGCATGGCCGAGAAAGACAGCGGGTCTTTCGGCTTCTCGAAAAAAGAGAAAATGTCACGCATCAGGGGGCTCCTCGTCTTGGATTACGAGAGAAAAAACTTAGAAAAACTCGGGATAAAGCGGGACGAATCGAAAGCGTCAGGGAGCTCCGGTTAGGGAGCTCCCGACGCCCGCGTCTCAGTCTTCCGCGGCCGTCGCCGTCTCTTTGGCAGACGCTTCGATGAGCTCGACGTTGAGGCAGAGCGATTGCAGCTCTTTGATCAAGACGTTGAAGCTCTCCGGCAGCCCGGCCTCGAGCGCGTACTCACCCTTGACGATGGATTCGTACATGCGCGTGCGACCTTGCACGTCGTCGCTCTTGACGGTCAGGAACTCCTGCAGCGCGTAGGCAGCGCCGTAGGCTTCCATCGCCCAGACTTCCATTTCACCCAAGCGCTGACCGCCGAACTGCGCTTTGCCGCCGAGCGGTTGCTGGGTAACGAGGGAGTACGGACCGATCGACCGAGCGTGGATCTTGTCGTCGACCAAGTGGTGGAGCTTGAGCATGTACATCACGCCCACGGTCACATCCTGATCGAAGACCTCGCCGGTACGACCGTCGAACAAGATCGACTGGCCAGAAGTCGCGCGACCCGCGCGCACGAGCATCTTCTTGATGTCGCTCTCCGCGGCACCGTCGAACACGGGGGAGCCGAAGAAGAGGCCTTTCTTGAGCTTGCGGGCGAGGGAGAAAACTTCCTCGTCATTCATGCTCTTGAGCAGCTTCACGAACGGCTTGTCGTGGTCGTAGACGTCGATGAAGCGAGCCCGGAACTTCTCCGCGCTGTACTTCTCCTCGAGCATGCTCTCGACCTGACGGCCGAGCTCACGCGCACCCCAACCGAGGTGCGTCTCCAGGATCTGCCCGACGTTCATGCGGCTCGGCACGCCCAGCGGGTTCAGCACGATGTCGACCGGCGTGCCGTCTTCGAGGTACGGCATGTCTTCTTCCGGCAGAATGCGGCTGACCACACCCTTGTTGCCGTGACGACCGGCCATCTTGTCGCCGACTTGCAGCTTCCTCTTGATGGCGATGTACACCTTCACCATCTTGATGACGCCCGGGGGCAGCTCATCACCACGGCTCAGGCGGTCGATCTTCTCGTGGAAGTGCTCTTCGCGCTCCTTGAGCAGCTTCTCGAGGTCGGAGAGGAGCGTGTTGACCTCTTCGGTGCCGTTCTCGATCGGGATTTCACCCCAATGCTTGCGCGGCACTTCTTCCAGCTGAGCGTCGTCGAGCACGACGCCCTTGTTCAAGAGCACCTTGCCCTTGTCGTCGACCAGCTTGCCCGCGGTGGTCTTGCCACCGAGAACGCGCTTGATCTTGCGGAAGAAGGAATCACGCAGGATCTTGATTTCCTCGTCGCGTGAACGCTCGAGCTTGGCGCGCTCCTGATCCTCGATGGCCTTGGCGCGCTCGTCTTTTTCCGTGCCTTTGCGCGAGAAAATCCGGGCGTTGATCACGATGCCGGTCACGCCTGGCGGGACCTTCAGCGAGCTGTCCCGCACATCCCCGGCCTTTTCGCCGAAGATTGCGCGCAAGAGCTTCTCTTCCGGAGAGAGCTGGCTCTCACCCTTCGGAGTGATCTTGCCGACCAGGATGTCACCGGGCTTCACCTCGGCGCCGATGCGCACCACGCCCGCGTCGTCGAGGTCCTTCAGGGCCTCTTCGCCGACGTTCGGGATGTCCTTCGTGATCTCTTCCTTGCCCAGCTTGGTATCGCGGGCAACGCACTCGAACTCCTCGATGTGAACCGAGGTGTAGATGTCCTCTTTGGCGATGCGCTCGCTGACGAGGATCGAGTCTTCGAAGTTGTAGCCCTGCCAGGGCATGAACGCGACGACCACGTTTTGGCCGAGCGCGAGCTCGCCCATGTCCGTCGCCGGACCGTCGGCGAGCACGTCGCCCTTCTTCACCGATTCGCCCGGGCGGACGATCGGCTTCTGGTTGTAGCAGGTGCTCTGATTGGAGCGCTGGTACTTGGTCAGGTGGTAGATGTCCGGCACCTGATCGCCTTCGCCGGCAGTGGCTCGGATGACGATGCGTTCGGCATCGACACCTTCGACCACGCCGTCACGCCGCGCGATGACACACACGCCGGAGTCGATCGCAACGCGACCTTCCATCGAGGTGCCCACGAGCGGAGCTTCCGTGCGTACGAGCGGCACGGCCTGGCGCTGCATGTTGGCGCCCATCAGTGCGCGGTTCGCGTCGTCGTGCTCCAAGAAGGGCACGAGCGCCGCGGCAACGCTCACCATCTGATTCGGAGCGACGTCCATCAGCTGGATCTGATCGGGGACCGCCATCCGGAAATCGCCGTTCAAACGGGCGCTGACCAGGTTGTCCACGAACTTCTTCTTGTCGTCCAAGTCAGCGCTCGCCTGAGCGATGTACTTGCCTTCTTCTTCGAGCGCGCTGAACCACTGCACGTCCGAGGAGACCTGACCGCCGCCGACGGCGCGGTAGGGGGTCTCGACGAAGCCGTACTCGTTCACGCGAGCGAAGCAGGAGAGCGAGGCGATCAGACCGATGTTCGGTCCTTCAGGCGTCTCGATCGGGCAGATACGACCGTAGTGCGTGGCGTGAACGTCGCGCACCTCGAAGCCGGCGCGTTCACGAGTCAAACCACCCGGTCCGAGCGCAGAGAGGCGACGCTTGTGCGTCACTTCACTGAGCGGGTTGGTCTGATCCATGAACTGCGAGAGCTGCGAGCTGCCGAAGTACTCTTTGACCACCGCGCCGACGGGCTTGGCGTTGATCAAATCGTGCGGCATCAGGGTGTCGATTTCTTGCGACACGCTCATGCGCTCTTTGATCGCGCGGGCCATGCGAACCAGACCGATGCGGTACTGATTCTCCATCAGCTCGCCGACCGCGCGCACGCGGCGGTTACCGAGATGATCGATGTCGTCCACCGAACCGCGCCCGTTCTTGAGCTCGATCAGGTGACGCACCGTCTCGAGGATGTCGCCGGGCGAGAGCACGGTTTGCTCCAGGTTCGGCTTCTGCTCCTCGGGCATGTCGCGGTAAAACTTGTAGTTCAGCTTGAGGCGGCCGACCGTCGACAGGTCGTAGCGCTCCATGTTGAAGAACAGGTTGTGGAACAGCTGCTTGGCCGTCTCGAGCGTCGGCGGATCACCCGGGCGCAGGCGCCGGTAGATCTCCATGATCGCGTCTTCGGTCGTCTTGACCTTGTCCGCAATCAGGGTGTCGCGCAGGTACGGACCGACGTTCAGACCGTCGATGAACAGCACCTTGAATTCTTGCACGTCCGCTTGGCGCAAACGATCGAGGGTGATTTCAGTCACCTCTTCGTTGCACTCGAGCAAGATTTCGCCGGTCTCCTTGTCGACCACGTCTTCCGCGCTGACCTTGCCGATCAGATCGGCGGTCTCGGACGGCAGACGATCGAGCTCCGCTTCCTTGAGCTTCTTGATCGCGACGCGCGTGAACTTGGTGTTCTTCTTGACGACGACCTCGCTGCCGACCTTGATGTCGCGCGTGGCGCGCTGACCGGGGAGCAGATCGTACTCGATGCTCTTCGAGATCTTGCCGCCCTTTTCCAGGAACACGGTCTCGGTCGAGTAGAAGTAGTTGAGCAGCTCTTGCGTGCTGTAACCGAGCGCACGAAGCAGCACGGTGGCGTGCATCTTCCGGCGGCGGTCGATGCGCACGTACATGATGTCTTTGTGGTCGAACTCGAAGTCGAGCCACGAACCCGAGTACGGGATGACGCGCGCGCTGTACAAGAGCTTGCCGCTCGAGTGCGTCTTGCCCTTGTCGTGATCGAAGAACACGCCCGGGCTACGGTGGAGCTGCGACACGACGACGCGCTCGGTACCGTTGATGATGAAGGTGCCGGTGTCGGTCATCAGCGGAATTTCGCCGAAGTAGACCTCCTGCTCCTTGATGTCGCGCACGATGCGCTCGCCACCCTCACGGGTGTCATAAACCATCAGTTGGGTCGTGACCTTGATCGGGGCCGCGAACGTCATGCCGCGCTGGCGGCACTCATCGACGTCGTATTTCGGCTTCTCGAGGTTGTACGACACGTACACGAGCTCGCTCGTGCCGTCGAAATCCTTGATCGGGAAAACGCTTCGGAATACTTCTTCGAGTCCGATTTCCTTCCGCTCACGCGGCCCGGTATCCGACTGCAAGAATTTGTCGTAGCTCGACTTCTGGATGTCGATGAGATTCGGGATCTCGACAATCGACTCCACACGGCCAAGGTTCATCCGATGTCGAAAGTTCGACTGGACTTTTGACGCCATGCTTCAGTACCTCCAAAACACACCAACGCGGATACCGCACAAACTTGTGCCGTTCCGCGAGGCGTCTAACCGATCACGCTCGCTGCAATAACGCGAAGAAGCGCCCGGGCCGCTGTGAAGCGACCCGAGCACAGAAGTTGAATTTGCTGGCTGCGACAACGGAGGTTACTTGACCTCCACCTTTGCGCCGGCGGCTTCGAGCTTCTTCTTGATGTCCTCGGCTTCGTCCTTGCCGACGCCTTCTTTGATCGCCTTCGGGGCGCCTTCGACCAGGTCCTTGGCTTCCTTCAAGCCGAGGGCGGTGATCTCGCGGACAGCCTTGATGACGTTGATCTTGTTCGCACCGGCATCCGCGAGGATGACGTTGAACTCGGTCTTCTCTTCGACGGCAGCAGCGGCCGGACCGGCAGCAGCACCAGCGACGGCAACGGGAGCCGCGCTCACGCCCCACTTCGCCTCGAGCGTCTTGACGAGCTCGGCGATTTGGATGACGGGGAGGTTCGAGAGGTAATCGACAACTTGTTCGGTAGTAATGTCAGCCATTTTTCAACTCCATCGGGCTAGCCCGAAATAACGCCAAACACGCGGGGGCACCTACGGGCTTTGGCAAATAAACTCTGTAAACTTGGTTTCGAATCGAGGGGACGAGGTGAGATCAGCCGCCGTCCTGTTTCGCCTTGGCGGCGAGGACAGCAGCCATCTGCGTCGCGGGCACGTTGAGCAAACGAACCAGCGTTTGAGCCGGCGCGTTGAACGTCGCGAGCAGCATGGCGCGCGCTTCGTCCTTGTTGGGGAGCGTTGCCAGCTGATCGGAGACCGCTTTGGGCCCGAGCACTTGACCTTCGAGAAGACCCGCTTTGATCTTGAGCTTCTCGTTCTCCCGCTGGAACTCCTTGACCGCTCGCGCTGCCGCGCTCGGCTCTTCGAAGCTCCAGGCCACGCCCGTCATTCCGCGCAGGGCGGTACTGAGGCCCGGCGCCCAGCTGTGGTCGGCCAGTGCCTTTTGCACCAGCTTGTTCTTCACGACCTTGTATTCCACGCCCTTGGAGCGGAACACGTCGCGAAGCTTGCTCACCTCACCCACCGTCATGCCGGTGAAGTCGAGGAACACGGCCGAGCTCATCTTGCTGAACTGGGCCTTGAGCGTCTCGATGGCTTCCGCCTTTTGTGCGCGTTCCATCAGGATTCATCCTCCGACTTGGCGACGACGCTGGTGGTGTCGATTCGAAAACCGAGGCCCATCGTGGTCGAGAGCGTGATGCTGCGCAGGTAGATGCCCTTGGCGGTCGACGGCTTCTTCGCGATCAGCTCGCCGATGAGCGCCATGGCGTTCTCGCTGAGCTTGCCCGAGTCGAAGGATTTGCGGCCGATGCGGCAGTGCACGACGCCTGCTTTGTCGACGCGGTATTCGACCTTACCGGCCTTGGCTTCACGGACCGCGTTCTTCACGTCGAACGTGACCGTGCCGACCTTGGGGTTCGGCATCAAACCACGCGGACCGAGCACGCGACCCAGCTTACCGACGGCGCCCATCAAATCAGGCGTCGCGATCACGCGGTCGAAGTCCAAGAAGCCTTCTTGCACCTTGGCCACGAGGTCATCACCACCGGCGATGTCCGCGCCTGCCTCGAGGGCTTCTTTTTCCTTCTCACCACGCGCGAACACGAGAACGCGCACGGTTTTTCCGGTTCCGTTGGGCAGCACGATAGCGCCGCGCACCATTTGATCGGCGTGCTTCGGGTTCACACCCAAGCGCACCGCGACATCCACACTCTCGTCGAACTTGGCGTAGGCCACCGACTTGACCAACGAAACCGCCTCGGCGACGGTGTAGCGCTTGGTCAGGTCGGCTTTGGCTAGCGCCGCAGCTCGATTTTTTGCTGTTTTTGGCATTATTTAGCGTCTTTCGACTCCTGAGATCAGTCAGCTCCGCGGGCTCTGCGCGCCCGCGGAAAGCTGCTGTCCAGTATCTTGGGGGGCGCGCTCGGAGCGCGCGCGTTCGAGGCCGTCAAAAATCAGGAAACTACGTCCACGCCGAGGCTCTTGGCCGTACCTGCGATGCTGCGCATGGCCGCTTCGAGGTCCGTGGTGTTCATGTCGTTCAGCTTCTCTTTGGCCACGCCGCGGATCTGCTCCATCGTGATGGTGCCGACCTTGATCTTGTTCGGCTCTTTCGAGCCCGAGCCCGGCTTCTTGCCCGAGGGCAGGCCGAGGGCCTTCTTGATGAGCACGCTCGCGGGCGGGCTCTTCATGATGAAGGAGTACGAACGGTCCGCGTACACCGTGATCACGACCGGGATGATGGTGTCACCCAGCGGGGCGCTGCGGGCGTTGAAGTCCTTGCAGAACGCCATGATGTTGACGCCGTGCTGACCGAGCGCGGGGCCTACCGGAGGCGACGGGTTCGCCTTGCCTGCCGATAGCTGGAGCTTGATGTAACCTGTGACTTTTTTCTTGGCACTCATGACGGGTGTGTCCTTGCGAAAGGCTTCAAACTATCCGCGGGGGGCGGTAGAGATCAGCGTTTCTCCACATGTGAGAAATCGAGCTCGACCGGAGTTGGTCGGCCGAAAATACTAACCATGACTTTGAGCTTCTGCTTGTCCGGCTTGACCTCTTGGACGGTCCCGGAAAAGTTGGCGAACGCTCCAACGACGACTCGAACTTCGTCGCCCTCTTGAAACTGATGACGGGGCTTCGGTTTGACCGCGCCCTCGACGATCCCTTTGCGCAGATCTTCGATGTGCGGCGGTTTCACTTCCTGCGGCCGTTGGTTGCCGATGAAACCGGTGACCTTGGGCGTGTCTTTGACGAGATGCCAGATGGTCTCGCTCATCTCCATCTCGACGAACACGTAGCCGGGGAAGCTGGTCTTGGTCTTGAGGCGCTGCTTGCCGTCTTTGCCGGAGTCGGTGACCGTTTCGGCGGGGATCATGATCTCGCCGAACTTGTCTTCCACCCGGTGCTGGCGGATGCGCTCTTGCAGGGCAGTTTTGACCTTGTTCTCGTAGCCCGAGTAGGTGGTCACGACGTACCACTTCTTGGCGGCCGAGGCCGGGGGCATCTCGGAGGAGTCAGTCATGGGAGCTTCCAGTTCGGTAGTCATGCGCCGTACACCCACGTCGTGAGAAAACTCCAAAAACGATCGAGAACCGCAACGTAGACTGCGGCGATCGCGCTCGCGACGATCACCACCAGCGTGCCGTTCGTAACGGCTTCGCGATTCGGCCAGCTCACCCGGGCGAGCTCGGTAGCCACTTCATCAGCCCAGATCCGAACGCCGTCTTTGCGGTAGGCCTGTAGCACGCCTACGGCGCCGATCACGGCTCCACCCACCAAACAATAGGTGTCCCGTTGCTCCTCAGAGAAGGCAAGCAGCTGGGGAACGGCTCGAACCGCCGCCGGCCACTCGGCCAGGTGAGTCCAAACGCCGCCCAAAATCTTGCTGCTGAGGAAGGCGGCCAAGATCCCCACGGCAAAGAATGCCGCGTGAACGTACTTGGTCGCACCCAAGGTGGCCGCGTTACCGCGTTCGTCTTGGTCGCCGCCGGCCGTGCCGAGCGAGACTTCACCCGGCACCTCAAGGTAGGAGGGACCCGCGGACAGATCGAGGGCGTCCACGGATTCTGCTTCCGTGCGCTCTTTCTGGTCTTTTTCGTCCACGATTGCCATGCGAAACCTCTTGAAAATCCGTTCGGGCAGGGGCGGAGAGACTCGAACTCCCGACCGGTGGATTTGGAATCCACTGCTCTACCAACTGAGCTACACCCCTAGGATTAGGCGCCTTTTGTGCGCCCCCTTCGGGTAAACCGCCCGAAAGCTTACTTACCTTCTATGTGCACCGTATGTAAGTTACAGATATTGCAGAACTTTTTAAAGCTGAGCGCCTCGCTGTCGGGGCGCGGGGCCTTGGTCGTCTTGTAGTTGCGGTTCGAACAAACCGAGCAGCACAGCACGACTGGAATGCGGCGGTCATGGGTTGACCGCTCCTTACCGGAGCGTTTGCTCATGACCGCCTCCATTCAATCACTCGATGATCTTGGTCACGACGCCGGCGCCGACGGTCTTGCCGCCCTCGCGAATGGCGAAGCGCATTTGCTCTTCGAGGGCGACGGTCGTGATCAGCTCGACCTCCACCGTTACGTTGTCGCCCGGCATCACCATCTTGACGCCCTCG
>DATEPG010000049.1:0-19128 GCA_035273265.1 Polyangiaceae bacterium
TGCGCGCGCTGGGCATGGCCAGGATGCGGTCGACTTGAGCAGCGATCTCCGCGGGCGTACTCAGTTTCTGCTGGCGCGCCGCGCCCAGCAGGTCGGCGTCCGGCGGCGCGTCCGACAAGAAGTACGAGAGCGAGCTCGCGAGCTCGTAGGCAGTGAGCGGCCCCGCTTGGTCTTTGGCTTCGCCAATTTCCGTCCGGTAGAGCAACTGCGGTGATTGCATGATGGCGTAAACGCTATGCTGCACGGCCTCGGGGATCGTGCCGTAGATCGCCTTCACTTCGCTGTACACCTGCAGAATGGAGGTCGTTTCCGTCGTCGTGAGTGGGCGACGGTAGGCCTTTTCGGCAAACGATCGGATGAACGCTTCCGCGCAGGCATCGGTCGGCGTCGCTCCGCAGCCCGTCAGCTGATTGAGGCTGCCGAGCGAATAGTTGCCGGCGGCGGCAGCGATCAGATCCACCTTCTGCCAGATCCCGGTGTTGATCGTGCTGCCTTCTTGCGGACTGGACAGCGGCGGAAAGGTGCGCGCGGTGGGAGATTCCGCGCCGATCTCGTAGTCCGCGTCGGTCTTCGCACCGAAGGTGTCGCCCAGTAGCCGATGGATGGTGTGCGAGAGTTGGCTAAAGCTGAGCCTGACCACTCGTTTGTTATCCGCAACCACGCTTCCTTCGCAGTTCGCGGAACCGCCCGCGCCGAAACCAACGCCGGCACTCGCGCCTGAGCTCGTGCCCGTGCCCGCCGTGGCAGTCGCGTTTGCGCCGCCTGAACCGGGGTCAGAGGGGGGGCGGTTTTTTAGGTCGTCACTGCCGCTGCAGCCGAGCGCTAGCGCGACCATGGCTATCCCCCCGAGCAGCACGGGCTGCGCAGGCAGCTTCACACGATCAATCATCTACGGGTCCTCCGGAAACGGTGCAGGGTCAGCAACAAGCAGCGCCGTGTGGGGCTGAAAGTTACTCAACTAAATGACGAGGGGCGCCTAAAGGCGGCGGCACTGTCATTCGGTACTGTCGCTGGATATTTGCGATCAAGCCGTGGTGCTGCGGGTCCGGTCGTGTCGATTGTTGATCATCCGATCACGCCTGGAAGTCACTGCTTCAGCGCATCGCACCCCCCGGAGTCATCGATTGAAAAAGCTCTCCCAGATTGTGCTCGTACCTGCCTTCGTGCTGCCCCTCGCGGCGGTCGCTTGCGGTGCTTCCGACTCATCCGTGGACGGCGGCCGCGCGGGCGGCGGAAGTAGCGGGGCCGCACAAGCCGGCAGCGTCGCGCAAGCCGGCGCGCTGGCTCAAGCTGGCAGCGTTTCTGCCGCCGGCGGGAGCTCTGGCCGTGTGGAGAGTGGCGGCGCAAGCGCAAGCGGGGCGAGCAGCGTCGGGGGAACCTCCGGCAGTTCAGCCGGCGGCAGCCCGGCCGCGGGCGGCACGGCGGGAGTGGCCGGCGCAGCTGCGCTCGCTGGTAGCGGCGGAACGGGCGGTGCGACCGATTCGAAGGATGTGGCGAGTGCCCTGGACGGCCTGCGCGTGGACGACCCGTGTGCGGGAACGCCCGATACTTCCAACGGTGCGGTCTGCAATCACGTCGTGCTGACGGCGGGTGGCTTCAAGTCTGCCAAAGAGGCAACCATCGCCGGCACTTCCGGCACCACCTATGACGTGACCTTGAGAATTCGCGGTATCGTGGAGCCGATGCAAATCGACGGCGGCATGCGCCCCGACACCACGACCTTCAAATACCAGAACATGACTTGGCGCAAGGTGCCGTTCACGATCGGTGGGACCGTCAACCGCGGTGACTACTCGCAGTGGCGCATCACGGTCGCTAGCCCCAAGCAGGAATACTTCTTGAACGACTACCAAACGGTCGGCCACTACATCTTCCAGCTCGACTATCAGGTCACGATCCAGGTGGCGGCAAATAGCAAGGTGACGTTGGACGGCGCGGACAGCAACGAGCGCCAAATCGTCAACTACGAGAAGTACGCGCTCGAAGGCATTGCCGGCTCGATGAACTTCGGCCAATTCATCCAGTGCAACGTCGTGTCCGTCAAACCGCACTGAGGGCCTCTCCCTGAAATGCTCGGGCACCCGTAAACGTGCCCGTGCCCGAAGAGGCAACGGGGGGGCGGATGACCGATAGGGTCGATGGATCGCAGCGATCTTCGCCCACTTCCGATCGTTCAATTGGAGCCGAACCATCGACTCCCCCCTGGAGCACACGCGCCATCCCGAATGGACGTCGCGCGCCCTCAGCGGTTCCGGTGCGGCGCTATCGCCGTAGGATGAGGATGAACAACGAGAGCAGCGCGATCCCCAATGCGGCGAGCGCCACCAGCCAAGGCAGGCTGACTGTCCGCCGTTCCACGAACGTCGCGGAGGCTTCAGCCGCGGTGGGCGGGGCCAGGGCAAGGGGGGCCGAGTCGGCGAGTAGTGTGGGGTCGTCCTCCGCGGCGCGCTTGGGTGGGGTAGGCGTGGGCGCCGCTGCCTTGTCCTTGAGGCGAGCCAGCGCTGCGGGCTGCAACACGATGCCGCTAGTGGCGGTCGGTGTCGCCGTCTTGTCGGCGGGCGAGATGAAACGATGGCTCAACGCATCGGGGATGGCGCGACTGACGTTGGTCAGCGCGTCGATCATCTTGCGGCGATCGTCGCTGATGCGCTCTCGAACCAGACGGGCGACGTCACCGTGCTGCGTCGGACGCGGTCTGGTGAGCAACCATTGCTCGAGTTCGAAGCGCATTTCTTCGGCGGTCTGATAACGCAGCTCGCGGTCGCTCGCCAACGAGCGCATCACGATCCGCTCGAGCTCTTCCGGGTAGTCGGGTTCGAGCTCACGCGGTTTTCGGTACGCGCCGCGCACGATCTTGCCGAGTGCCTCACCGCCGCTGCCGAATGGCCGCCGCCCGAGCGTGCAGACGTACAGCACACAGCCCATGGCATACACGTCGACCCGGCGATCGATGCCGTGGCCCAGCACTTGCTCGGGCGGAATGTACGCCAACTTGCCTTTGATTTCGCCGGTGCGGGTGCGAGCGTGCAGCTGGTTTTTGGCCTTGGCAATGCCGAAGTCACTGACTTTGACGTGGCCGTTCACGGACACCAAGATGTTCGGTGGCGAAACATCGCGATGCACGATGCCGAGGTTGTTGCCGTCACCGTCGTTGGCTTCGTGCGCGGCGTGCAAACCGGCGCACGCTTCCGAGCAGATCCGCGCCGCAACTTCCAGGGGCAACGGGTTCAGCGCGGTGCCGCGCATCAAGCCGCTCAGCGTGTCCCCCGCCACCCATTCCATGACCATGAACAGCAGGTTTTCGTCGCGGCCGAGCTCGTACGTCTCGCAGATGTTCGGATGACGAATGGCCGACGCGACGACGGCCTCGTCGATGAACATGCGCGCGTATTCGGCTTCGACCGCGAACTCCGGCCTAACGAGCTTGAGCGCGACTGCACGCGAGATGCCGCTGCCTTCGGGCTTGGCGGCCCAAACCTCGGCCATGCCGCCCGCGGCGATCGGAAACAGCAGCCGGTAGCGTCCGATCAGTTGCCCGGCTTGGACGCGTGCCGAATCATCTGCGGGTTCGCTCGTCCCGCTGGCCTCGGCCTGGGTCGCACCTACTGCGTGCTCGGTTCTGACGCCCCTGCGATCCATGGCAATTCATCATACTACCTATCTCTCCATCCGCCCGCTACGGATTCCTTCACCTCCATCTCGTTCGCTCGTTCGCTCGTTCGCTCGTTCGCTCGTTCGCTCGCTCGTTCGCTCGTTCGCTCGTTCGTTCGCTCGCAGGTGAGAGTGGGCTCGCAGGTTCGGAGCGAATGTAGGCCGGTGGTTTTGCGATCAGGGAGCCGCAAACGGATTGTCGGGATCGAGGACCCTCGGGCGCTTGGTTACTACCTTCGGCAGTTCACCGGCGCCCGGGGTGGGTGCGGCGACGGTGTGGGTGCTGTCAACACTCGCCTTCGGTCTTGCGTTCGGCAGACGCGCGGCGCTCGGAGCGACGGTCGAAAGTGTGAGCTGAACTTCTTTGCTGCCGTCGAGGCGTAGCTCTTCCGTTCGATCGGCGAAGCCCGGCGCCGAGGCACGGAATTGATGCACGTTCGAATCGGGAGCCACGGTCAACTGGTACGGGTTGGGGAGCGCGGGACCGTCGTCTAAATACAGGACTGCACGCGCTGGGGAGGCACGCAAAGTAACCGTGATCGAGGCGTTGGCGTTGGGAGCGGCGGGAGCGGCGGTCGGTGCTTGCGGAAGCGCACTCGACGGCGCAGGCGCGCTGGCGACGACGGTCGCTGGATCGGCGTCGTGGGCGCCACCGATTGCCAACCAGCCGAGCAAGAGCAGCGTACCGCTGCCGGCCGCGACGCCCCACCAGATGCGCTTCGATTTGCGGGCGCGTTCGCCTGCGGTGGTTGCGCTCGAGCCGCCGAGTGTTTGCTCGGAGACAGTCGGAGAAGGGGGCGGCGGAGCGTCCAATTCGCTTTCAGCCGACGCGATCCGTTGCGTGCGCTCGGCGATCGCAGAGCCCAGGTACTCGGTGACGACCGCGGCAATATCGCGTTCGGTGATCAGTCGACCTTGGTTGGCGATCCACAGCGAGAGCGCGCTACCGAACTCCTCGGCGCTTTGGTAGCGCAGCGCCGGATCGCGCTCCAAGGCCTTGCGCACGATGTTTTCCAAATCAGCTGGGTAGCCAGCCAAGCGCGCACTCGGCAAGATCAACGGTTGCTCGAGCAATTGGTAGAGAGTGGCTACCGCGTCATTGCCATGAAACGGACGCTCGCCCACGGTTGCTTCGTACAGCACGCAGCCGAGCGCGAAGACATCGGCTCGGCCGTCGACGTCCCGTTGCGTGACCTGCTCCGGGGCCATGTACGACAGCTTGCCTTTGATTTCGCCGGTCGCCGTCGGTGCGTGCAACCTGCCGCGCGCCTTGGCCACGCCGAAATCCGTGAGCTGCACGTGGCCGCTGGCAGAGATCAGGATGTTCTGAGGCGAAACGTCGCGATGCACGACGCCGAGCAGCGCGCCGTGCTCGTCGCACAAATCGTGAGCAACTTGCAGCGCGTCACACAGCTGTGCCGTGATGCTGACCGCCAACAACGGGTCGAGGCGGTGCCCGGTGCAGGCGTCGAGCAGCTCGTATAGCGAGCCGCCGTCGGAAAAATCCATCACCAGGTACGGGATGCCGAGCTGCTCGTCGATCTCGAAGGCGTGAATGGTGCACACGCCGCGATGTTGCACTTGTGCTGCAAGCCTCGCCTCGTCCAGCAGCACGTTCCAGTATTCGCCGGCTGCCTTCTCGTTCCCGAGGGTGGTCTTCAGCGCGAACAGTCGCCCGGTGTTCTCCTCACGCGCGACCCATACCCGTCCCATGCCACCGGATCCGATCGGGACCAGCAGTTGAAACCTTCCCAGCTTGTTGCCGGGTCTCAAGGAAGTATCAGTCAATGTCGGCTCTGATCTTGGAGTATAGCCGAAGCTGTTCGACGACTGTCGCGTCTTCCGCGCACTTCCAGAAGGGTGATTCGGGCAGGACAGACGTGTGTGAAGGTGGGCAATCGTGCGCGCGTGTGCCGCGCGTGTGCGTGCTTGTCCGCCGTGTGCCGGCAACTTTTACTGATGACGTGCCGTTTAGCAGGCAGAAATGCAGCGCTCGGTTAGTCTGAGGGCAGGCGCATGAACGACGCGAGCTACACTCATCGGCCCGGCCCGGGGCCCCACCAAGGCGCGCTCGACGCGCTCGTCTATGTCCGTCAAACGTGCACGACTCATCCGCTGCCTGCGCAAGGCACGCTGCGTTTGGGCCGCGGTACCGACAACGACATCCGCATCGACGATCAATCGGTCTCCCGCTACCACTTGTTGATCCACGTTGGGGCCGGCATCGAGGTCGAGGACTTGGGTAGCGCCAACGGCACGTTGCTCTTTCGCGTCGATCCGGAAGATACATTGGAAGCGCCCACGCGGCCCAACGAGGCAGAGGCGCGCCTGCGCAGTGGCGAGCGACGCCTGCTCGAACCGGGCGATTTCGTGCGCGTCGGTTCGGCGCTGATCATGGTTCAGGCGCGCCGTCCGACCAGCACGCGTCACCCGCGGGCGCTCTCGATTCCTCCCGCCGGCGAGGGGCCTGCGGTGCTGCTCGATCCAGAAATGAAGCGCGCCTACGAAATCGCCCTGCGCGCTGCACAGAGCGGCATTTCCGTGCTCATTACCGGTGAAACCGGGTCCGGTAAGGAAGTCTTCGCCGAAACCATTCACCAGCGTTCTGCTCGTCGGGCCCGGCCATTCTTGCGCTTGAATTGCGCTGCGTTGTCGGAATCTTTGCTCGAGTCGCAGCTATTCGGACACGAGCGCGGCGCATTTACCGGCGCCAACCAGACCAAGCCTGGCCTGCTCGAGTCGACCGATCAAGGAACGGTATTTTTGGACGAAATCGGCGAGATGCCGTTGTCGATTCAAGCCAAGTTGCTGCGGGTGCTCGAGGAGCGCACGATCCTGCGCGTCGGCGCGACCAAGCCTCGCCCGATCGACGTGCGCTTCGTTTGGGCCACCAATCGGGATCTGCGGCTCGAGGTTCAGGCAGGGCGTTTTCGCAACGACCTGTACTACCGGATTGCCGGGGTCGAGTTCAGCATCCCGCCGCTTCGCCGTCGTCCACTGGAAATCGAACCGTTGGCGCGCCTGTTCTTACGGCGCTTCTGTGAACGTTCGGGGCTGCCCACGCCCGAGCTGACGAAAGAAGCGCTGCGGGCGCTGCACGCTTACTCTTGGCCGGGCAACGTGCGCGAACTCAAGAACATCATGGAACGCGCTCCATTCATGTGTGAAAACGGCGCCGTCACCGCTGCGCAGATCCCACAGCAACCGCTCGATGAGCTCGACGCCGACGAGTTCCCGGCGGAGGAGCAGGAGCGAACCCAGGTGTTCGCGCCACTACGCACGCCTCACTTCGACGACGACCGCGCGCCGGCCGAACCACCGAGCAGCGCTCCGCGACGCAGCAACCCGAGCTTGCCCGCGATCGACTCGGAAGAAGAGCGTCAGCGCGTGCTGCGTGCACTCGAGCAGTGCGGCGGAAATCAGACGCGGGCGGCCAAGGTACTGGGCGTCTCGCGCCGGACTCTGATCAATCGCGTCGAGCGCTTGAACTTGCCGCGGCCGAAGAAGACGTGAGCTCGGAAATCGGGCCTGCCCCTCAGCCCTAGCGGTTGAGGCCCAACCTGGCGCGCGCTTCGGAGTACTGTTCGCCGACGCAGAAGGTGGCAAGATCGCGAGCTTCCGGATTGCGGACGATCCATTTGACTCGCTCCGGACCTTCCTTGGGTGGCCCGCCGGGCTGGCCCACGGCCAAGGACACGCCACGCAGTGATGCCACGAGCGAGCCAGCGGACAGCAATGCCGTGCGGTTGCCCCACTGATGAATCGCGGTCGCCAGAAGGCTGGCGCGGTTGCCGATCGCACCGATCACTTCCAGCGCGAGCACCGGAACCTCGTCATCGAGCTTGGCTGGCATCGCGCCTTGGATGCGCCGCTGCGCTTCGGCAAGCTTCTTGGCTTCGACGCCTTGCGGGATCCAACTGGGGGCAAAAATGCCAAGGTACGCTGCAAGCACGGGCCACAGGTCGATGGGCGAGGTGCGCGATAGCGCGGCTGCTTTGCCCTGTAGGATCTTGAGGCAGCGGATCATCAAGAAATAGCGCGCGGCATCGTCTTCGCTCTCCAGCAAGGCGTGTCCGAACACGAGCTGCGGCGTGCCCGAATTCACCGGGATGCACACGGCGCCGAGCGTAGTCGATGTAAATACCTCGAGCCCGCGGATGCCGAAGGAAGTTGCTACTTGCTGCACGTAGCTGGTGAAGGCCGCTGAACTCGCCGGCAAAGGCTGCGCACGCATGGCGCGCAGATCGACCGGATAGGCCGCGTCCAAGACGTCTCCCACCTTCTGCAACAGCGCGCGCAGCGGCGGACTGACCAGCTCGGGAGCGAGCAGCTCATCTAGTCGAGGATCGCCGGCGATCGGACCAGCGGCGGGTACCGCGACTTCGTTGCCGTGCAGCGCGGCCAAGGTGGCGCGCGCCACGAGCGCGGCGTCCCCGGCGGATTTGAGCTCAGCGACGGTGGCCAGCACCTCGAAGAAGCCGGGCTCGAAGCGCCCGGTGGCCAGCGCGCGCCGCGCGTCGGTTGCTGCGCGATCGAGTAGTACTTGCGTTGCGCGGGTCTCACCGTGGCGCTGCTGAAACTCGGCCACCGCGCGCAACACGGCGCTGTCGTGTGGCCACTCTTTGCGCGCCTTGTCGAAGGTGAGCTCGGCGCGTTTGCGGTCGCCGCCGATTTGTTCCTCGACCAGGGCCAAGGCCAGCGTACGTTCGCGTTTCTCGTCAGGCGTTTTCGCGTTGGCCAGCAGCTCGGCTTGCAGCGAGAGTGCAGTCGCCTTGTCTCCCAGGCGGCCGTAGACTTGGACCAGCCGCGCAACGGTGTCCGGGTCGTCGGGGTCGCGCTTGAGCACTTCTTTGTAGGCCAGCTCGGCGCGCTCTGGATTGGGCAGGGTCGTGTCGTACAGTTCACCCAAGCGGCGATAGATTTGAGCCTGGCGTGGCAATTCGATGGTGTGGCGGGCCAGTCGGATGAGTGCCTGCTCCCCGGACGTCCAATCGCCTTCGCCCAAGCACAGCTCGGCGAACGCTTCGAGCGCCTCGACGTGATCTGGATTGGCGTCGAGGGCGGCGGCCAAGGCTGCTTTGGCGGCTTCTTTTTCGCCGACCTCGGCCAGCGCGCGGCCGCGAGTGACTTCGAGCGCGATGCGCTCCTCCGGGTCGGTGGTGCGCTCCAGCCGACGCTCGAGCAACTCGGCCAGCCTTTGACGCTCGTTGCCGGAAACGTACAAGGACTGCAGGCGCACGACCGCGTCTTCGTGGCCGACGTCCAGGGCCACCGCTCGCTCGAGAGCCGCGCGACCGCGTGAAACGTTGGCGTTCTTGTCCAACCAGAGCACGGCAGCTTGATGCCAAGCGCTCACTTGATGCGCTTCGACGTGGCTGGCCAGAGCCATGGTTTCCTGGGCCTCCGCCGCAGCGGCGTACTCTCCAACGCCCTCCAGCACTTCCGAGAGCGTGGTGAGCGCGAGCAGATGCTCGGGCATCTGCTCCAGCGATGCGGAGAGCAGGCGCCTCGTGTCCAGCGGGCGCTCCAGGCGGGCTGCGGCCTCAGCCGCGCGAAGCGCCAACGTGGCTTTGTCGAGCGGGCGCTCAGCCAGAGAAAATAACCGCTGATCGACGGTCAGGCCGAGCTCGTTGTCTTCCGCGGCACGAGCTTGCGCGCTCAACGTGCGTAGCGCCCACAGTTCGTCGGGTGCGCGCGCAACGGAGATCTCGGCCATTTCGCGAGCTTCGCTCCAGGCGCCGCGCAGCACGCGTAGCCGCGCCGCGAGCCGCGCGTGAGCATTCGACTCGCGCACGTCGAGCGTACGGGCCAAGCTGGCTGCGATTGGCTCTAAATCGGCCAGGCGATCGCCGCTGATGTAGGCGTGCTCCAAGCGACGCAAGGCGGGCAGGTACTCGGGCGATTGCTCGAGGATCGCCGTTTGCCAAAGCAGTACGTTCGAGCTGTCGCCGCGCGACCGATCGAGCTGGCTCAGCTGCTCGTAAAGCCGACGCTGCTCGTGGGGATCGTTCGCGCTGCGCGCGCGTTGCAAGAGTGACTCGGAAATGCCGACAACGGTGGGGCTCGATGCTGCGTAGCGCTCGGCGGCTACGCGCCAGAGCGCGGTCCCGTCGTTCTCGAGGGCCAGGGAAGCGTTGCGCGCTGCGGCTTCGAGCTCACCCGCGCGTCCGCGTTCGAGCGCGGCTTCCGCCAAAAGCCGACCCCGGGCTGGTCCTTCGCTGGTCGCGGCCAGCGCTTCGCGCCACGCCGCGCGTTCGCGCGCGTCATTCGGCGCCATGCGCTCGGCGAGCTCGCGTAGCGCCAGATCGCTTGGGCAGGCGCGCAGAGCTTCTTCGAGTAGTTGCTCGGCCAAGGGCAGATCGCTCTCGGCCACGAGCAACGCTTCTCGGACCAAATCCAGCGCGCCTTCAACCGCGTCGTCAGCGGCATCGCGTCGCCCGCGCAATGCGCTCAGTAGCAGGCCTGCGTCGCCGGTGCGGCGCGCCGCGACTTCGGCCAAGCGGTGACCGAGCGGAATCTCCGGAGCTGCGATCTTTGCTCGCTCGATCAGCGCCTGATAGCTCTCGCTATCTTCGTCTCCTTGGCGTAGCGCTGCCTCGAGCAGCAACAAGGCGCTACGCGGCGATGGACTGAGCTCGCCTGCGAGCGCGACCAATAGATTTCTGGCCTCGCCCGGGGTGGCGTTGCATAGCGCACGCAGGGCGGGTTCGCTGGTCGCGTCGAGCTCCAGCACGCGCCGGTACATGACGGTTGCGGAGCTGTGCTCACCCGCCAACTCGTGGACGAAGGCGGCGGCCAACCGGTGGTCGCGTTCTGCCTGCGCGTCGTCGGTCGCGAATGGCCACTCGCCGATGGCGAGCGCCACCTGCCCTTTCTCTCGCGCGACCACGGCGAACTCCAGCGAAAGCAGGCGCGAGAGCGGACTCATCGCGTGCGTGCTTTCGAAAGCGTCCGCGTGGGGACGCAGGTGGGCCAGTCCCGTGGCATCCGCTTTCGGAGTACCCAGGCTCTGACCCAAGCGCTGCTCGGCGCGTGAGCCTTCGCTGCCGGTGCGTACGTCCAGAGCCGAGTTCGAGGCGGCCACGAAGGCGGCTGCCAACGGTCGCAGCTCCGGATCGTGCGAAAGCTCTCGCACCGTGGCCTCCAGGCTCTCGGGCGACAGTCCGTTCAGCGCCGCGAGCGCAAGCCGATCGGCCGCGGCAAACGTTTCGGCGCCTTGCACACCGAGTACGGCTTGACGCACGCCTTCGGTATCGCCGTGCTCCAAGGAACGCGTGACCAAGGTGCGTCGCGCGAGGAGGCTGCCTTGCTGCGCCGCCAATTCGCGGAGGCCTGCGATGGCGCGCGAGCGCGTCTTCGGATCTGCGCCGAGCAGGCTGGCCGACAGCCACGCGCAAGCTAGTCCGAGACCATCCACCTGTGCCAATCGCTCGAGCGCGTCGGCTGCTTTCTCGCGCTCGCCCGCGGACAGCGCGCGCCGCGCTTCGTCGAACGCGCCGCGCGGTTCGTTCGGCAGGGTGGGGGTACCCGCCGGAGTTGCAGCGCCGCGCATGCGCAGGAGCTCCTCGCTAGCACGCGAAAGCTCGCTCAGAGCCTCGGACTCGGGCCAGCGCACGCGCGCCGGGGCGTTGCTCTTGCCGAGCAAGTCGCTGAGCTTGGCGATGTGCGCGCGCGGGTCGTCTTGATGCGCGCGCACCGCCAAATCCAGTTTCTTTTTGGCGGTGACGTCGTCGTGCAAGGCGAGCCGATGCACTTCCGCGCTCAGGTAGGCGGCGTGCACGCGCGCATCGACGGTAGCCGCACTACGAATTTCCATTTCTAGCGCCGGTGCGACTGCCTTGTAGTCGCCATCGGCTGCTGCCAGCGCGCGCAGCTGGCGCGCCGCCATGGCTTGCGCGCGCGGGATCGCGCTGGCAGCGGCGGCCACTTCACGCGCGCGCGGCAGCTCCCCGACCAACGCCCAGATCTCACTGGCGACGATCAACGTGCGCGCTTTGGCGTGCGGGTCGCTGGTCGCGTGAGCCTCGTTCTCGAGCCATTCGGCGCGGGTGATCCAGGCCTCGCGTTGGCTGTCCAAATGAGCCTGCGCGGGGCGTTCGTCCGGCCACAGTGACGGCGGGATCGAAGGCGCGGGGATCGAACTCGGCCGAATCGATGGCGCCGAGATGGAAGGCGCGGGCGGCGAAGAGGTCGGGATCGCAGGGGGTGGGATCGAAGCGGCCGGGATCGACGGTGGGGGAAGCGAACCGGGGCTAATCGAAGGTGCGGAGCTCGCACTCGGGCGAGTCGAAAGGGCTGGGATGGGAGGCGCGGGGAGCGAACTCGGATGGATCGAGGTGAACGGCGGTTCACTGGCTGGTCCGAGCTCGGAAAAATCGCTCAGCGGGCGGAGGTCACTGGGGTCGCTGAGTTTGACCTCTTCGAGTTGGTCGATGGCTTCGGCGCTGAGTGGCACGGGCGACTCGGCGAATAAATCGAAGTCAGTTTCCCGCCCCAGCCGCGGCGGCAGGCCCTGGGATCTCGGGATCGACGGCATGTCGATCGGCGTCGACGGTTGAGGCGCCGAGATCGTGGGCATGCTGTTTTGGTCTTGGATTTGGTGCACCGTGGGCATGCTGCTGCGCGCATCGGCCGAGGCGGCCGGCGGCTGCAAAAACGGATCGGGCAGCACGTTCGGAGCGGACGGTTCGAGCTCTTTCAGTGCTTCCTGATGCGTGAAGATGCGCGTGCGCTCTTCCTCGTCTTCTGCCGGGGCGTCAGCCTGAAATCGGTTCAGCGACTGACGCGGGCCTGGTGCCGCTTGCGGAGCCCGAGGACTTACGGCAGGCGGGAACGGCTGACGCGCAGGTAGCCCGGCGGGATTGACGGCGGGCGGCTTGGCGGTCGGGTCCAATCCCGCGCGCGGGATGACCAATCCGGGCAGCTGCGAACCCGGCCGAGGGACGGCGGGTACGCGCGGCGCTGGCGGCACATCGGGCAAGCGTGGCACGGAAGGCGCCGGTGGCGGGCCGGTCTCCGCCTCCGCGGCGGCGGCAGGCATGCTCGAGAGCAATTGGTCGACGTCCGCGCTGGCTAGGTCTTCCAGCCCGCTCGTCCCATCGTCGTCCCGCGCCAGCATCGCGAATAGATCCTCGGTGCGCCCGACAACGGTCACGTCGTCCTCGGAGAACTCGCGTTTCTGAGGTTGGTGCAGTTTGATCGGGGTCAGTTCCGGAGGCGCCGGCGGCGGGGAAGTGGGCGCTGTGATCTCCTCGAAAAGCAGTGAGTCCAAGAGCGCGTCCGGTTCGTCGAACTCGTTGTCTTGACCCACGCCGCCTGTCTGGCGCGGCTGTTTCGGTTCGTTCGGGTCGCTCATTTTACGCCCATCCCGAGTTTTTCCCTGAGCTCGAGGTAGCCGGGTGAGAGCACGAAAGCCAGTAGTCGGCGGGCGCGGGCGGAGGCCTCGTCGGAGAGCCCGAGCACGCCTCGCTCGCGTCCGCCCGCGGCCAAGACCCAAGATACGTCACCCGCGGCAATCGTCGCCATGCGATCGAGACTGGAAACCGCGGCCCGTGCCCAAGCAATCGGGTCCTGCTCGGAGCGCTCGACCGCGCGCGCCAGATCGGGCAGGAGCTTTTTCACGCGCCGCGGTGCCTTGCCCAGCGCGCGTTGAAACTCGGGCAACATGGCGTAGGCGGGCGAGGCCAGCGTGACCTCGCCGACCCGGCATGCGGCCACTACCAAGGCACCGATTTCGGTCGTTTCACGGTGTCTGAGCACGGTCGTCCCGCGCCGCAACGCGAACAGTTCGCGCGCGACTGCTTGCCGGTGACGCGGAGAAAGCGGAGCGGTGACTGCGGAGCCGAGCACGATGGCCGGTATTTCGGAGGCAATCGCAACCACTGCGTCGGCGTCGCGTCCGCCCACGTAGAGCTCGAATTCACCTACGCCGAGCGCGCCTGCCCAAGCGGCGATTTCGTTTCTCACCGGTAAGCCCAGGCGGGAATCGACGCGCTCCTTCTTGGTGATCCCGTATGCGGCCAAGCTCGGCCCGAGTTCTTCGCAAATGGTGGTCGCGAGTACGGACATCAACTCGGCAATCGGCCCCTTGTCTTCGGGATCGGCCAGGTTGGGCAGAGCGCTATCGTCGATCGCGATGCGCGGCACGTTTGCGACGCGCTGATCGATGCGTGAGAGCTCTTGTTCGACCGCGTCCGAGGTTACTCCCAGCGCGATCAAGGCGCCCAGCGCTGCTTGCCGCAATGGCGCCTTGCCTAGGTAGGCAGCGATGCGCGCCGTACGCTCCACGCGCGCGGTGTCCAACGGGGTTTGCGCCAGCATCTCGGTCAAGTGGTTGAGACCCCGCTCGAGCAGGGGGATCGAGGCTTGGCGCGAAAAGGCATCGCCCAGCACGAGATCGAGCGCTTCGCCGTCGTCGGGCCGCTCGCGCAAGAGTTGCGCGGTGGCGAGTTCGGCGCCTTTGAGGTCGTTCAGACGATCGCGATGGATGACCATCGCCAGGCGCGCGGCCTCGGCGCGGCCGGCGGAGGTGTCACGTTCGGTCATCAGTAGTTCGAGCGCTTCGGTGGCTTGAGACCAGGCTTCGGCGCGAGCGGCTGCGCGCGCCAGGCGTTCGCGCACGGGCAGGGTACCGAGGCCGGCCTGGTGCAGGTTGCTGAGTACGTCGAGCGCGGCATACACGTCGTCGAGCTTGTTTTCGTACAGGTCGACGGCGGCGATGCCGCTGATCAGGCGTTGCTGCGCCGGAGCTTCTTCCAGCGCGCCCAGCTGGGCCAGGTTTTCGGCAGCCTCAGCGAATCGTCCGAGTGTGATGTACACCTCGCCCGATAGCGCTAGCGCGCCGACGTGCTCGGGCTCCAGTAAACGGACATTCTCGAGCGCACTGAGCGCGCCCTCGCGATCGCCCGCTGCCCGCAGTACGCGTGCTCGCTCCCAAAACAGCTTGGCGATCTCCGCCGGGTCCTCGGCGACTTCCAGGCGTCTGGCCACGAGCTCCAGCAAGCGTGGACCGTCTTTGCGTTCGCGCACCATGCGAAACAGACGATCGAAGGCGGTGAACCGCTGGATGTCGCGCTCGACGGCGCGCGACAGGGCGAACTCGCCTCGGGTCTGGTCCTTGAATTCGTCGAGCAGAATCAACGCGGCGTTCTCCCAGAATTCGCTGCCCTCACTGGCGTCGCTCACGGCATCGCCCAGCGCCGCGCACGCTTCAGCCAACGCCCCGCGGTCTCCCACGGCTTCGGCCGCGGTCCGCAAGCCCTCCCAGCCCAAGAGCTCCTCGGGATGCGTCTCGACCACCTTTTGGAATGACTCGAGCGCCCCGACCGCGTCGCCATAGGCGAGCTGATTGTAGCCGGCCAAGGCGGTCACCACGCCCACGTTCTCTTCGCCCAGGTTCAGACCGACGTCGAGCAGCGCGTGTGCGCGCCGTCTGGGATCCGAGCCCGGCGCGGCCAGTTCGAGATTGGCGAGCTTGGCGGCGGGCAAATCCGAATTCAGCGAGCGCGGCAGATCTTGGCCCGAGAGCAGCGCGACCAGCGCGGCCGACGCATCCAGCGTGGCACCGAGTGACGGCGATAAGCGTTGCGCGAGCGCCAAGCGGGCTTCGATTTCGCTCTCCAGATTGCCGCTATGCGTCGCGGCACCGAGCCATTCCAAGGCCGGCGCGAGACCCGGGTCGACCAGGGCCCAATTGCGCGCGGCATCCGCAAGCGTTGCTTCAGCGCCATTTGGCGTGCGGGCGAGTTCGATGCCGTACGCCGCAGCGCGCGCTAAGGCAGCGCTGCCCGGGTTCTGAGCGATCAGCTCCAGCGCGTCCTTGCGCTCGTCTTCTTCACTGCCGTTCGGGCTCCACAGCGCGCGGGCCAACACCGCGGCTTCGTGCAGCTCGCTGTCCGAAAGCAACAATGCCGCAGAGAGCGCGTCGCGGGCAGCGTCCATATCACCCCCACGTGCGACTTCGAGAGCGAATCGATCCAGGGCGGCCAGATCCGGCGCGGACTCGGCCGTTGCTTCCAGCGCCCGGCGCCGAGCGCTCAGATCGTTCGCTTCGGACGCGCTGAGCGCCCAGCCGAGCAGCGCGTTGCCGCCGCGGGTCGCGCCGCTGAAACGCTCGATGGCAGCCTTGCGCTCACCGGCTTGCCAAAACAGCATGCCTGCCTCGAGATCGAGGGCGGCTGCCAGCTCCGCATCGTCCTGTTCACTGGCGCTGAGCGCGAGCGCGCGGGCCGCGGCGAGTTTTTCGCCGTGGGCAAGCTCGAGCGCGCTGAGCGCTCGTACCACGACCACGTCCTTTGGATCGGAAGCGTGCAGCTGCGCGAGTTCTTGCCGCGCCGCTTGCTGATCACCGTTAGAGATGGCCCGGAGTGCCAAGATCAGGCGCAGTGCGCGCGCGCTTTCCGGATCGCTTTCCGCGTTGGAGAGCGCGATCAGCGCAGCGCTGGTCGATTCACTGCTCGCGTTCGCGCGCTCGGGCAGCAGATCGAGGGCGTAGGCGATCAGCGCATTGCCCAGCCAGGAGCCCTCCGGGGCCGCGGCCAAGCCGGCCAACGCCTGGGCCGTGCCAGTGCGTTCGCCGCGCACGGCCCGAGCGCGCGCCAGTTCGAACCAAAGGCCCGCGTGCTCGGACTCGCTCGCGCCCTGCGCGATCAAGCGACGCGTGGCTTCTTCGTACCAAGTGCCGTCCTCGGCGATCGCAGACAGCAGCCGCGCCACGCGCGCGACGATCGCGGGCGACGCGCCGTACATGCCGGCTTGCGACAATGCAGCGCGCGCGCCTTGAGTGTCCCGACACTGCCTGGCCCAGACGTCCGCGCTCAGCAAATAGAAGCGTGCCTTGGCGGAGTCGCTCGGCAAACGCTCGGCCGCCGCTTCCAAAGCCGAGGCGAAGGCTTGCGGATCTTCGCCCATGCCCAGCAAATCCAGCTGCAATGCACGGGCGGCGATACTCGCGGGGTCTTGCTCGAGCGCTTGGCTGACCGAGGCCAAGGCGCCTGCGCTGTCGCCTTCGGTTGCGCGGCCTTCGGCCACACGCAGCCACAAGGATGCCGCGTGGCTGCCGCTGGCTCCGCGTTCGATTTCGGCGCTCGCAAGCCGCGCAGCACCCGCCGTGTCGCCGAGCGCATCGGCCAGATGAAAGCGTGCCCGGAGCAGCAGCGCATCGCCCGGAGCGGCCGCGAGTGCGCGGTCCATGAACTCGATGGCCTGCGCGGTCGCACCGTTCTCTCGGGCCAGCTCTGCTGCACACAGCCAGGCATCAGCTGCGCTCGCGGAGCTCAACAGGTGTGCCGGAACACCGAACTGGTCGCCGTGCGTTGGCTCGCGCTGGGCCCTTTCGATGGCTTCGGCGATCCGCTGCTGGGCTCGCGCGCCGAGGGCGTGCTCGCCGGTCTTTCGAGCCAGCTCCACGAGTGAGGTCAGGCATTCGAAACTGGCGGGGCTGTTCAGGAGGATCGCCTCCTCCAACGCTCTCTCGGCCGCCTCGTGCTCGCCAGCAGCGGCCCGTTGCTCCGCTAACGACTGCAGCAGCAGCGCCTTCCAGTGTTGGTTGTCGGTCAGCGAGGCCCGCGCCAAAAGGGCGCGTTCGCGCAGCTCGGAGTCCCCGAGCTTGCCGGCCACCAACTCCAAGGCGAGCCACAGGCTCGAATCGCGCGGCGCGTCATCCGTGCCCTGCTCCAGAAGGACGCGGGCGCCCGCCGTATCGTGCTCGTGGTCGAGCAAGTAAAACGAATGGTCGAGCAGCGCGCGCGCGCGCTCTTCGGGTCGATCGGCAACGCTGACCAGGCGCTCCAACAGCCGTCCGAGGTTCTTGTACGACTGCCGACGCTCGATGATTGCGATCAGGCGTTCCAGCGGCTCGCGAAATTCGGCTTCGGCGTTCACGGCGCCGAGCTGATCGCGCACGCTCGCCGTTTCATCGCCGACGCGCTCTTCGAGTACGCCGATTTCATGCAACAAAATCGCGCGAGCTTTGCTGTCGCTCGCGCCATCGTGCTCGGCTCGTAAGCGCGCGATCGCCGACGTAACGACCGCCAGGTCCTGCGCCGTCGACTGGACCTGGGAACTTGGAAACCGGCTGGTGATCGTCATGGAATCCGGCGAAATCGCCACGACTTTAGAAGACCTACCCAGAGCTGCCTAGCTTGCATTTGGTCCGGCCCCCTGACCGCGGCTCGTTCGGCGTCGATCGCCCTCTGCCAATTTCATTTGCCCGTGGCCAATGACGTCGGATCGCTGCAACACCGGTGTGCCGTGGTGTGCGCGGACGTGCGCGCAGCATGAGCGCTCGCTCTGCTCAGTCGTTCCGGCGCACGATCCAATAGCCGCGTGGAGTGTCGATCACCGCGGGGTAGACGGCGCGTTTGTCCAGCGTGAACAGAACATACTCGATCGGCGCCTCCAGCACGCCGCGCGGGATCCGTCCGGCATCTGCGGTCGAGCCGCGATCGCCCTTGGCCACCGCAGCGGCAAAATCGTGCTTCGCGAGCTCCAACGTGGCCTCGGCCTTCTGCCGCGCGAGCTCCTTGGAGCGCGAGTCACTGCCCGAGAACTGTGCGCCTTGGTAGGTGAACTGAATCACGCCGAAGCTCAGCTGCTGCGGGGCAGAATTCGGCAGCTCCGGTACTTTGCCGCCGTCGGCAAATGTCTCGAAGCCCTCGGTGAAGGGCAGCATCCCCGCGTCTTCCGGCGCGCCCGCGTCAACGCTGGCGCCCGCGCTGGCAGTCGTGGCTGGCTTGCCCGAGGGAGCCGCACTGGCTGCCGGTTTTGCCTTGGCCGGGGCGGCTTTCGGGCTGTCGTGCGAAACTAAAATTACCCCAGTCAGGGCTGCCAAGAAGCCTAGTCCCAAGAGAGCGGCGGTCGAGCGCTGCATGTTGAGCCGCGCCCTACCACGGATGAGCGCGTGCGGTGCAGAATCTGAAGCGGGCGTTGGGCCGGGACAACCGGCGGCTGTTGCTGCTAACACTTAACGGCTGGGCGGTGCTTGCTGGCCCTGAGCTTTCGTAACTTTCGGGCAACGCTGATAAGAGTTCACCGGTATGTTCAAAGTCGAGTGCCCGGGCTGCAAGGCCCCGTATCAAGTCGACGAGCGACGCATCCCCGGAAGCGGGCTGAAGATGCGTTGCCCGAAATGCGGCACGTCCTTCAAGGTCGACCCGCCTGCGGACGGACCGCGCACTGGGCCGACGTCTGCGCTGGGTGGTGCACTCGGTCTCAGCTCTGATAGCGAATCATTGCCGCCGCCCGCGCTGACTGGGCCGGCACCGCGTCCGCCCGTCGACCTGCGCGGTACGATGCTCGGCGTCGCTCCGGGCGTGGCTGCGGGCGTCGCGCCCGCGCCTCCACGGCCCGCAGTCCCGGCGCATCTCAAGGGCACGATGCTCGGTGTCTCGCCGGCTGCAGCGGGCGCGAGTCCGAATCCTCCGCCACGCCCGGCGCAAAACCTCCGAGGCACGATGCTCGGTGTCGCGCCTGCGCCCG
>DATEPG010000050.1:0-2676 GCA_035273265.1 Polyangiaceae bacterium
CGCGGCCTGCGACGGCACGATCGGGGACCGCTGCGTGTTCCCGGTAGCCGGTTCGCTTTGCGAAGCTGCGCGGTGTACGGAGGACGGCTTCCGCCCAGCGCGTGACTGCGATGGCAGCGGAACTTGCCTGGCAGCGGCACCGCAGGTCAGTTGCTCTCCGTACGCTTGTGACTCGAAGGGCTGCTTGGACTCCTGCCAAGAGAAGTCGGACTGCGCGGAGGGCAGCTACTGCAAGGGCGGAGCATGCACGGCAAGTTGCGTCGAGAGGCAGTGCAACGAATCCGGCTACCAATGCAATTCGGAGACCAACGAGTGTCCAAACACCTGCAACAAGAGTGAGACGGACTGCGCGGGCGGCTACTACTGCCACCCGCTGGAACACCAGTGCGTGAAGGCCGTTGCCTTTCCCGCGGGGTCACTGCCAGCGTGCAGCACCGCTGGCGCGCCTTTGCGCTCTCGCCCTTGGCTCGTGGCCCTCACGTCGCTCTTGTGCGCGGCTGCGGCTCGGCGAAAGCGTCGCGCGAGCCGCCCCGTGGCGTGACCAATACCGGGCTTCGAAGGCGCGCTCGCCTTCCGAGCGTCGTGCGCGAAATCTCAGCCTTCCGCGCGGGTGAGAGCGCAGGGATCGACTCGCTCGGAGCAATCGCGGGGGGGGAAAACGGCGACCGTTCGCAGGCATTCGCGCCGGAATGGACGGTGATGGAGCAAAGACTTACCTGTCGCGATGAAGTGCGCCAGGTAAGCGCCGGCTCGGAAGCTGCGCAGCTGCGCCTGAAAGCGCCCGGGTGAGCATTCTTCGAGCTCGAGCGTTTGGATCCCACCGTCGGGATGAGTCAAATCGACGCGCACGCATACGCCTGACCGAGTCCACGCTCGCCCGTACTCGGTCAGCACGGCCGAGAACAGGAGATCCGAGCCAACTTCGAGCCCGGCAGCCGTGACCTGAGCATCGAGCATCAGGTCGGTCTTCGCGACGACGAGCAAATTGAAGCGAACCGGCGCATTCCCCCGGTGCGTCGCGGCCTGAGCGCGGCGCACGACGACTTGCGGGTTACCCATGAAATCCGGCGTTAGAGGTGCGATCGGTGAACGCGTAATCACGTAGCCTTTGTCACGGACCACTTCGTGGTTCAGATGCCGATCGCATTCCGAGCCCTTCTTGCCCTGCTCTGCCAGCGCGCCGCCATGGTCGGTGAAACCGATGTCGATCGTTCGAGCATCATTCGAGAAAACGATTACCTCGAGCTCTTGATCCGCTTCGGTGATTTGCACGGGGAAGCTTTGGCTTCCTCCCGGCTCGAGCGAACCTTCAGGATCATTGATGAACGTACTGCCGCCGAGGCCGATCAGGACCTGCGTGAGCAATTTTTCGATCGCGAACTCGCCCAGCGTTTGCGCCGACGCGAACGCATAGTGACCGTCGGCGGACACCATGGTGGTTGCGCTGATCGGAATTCTGTTGGGATCCTCGCCGATGATCAAGGCTGACGTCGGCAAGGTGGGTTTGACGAGGACATGGCCACCCGCATTCGTGTTCACGCCGTCGGTCAGGAGCACGAGCGTTGCGGGCGGGCTCGACGGGGGCTGGCTCAACGCGCGACCGGCGTCGATTCCCATCTGGATGCATTTGAGCGCGGGAACGGACGTATCGACGGTTAGCCTGCTGGCGAGGCTGGTCGCAGCCGCCTGCTGCGCTGCCAAAGCCGGATCGGCCGCCAATTGCGGGTTGTTCGAGCACAGTAGATTCGCAAAACTCACCACGCTGAGCGTATCGTCGTCGCGAAGCAAGCCGACTCCACGCGACAAAGCTGCGGTGAGGCGGGTCAGGCGAGTCACGCCAAACGCGTCGGTCCTGCCCATGCTCGAGCCGTGGTCCACGGCGAACACGACATTGACCGACTGCGCCGGCACCGCGCTCCCCGTCATCCCGAATTCGAGTGCGCCTAGTGGAGCGGGCACACTATTGATCACCTCGACCAGGTAGGTTGCGCTGTAGCCATTGGTCGGTGTCGTTAGGCTATTGTTGTCCAAGTACGATGCCAGGGCAGTAAATGCTGGCAACGCAACGTTCGGATCGAAAGGCTGAGCTGACTCGACGCTGGCGATCGTGCCAGGAACGTTGACAGTATTCCAAGTTCCGGGAACGGCCTGAATCGAAAACACTCCCGGCGCATTGCTACTGAGGAGTGACACGCGCACGCGGCATTGAGTGCCCGCTGGAATGCCGACCGGTGCGGACAGAGTGATGGCAGCAGGGACTAGTAGTTTTCGTCCCTTTTGACCGGCGAATACGAGGGCTGAACAACTTATCTGAATCGGCATCATCGACTCCTTAGCGCGACCGGAACGCACGCTCCCAGCTCCGCTCTCGGTCGTCAATCGGAGCAAGGGCAGCCCGCGTAAATGACTACCGAATGGACCGACGCCTGCTCGGCTGCCCCTTCCGCCGAAGCGCCATCCAACGGAAAAGCCAATTTCCGCGTTCCGGGCACGCCCCACGCTTACTGAAGGGCGCTGAATTCGGGGGACCGATCCCGGTCCTGCGATCCATCGGCAGAAAGTAGGTATAGTCCCCAGCTCGATGTTCGAACTGGAACCGGAGGTCAGTTATGGGGTTGCCCGCGCGCTCTAGCTCAAAGTATTTTACCGGTCTCGCACTGGGCGCGCTGTTGGCCA
>DATEPG010000051.1:0-3319 GCA_035273265.1 Polyangiaceae bacterium
GCCGCTGTCACGCCAGCGCTCGACCCGTTTCGCCCACTCCTCGCGCGACACGCGTGTCCGCTTCTGCACTGGCTCGTCCATGCACGCCAACTTGCGACGGAACGCCGCGCTTGGTCACGACGCGGTTGTCCGAACGCATACCACCAGGCCAACGTAACCCATCGGCGAACGGCGTGAGCGCGGCGGCGGCTCGGGCGCCTAGATTTGACCGATGTCAGAGCAGGCGGAGAAGACGCGGAAAGCACGAGCGAAGCATTGGATTGAGGGCGAGGCGCGCGAGGTGCTGCGGGAGTGGCGGGGATCGGGGCTGAGCGCGGTGAAGTTTGCCGCACAGCGGGGCTTCTCCACGGCGCGGCTTTGGTACTGGGAGGAGCGCCTACGGCAAGTGCCTGCCGGTGACGTAAACTTCGTGTCGGTGCCGCTGTCGAGCCAGCACGCTGTGGAACTCGAGCACCGCGGTGTCACGGTACGACTCAGCACACTCGGCGTAGACGAGCTCGCGCGGCTGGTTGTGGAGATCGCGCGTCGAGCCAGCGAATGCTGACGCTGCCGCCAGGGGCGCGGCTGCTGCTCGCAACGAGCCGGGTCGACGGGCGCAAAGGGATCAATGGGCTATCGACGCTGGTGCGTTCCCAGTTTTTGATGGACCCGCTGTCGGGAGTGCTGTTTGTATTTTTCACGAAACGCGCGGACATCGTACGCGTTTTGTACTGGGATCGTGATGGTTATGTGCTCACCACGAAGCGCTTGGAGAAGGGCCATTTTCGCGTCCCTTGGAAGAGCGAAACGGGACACGTGACTCTCGAAGCGGCCGAGCTGCTCCTCGTGCTGGAGGGCCTGGACCTCAGCCGGGCGATACGACGCCCGCGGTGGAAGCCGACGCCCAAGCGGCCACGCGGCGAAGAAAAAGATCCCGACGCGGGAATTTGATTCGGGCTCGCGAGGTTGACCTCGCGATGGCGATGAAGGCGAGTACGGCGAAGCTAGTCGCTAGCGACTTCGTGACGCCCGATTTGAAGCGAATTCGACGCTTCATCGCGGAGGCGGTGGCAGAGGGTGCCATCGCGGAACTGATCGCGGCCGTCATTGGCCTTTTAACCCGGATGCGGGATCTGAATCAGGAACTGGCTCGGCAGCTAGCCTGGAAGAGCCGCAAGCGTCCGGCGAGCGAGACGACGCATCGCCTGCAACTGGAGTTGCCGTTTGTGGTGATCGCCCGTCCGAAGCCGCCCGCGAACGACACGTCTGACTCGGACGAGGACGACGAAAAGCCCAAGCGGAAGCAACGGAAGAAGCCTGACCAAGCAAATCGTGACGCTCACGGGCGGCCGAAGTTTCCCGACCACATCCCGCGCGTCGAAGGGGACGTGGAGTTGGTGACTGGCGCTGAACGCGTCTGTCCACACTGCGCAACCGAGTGCGAACACGTCACTTTCAAAGTGTGCCAGAAGCTCGACATCGAGCCTGCGCGCTACGTGGTGCGCGAGGACAAGCGCGAGGTCGTGGCCTGCCAACACTGCCACGATCATGCGGCGACCGCGCCGAAACGCGATGAGGTGCTCGATCGCGGCGTCCTCGGCAACGAGTTGCTCGTGCAGTCGCTGGTCGATCACTACCAAGACGCTGTTCCGTGGGAACGCATGGAGCGTAAAGCACGGCAAGAAGATGTGCCCCTGGCAGCCAACACATTGGCCGCGAGCTGTGGTCGCGTCATCGACCTATTCGACCCGATTGTGCGCCGCATCTTCAAGCGGTGCATGGAGTCAGACTACGTGGCGCTCGACGCAACCAGCATGCGAGTATTGGACGTCGAGCACCCACTCGGGATCCGCAATGCTGCGCTCTGGCTAATTCAAGGCGCACACTGCTACTCGTACTTCATGTACGCCAAGAGTGGGCACGCCGATCATCTCGAGGCGAAGCTCGAGGGCTACCGGCTCGTCAGCGCCATGTGCGACGGCTCACCCACCAACAACTGCGTCGAGCGTGCTGGTGCGAAGCGCGGAGGCTGCCACGCGCACGCCCGGCGCGGCCTCGTCGGAGCGCTGCGCGGCGGCGATCACCGCGCGATCGAGGGACTGCGGCTCTACGCCAAGTTGTTTCACGTCGATGCGGAATCGAAGCGCGCTGGTGAAAGCGTCGAACAGCGGAGCGCGCGACGCAAGCGCGACAGCGCCCCGTTGGTCGCGGAACTACAAGGGTGGGTAGACACTACCGTCGGAGACGCAGAACCCAAGTCCGACCTCGGCAAAGCACTGCGCTACATCCAACGCCAGTGGCCACGATTGACGCGCTTTCTCGATGACCCGCTGATGGAGCTCACCAACAACGAGGTCGAGCGCGACCTTAGAACCTGGGTTTTAGATCGCAAGACGTGGCTTTTCTGCGGTCACGATGAAAGCGCCCGGCGCGCAGCCGACGCGCTGACGATCATGACGACCTGCAAGAAGCTCGGGCACGATCCGCGTTGCTACATCCGCGATACTTTGAAGCTCATCCTCGGCGGCGAGAAAGACCTGAACGCGCTGTTGCCCGAGAACTACAAGCCTGGCGGCGCGGACGGCAGAATGTCCGAATCAGCCGCTGCGTAGTGCATCTCAACGCTTGCTGATCCCGCACTGCTCGACCAAGAATTCCTGAGTCGCTTCCGCGAGCCGCCCGTCCAGCTGAGCGCTCAAGCCGAGGAATCGCTGCCACAGCGCGTCGTGCTTCGCCAGCGTCGTCCGCACGCAGACCGACACTACTCGCTGCCGCGGACGCCTATACACAGTTGCACCGTGCTGTCGGCAGAGCGCGATGAACAACAGGCGTGAGTACATATCCTCGACCTTGTAGACCCGCTCGCCCTCGCCCTCGCGCACGTCGAGCGACGGAACACCGTCGTCGCCGGTCGCGACGATAAACTCGAGCGGACTGACAGCAGGGAGCTCTGCTTCCGACAACCTGGGCGGCGCGCCACGATCACTTGACACCCCGCTCGCCTCGCATGCGTGCATGCCCGCCGCAACGGTGCCGCGAGCACACGCGATTTCCCACTACAATACCCGGAACCTACGTCGCTGGCCGATGGCTTACAGGCCAACGGCGGGCGCTCTTGCCGAGGTCGCCCTATCCAGAGCGCTGAGCGCGAGCGTACGGTCGTTGTTCGCGCTCACGGCCCAACCAACGACACGCCGCGAAACAGGTCGAGAATTGCAGCGAGGTAGAGCCAACCTTCGTGCGTCCAGACGTACGTCACGTCAGTCACCCACGCAGTGTCGGGCAGCTCGACATGGAAGTTTCGATCGAGCACATTCGGCGCAATCGGGTGCGAGTGGTT
>DATEPG010000052.1:0-5414 GCA_035273265.1 Polyangiaceae bacterium
AAAAGGCCAAGCCCGCAGCTCGTACTTCGAGCCAATCCTAGATTCGCGCACGCCGGGCGGCGTCGAAGCGTTCCCTCTTGCCGGCCCCGTCAAACGCAGCTACGAACCGCTGGCCACTGGGCGGGTAACTCAGTTGGTAGAGTGCTGGCTTTACACGCCGGATGTCATCGGTTCAAGCCCGGTCCCGCCTACTACGACAATCGCCCTGAGAGATCCTTCGACGGGCCAACGGCCAATCGCATGCAAGACGACTTCGTGGTTGCTGATTTCGCGGAGGCGTGGCTCGCCAAATTTCCGCGCATCGAAGAGCGCGGGCTCGGGCCTCGCCTATTGGCTGCGTTGGCGGGCATGTCCGGCGGCCCGAACGCGATCGACGATTTGGACGACGTCGAGGTGATCGCCGCGGCGTTGCTCGAGCTCGTGACGATGCTCAAGGCGTCGCCGGGCGGCCTCGCCTCGCACTTTCCCACGCTGTTCGGCAGCGCGCTCAAGGGTAAGGGCGGGCTCTCTTAGCCGTGGCCCGTGCGCTCACTTCGCGTACGGATCGGAGTCGTCGATTGGGCGAGCAGGCGCCGGTGACTCTCGGCGAGTGAGCGGCGGTGGCAAGGGTGCGCCGGCCACGGCGGGCGCAGGAGCTACGGCTTCCGTCGGGCGCAGGGCGGCAGGTTTTGCCAACACGCCGACGGCAGGCGCGGCGCGAGCCCTGAGTGGATTCGCCTTGTCGGCTGGCAAGGAGATCAGCAGATCGAGATCTTGATCCAGGCGAATCATGCGCGCTTCGGTGAGCCGACCCACGCAACGCAACTCGAGCCGGCGCAGGCTGGCATCTTTGGTAAATTGGCCGACAAACGGGTTGCCTTCGAGCTTCGCGCCGTCGAGCAGGATCTCGGTATCGGGAGGCGAAGCCGCGATCTTCAAGGTCACGAGCTTGGCCTGCGTAGCCACGTTGCGCGGTCCGCCATTCGCGACTTGCGTCGCCGGAGTGGGCAAGGCCGCTTCGGTCGGCTGGGGCTGCTGCTCCGAACCGCTCAGCCAGCGCCCTGCGACGCCGGCTAGAACCGCGACGCCCACCAACGCAGCGACCCATTTGCTCCTGTTCGTGGGAGCAGACGGCAGCACGTAGGTCGAAGCGTTGCCCGTGAGCGTAGCGCCCCCAATCCCGCCCAGCACCGCTGGAGCCACCGGGATCGGCTGCCCGCCGAATGAGGGGTGATCATCCTCCAGGTTGGCTTGCTTCATGCGCTGGTCGACCAAGCGCCGGATCTCTACGCGCTCGCTTGCGTACAGGTCGTCCAGCACCGCGCGCATTTGCTCCGCCGAGAACTCCAGATTGTTGGCGCGGATATAAGCCCGGAGGGCGTCCCGCATGTCCGACGCCGAGGCGTAGCGATCCTCGACCCGCTTGGCTGCGGCACGCGTGCAGATCTGCAAAAGCTCCACCGGCACGCCGAGCGCTTTCTTCATCAGCTCGGGGTCGACCCCGGCCATGCGCGCCTGGACGATTTCTTGCTGGGTGCGGTCCTGCGACAAGCGCCGGTACGCCAAGAGCTCCCAGAGCAGCACACCCACGGCGAACACGTCCGAGCGTTGCTCGCTGTTGCCCAGAATCTGCTCGGGAGCGGCGTAGCCGAGCTTGCCCTTGAACATGCCTGCCTCGGTGGCATGGCTGACCCCCGTGGCCTTCGCCACGCCGAAGTCCAAGACCTTGGCTGTGCCGTCGAAGGTGACGAAGATGTTGTTCGGGCTGATGTCGCGGTGGACGAGCGACAGTGGCGTGCCGTCCGGATCGGTGAAGCCGTGCATGTAGATCAGCGCTTCGAGCACCTGGCAAATCAGTTCCAGGCGCGCCGCGAGCGGCAGCGGTGAATCGAGGGTCTTCTTCAACAGGCGCCCGAGCGTCTGCCCCTCGAGGTACTCCATGCAAATGAAGTAGCGACCACTGTCCTCGCCGACCTCCAGCGTTTGCACGATGTTCTGGTGATTCATGCGCGCGGCCAAGCGCGCTTCGGCCAAAAACATATCCAGCGAGCTCTGGTTCTCGCGCAGCTCGTCGCGCATCACCTTCAGCACGACTAGTTTGTTGAAGCCGCCGAGGCCCGACGAGAAGGCGACGAACACCCGCGCCATCCCGCCCTGACCCAGCTCGAGTAAGAGGCGGTAGCGACCGAGTCGCAGCACCGGTGCCTGCGCGTTTGGGGGAATAGAACTCAAGCAGAGACCTCCGCGTAGCTGAACCATTCGCCTCTGTTGACAAAGGCGCGGGCCAAACTGATGCACTCTGCATCAACCAGGCACTGTGGCGTTTTCGTGTCGCTCGAGCGCACGCAGCACGAAGTGCGTCCTGCCGATACGGCGGGTAGCGCGCGGGTCGTAGGGAGCTCGTTGCGAAGCGTAGACATCAGGCCGAGCCGCAACAGTACCCCAACACTCGTCGTCTGGCGCGGCTCAGCGCAGGCTGAAATCTCAGATCCGAATTTTGTGCAAGCGCAATTGCGCTGTCACTCGAACGCAACCGTATCCGAAACCAGTTGGAAACGTGGCGAGACGGTTGCGTGGCACATGTCGTGCTATGTAGGAACGATGCAAGATACTCTTGCCGTACATCAGCGCACCTCGCTGACCTTCGAAAGGATGGCCCCTTGATGGTGCTCCCACTCAGGAGACTCCTCTCTAAACTCGACATGCCCGGCAAGGATTGGGTTTTATCGCACTTTGGTCGCGAGGAAGACGCCGTCCCCGAGAGCCAAGCGCCGGCAAGTTCGGTCGTCTGGCTATTCGGCAAGTGGGTCGAGCAAGGACCAGTGGATGAGTCAGCTCCGCCACAATCAGGCAATCGACCGTCGCTGAATGCCCCAGCGGAGGCCTCGCCGAAAATACCCCTCAAGAGTTAGAAGCGCACGCCTGAGTGCTTCACAAATAACCCTTGGGTATGATACTGCTGCACGCGGCACCCCGCTGGCGTCAACCCCCCCCCGCGACGTAGGCGGGGTGCCACTACGACGAAACAACGGCTCGAAACCTCAGCTCGAGCCGTCGCCTCCGGTGCGACTTTCGATCAGCTGAGTCCGGGTTGCTCGCCTGGCGCGTCGCCAGGAAGCACGGTCCGTGCAGCGGAGGAAGCCGGGGCGTCTTCTTCGATCAGCTCGCCGTTGCGATACTCGATCAACGAACGACGCGGCCCGAACAGCGTGTCCGGCTCTGGGAAAACCATGGCCTCACGCAGCACGTCGTCCATGTGCTCGACCAGCACGACGCGCAGCGTCTTCAACACGCGGCGCGGGATCTCGCGCAGATCCTTGCGGTTCTCCTTGGGCACCAAGACGGTGGTGATGCCGTTGCGATGAGCCGCCAAGATCTTTTCTTTCAAGCCACCGATCGGCATGACCCGCCCGCGCAGCGTGATCTCGCCCGTCATCGCGACTTCATTGCGAACCGGCACGCGCGTGAGCGCGCTCGCGATGCTGGTCGCCATGGTCACGCCCGCGCTCGGGCCGTCCTTGCGCACGAAGTCCGGGAAATGCACGTGCACGTCGACCTTTTGATAAAAGTCGGGGTCGAGCTTGAGGATCGTGCTGCGTGAGCGAATGTAGCTCATCGCGGCTTGGGCGCTCTCCTCCATGCCCTTCTCGAGCAGGCCGGTGATGACCAACTTGCCCTTGCCGGCCACGACGCTCACTTCGCAATCGAGGATGTCACCGCCGTGATCGGACACGCTCAGGCCGTGCGTCAAGCCAATCGCGTCGAGCTCCTCTTTCTTGCCGAGTCGGAACTTGGGCACGCCGAGGTAGGTCGGCACGTCTGCGCCGCGGATCTCGAGCGTTTGTTCCTTGCCCTCTTTGACGACCTTGAGCGCCACCTTGCGGCACACCGCGGCTAGCTCGCGCTCGAGGGAGCGAACACCGGCTTCACGCGTGTAGTGGTGAATCACGGTACGCACGGCATTTTCCGTGAACTCGACCGGGACGTCGTCTAGACCGCATTCCTTCTTCTGGCGCGGAATCAGGTATTTTTGAGCGATATTCAGCTTTTCGAACTCGGTGTAGCTGGTGAGCTGGATGATCTCCATGCGATCCTGGAGCGGGATAGGAATACCGCTCAAGGTGTTCGCCGTGGTGATGAACATCACGTCCGAGAGGTCGTAATCGAGGTCGAGGTAGTGATCGTTGAAGGTCTTGTTCTGCTCCGGATCCAGGACCTCGAGCAGCGCCGCCGCCGGATCACCGCGAAAATCCGTGCTCATCTTGTCGATTTCATCGAGCAAGAACACGGGGTTGTTGGAGCCGACCTTCTTCAGGTTCTGGATGATCTTGCCCGGCAACGCACCGATGTAGGTCCGGCGATGGCCGCGGATTTCCGCCTCATCACGCACGCCACCGAGTGACAGGCGCACGAACTTCCGACCCGTAGCGCGCGCGATGCTGCGCGCAATGCTGGTCTTGCCCACGCCCGGCGGACCGACGAAGCACAGAATCGGCCCTTTGAGGCTCTTGGTCAGAGCCTGCACCGCCAGGTACTCGACGATGCGCTCTTTCGGCTTCTTCAGGCCGTAGTGATCCTCATCCAGGATCTTCTCGGCTTCCGTGATGTCGAAGCGTTCCTCGGTCTTGTCCGACCAAGGCAGGGTCAAAATCCAATCCACGTAGTTGCGCACGACCGTCGCTTCCGCGCTGGTCGGGTGCATCATCTTCAGCTTCTTGAGCTCTTTTTTGACCTTGCCCTGCGCTTCTTCGCTGAGCTTCTTGGTCTTGAGCTTCTCTTCGATCTCTTGGATCTCGCTCTTGAACTCATCGCGCTCGCCGCCGCCCAGTTCCTTCTGGATGGCCTGCATTTGCTCGTTGAGGTAGTACTCCTTCTGCGTCTTCTCCATCTGCTTCTTGACGCGGGAGCGGATCTTCTTCTCGACCTGCAGGATCTCGATCTCCGCCTGCATCAGCTCGTACAGACGCTCGAGGCGCTTCTTGGCCTCCTCCATCTCGAGCAGGCCTTGTCGATCGGCGAGCTTGATGGTCGGCAAATTGGCGGCGATCGTATCCGAGAGCTTCGAGGCATCGTCGATGCTCTGCACGCTCATCAGAACTTCCGGCTGAACCTTCTTGTTCAGCTTCACGTAAACCTCGAACGTGCTCTGCACGCTGCGGATCAGCGCCTCGACTTCGACATCGGCCGTGCCCGCCTCGGGGATCTCTTCGATCTCGACCGAGAAGAAGTCGTTCGACTCGTTGTAGCGCTTCACCCGCGCACGCTGACGACCCTCGACCAAAACTTTGACCGTGCCGTCCGCCAACCGGAGCAGCTGCACGATCGTGCCGACGGTGCCCACCGTGTAGATGTCGTCCGGTGTCGGCTCGTTGGTCTTGGCGCTCTTTTGCGCAGCCAAGAAGATTTCCTTGTCGTGCGCCATCGCCTCGTCGAGT